>NZ_JBHXVG010000049.1:0-41319 GCF_042672405.1 Streptomyces sp. NPDC127197 | reverse complement strand
GGGGGTGGCGGTGTCCGGGGACGGGAACCGGGCCTACGTGACCAACGCCGGCTCGGACTCGGTGTCGGTGATCGACACCGCGACCCGCAAGGTGGACGACATCCCCGTCGGCAAGAGCCCGGTGGGGGTGGCGGTGTCCGGGGACGGGAACCGGGCCTACGTGACCAACGCCGGCTCGGACTCGGTGTCGGTGATCGACACCGCGACCCGCAAGGTGGACTACCGCATCCCCGTCGGCAAGAGCCCGCTGGGGGTGGCGCTGTCCCGGGACGGGAACCGGGCCTACGTGACCAACAACGGCTCGAACTCGGTGTCGGTGATCGACACCGCGACCCGCACGGTGGACCACATCCCCGTCCGCAAGGACCCGCGGGAGGTGGCGCTGTCCCGGGACGGGAACCGGGCCTACGTGACCAACTACAGCTCGGGCTCGGTGTCGGTGATCGACACCGCGACGAGCAGCACGGTGGAGCACATCCCCGTAGGCAAGAGCCCGCTGGGGGTGGCGGTGTCCCCGGACGGGCGCTGGGCCTACGTGACCAACGCCGGCTCGGACTCGGTGTCGGTGATCATGGACCAGAAGACGTCCGACACCTCAGCACTGCGCCCGGCCGATTCGGCGGGACCAGGAAACTTCTCTCCCGGAAGCACGGCTGACCTGCAGGCGATGGCGCGATCTTTGTCCGGTGGCATGCTCGGCGGCGGTCCCACATGGCGTCTTGACGGGCGCAGTCGGACCTAGGCCAGTGGCGGTTGCCTTGCCTCACATCATGACGGGGTGCAGCCCGGCGGGTGCCAGACACCCTCGTCGTAGCCTGTGCAGGGCACGTTCGATACCGCGCTCGACGATCCCGTCGTGACCTTCGTTGTCTGAGGCACTGCCTCGGCGCTCGCCACGCCCACCGTTCCGGCGAGCAGCGCAGCAGCGCAGGACGCGCCGACGAGGTGTCGGATGCGCCTTCGGGTGCTTGTCGCCATGATGATCTCCTTTGGGGGTGGATGGGTGGCTTACTCATCAGCGTGGAAGGCCGGTCATGAGGGCGTCAACGGCCATGGGGGACTTGTCGCAGTATCGGGACATTCCATGACATTGAGGATTTTCCGTAGGCCTTCCCCCTTCCCCCGCCCTGTAGGTGGCGTCACTGTCACGGCCCGAGGGTCGTCAGTGCTCCCAGCCCGCCGAAGTGGCTGTCCCGGGCGGCGACATGGACGACCGCGTCGATCCCGCCGAACCGCTCCCGCGCCAGCCCGGCCGGCTCCTCGCACTGCCCCTCGTCGGTGATGTCCGTCGACCGGTACGCCGTGTGCGCCCCGCCCGGATCGATCGCGGCCGCGCTCTTGGCGAGGTTCGCCTCCGTCCGCGCACCCAGCACCGCATTCCCGCCGTCCCGTACGACCGCCGCCGCGACCTGGTGACCCAGTCCGGCGCCGACCC
The DNA here is from genome assembly GCF_042672405.1 of Streptomyces sp. NPDC127197. NCBI lineage: Bacteria > Bacillati > Actinomycetota > Actinomycetes > Kitasatosporales > Streptomycetaceae > Streptomyces > Streptomyces sp. NPDC127197. Next base: position 39,884 of record NZ_JBHXVG010000049.1, on the reverse strand, counting down.
CCGAGACGACCACGGTCTTTCCCTTGAGCAGTGACATCGCAGACTCCCGGCTCTGACGCATTATCTGACGGAGCGTCAGAGTATGAGGGCGCGAGGAAAGGGGAACGCCACGGATGCCCACAGCGAGCTCGGCCGCGAGTGCGCCTATCACCGCCGGTAAATCCGCTGCACCTCTCCGACCTGGGCTTACGGGAGTCGAAGCGGCTGTGACCTGCTAGGGCGGGTTGCAGAGGCAATCGGAGGCAATCAGAGGCAATCCCTGGCGACGGCGGCGATGCCATGCATCCGGCTTGCGCTTTCTCCTGATCCGGACACCGCCGCACGGAATATGCGTGGGATACACCAGTTATGAGTGACTTGCTGCTCTTCAGGCGATATGAAATACCTGAAGAGAGGAGCCTTTCAACGCTCGCCGGGGACCCCTGTGGGGCCGTCCCGGAAGAGGGAGCGTCATGACGGGAGCGTACGAGGGCGGGCGCGTGATCGCCGGTCGCTACCGGCTCCTGCGTCGGCTCGGCGCCGGCGGCTGGGGTCGGGTGTGGCTCGCCTATGACCCGGAACTGGCGCGCGAGGTCGCGCTCAAGGAGATCATCCTGCCGCCGAACCTCCCGGAATCAGAGGTGGGCGCCCGGATCGCGAGGGCCCGCGGCGAGGCGAAGCACCTCGCCCGGCTGGTCGACCACCCCCATGTCGTCACCGTGCACGACATCGTCGAGGAGGGCGGCCTGCCGTGGATCGTCATGGCGTACGTCCCCGGCGCCACGGACCTGGAGGAGGTGGTGCACGAGCGAGGGCCGCTGCTGCCCACCGACGTCGCCCGGATCGGGCTGGCGATCCTGGACGCCCTGCAGGAGGGCCACCGGCTCGGCGTCCTGCACCGGGACGTCAAACCGGCCAACGTCCTGCTGACCCAGCCGGGCCCGCAATCCTCCCACCCTGCGGAGTGCGGCCGGGTGCTGCTGACCGACTACGGCATCGCGCTGGAGCCAAGCTCCGGCGAGCCGCGTCTGACCGCCCCCGCGGAGATCATCGGGACCCTGCGTTTCATGGCCCCGGAACGGTTCGGCGGCGAGATGCCCACCCCGGCCTGCGACCTGTTCTCACTCGGCGGCACTCTGTATTTCGCGCTCGAGGGGACCGGCCCCTTCGACCGCGACTCTCCCTGCGCCATGATGAACGCCCTGCAGTTCGAGTCTCCCGCCCCGCCGCGCCGGGCGGCGGAACTGGCCCCGGTCATCCTCGGGCTGCTGGTCAAGGATCCCGCGCAGCGGATGGGCGGCGACGAGGCCGCCCAGCTGCTCACCCCCATCGCCGCCCAGCCCCGCCCTTCCCCTTCGCAGCCACCCGCTCTCCCACCGGAGATGCCGCAGCCCGAGCGGCCCCCCGCCTCGAAGCCGCCGCGCGCTCAGGAATCGGCCCCGCCGACCGAGATCACGCTGCCGACCGAGCCGGAGAAACCGACCGGCCCGCCCCTGGAACCGCCGCCGCACAAAGGTGACGAGGCCCGGCCGCGGCGTCGCCTGCCGTGGCCCAGAAGCCGACGGGCCAGGCTCATTGCGGGGGTGGTGGCGGTGGCGCTGGCCGCGGGGGGCGTCGGCATCTACCTGGCGCAGTCCCTCCCCTCGGATCCTGAACCCCCCGCACCGACATCCGTGTCCCCCATCCGCGTCGGCGACCGCCCGGAGGGGGTGGCGGTGTCCCCGGATGGGCGCTGGGCCTACGTGACCAACTCCGGCTCGGATTCGGTGTCGGTGATCGACACCGCGACGAACCGCCCCCTGGGCAACCACATCCGCGTCGGCGACCTCCCGAAGGGGGTGGTGGTGTCTCCGGAGGATGGGAGGCGGGTCTACGTGACCAACATGGGATCGGATTCGGTGTCGGTGATCAACACCGAGACGAACCGCCCCCTGGGCAATCCCATCCGCGTCGGCGACCGCCCGGAGGGGGTGGCGGTGTCCCCGGATGGGAGCCGGGTCTACGTGACCAACTCCGGCTCGGATTCGGTGTCGGTGATCAACACCGAGACGAACCGCCCCCTGGGCAACCCCATCCGCGTCGGCGACTCCCCGAAGGGGGTGGTGGTGTCTCCGGAGGATGGGAGCCGGGTCTACGTGACCAACATGGGATCGGATTCGGTGTCGGTGATCAACGCCAAGACGAACCGCCCCCTGGGCAACCCCATCCCCGTCGACTCCGGCCCGGCAGGGGTGGCGGTGTCCCCGGATGGGAGCCGGGTCTACGTGACCAGCTTGGACTCGCCCTCGGTGTCGGTGATCAACACCGAGACGAACCGCAGGGTAGGTCGCCCCATCCCCGTCGACCCCGGCCCGGCAGGGGTGGCGGTGTCTCCGAAGGATGGGCGCTGGGTCTACGTGACCAGCTACGGCTCGGCCTGGGTGTCGGTGATCAACACCGAGACGAACCGCAGGGTAGGTCGCCCCATCCCCGTGGAATCCGGCCCGGCAGGGGTGACGGTGTCCCTGGATGGAAGCCGGGTCTATGTGGCCAACTTCAGCTCGGGTTCGGTGTCGGCGATCACAATCTAGAGGACGTCTAAAAGTCAGGACTGCGCCCGGTCGATTCGGCGGACCAGCAGCATGGCCATCCGCCCGGAAAGGAAACGTCTCTCCTGGAAGCGCGATTGACCCGCGCAGGCGCTGGCGCGATCTTTGCCCGATGGCCTGCTCAGCGGCGGTCCCACACGGCGTCTTGCCGGACACAGGCCAGGACGGTGATGGCCTGGGCCAGTTCGCTGTCCGTGGGAAGGGGCCGGTGTTCGGCGATGCCGGTGCGCAAGAGGTGCGCCAGTAGGCCACTGGTCGGCGACAACACCAGGTCTGGTGAAAACGCGAGGTCAGTGGTGGTTGCCTCACTTCATGGCGGGGTGCAGCCCGGCGGCTCCCAGATGCGCATGTAGTTCTCGTCGTAGTGGTAACCCGTGCAGGTCTCGTATGGTGCCGCGCTCAACGACTCCGCCGTGGCCTTCGTTGTCTGAGGCGCCGCCTCGGCGCTCGCCACGCCCACCGTTCCGGCGAGCAGCGCAGCAGCGCAGGACGCGCCGGCGAGGTGTCGGAGGCGCCTCCGGCTGCTTGTCGCCATGATGATCTCCTTTGGGGGTGGATGGGCTGCTTACCCACCAGCGTGGAAGGTCGGCCATGATGGGGTCAACGGCCATGGGGGACCTGTCGCAGTATTGGGACATTCCATAACATTTGGGATTTTCTGTAGGTCTTCTCCTCTTCCCCCGCCCTGTAGGTCCCTTCCAGGCCCTTAACGTCGGCGGTCGTGGTCGGCATGAGTGCATCGCCAGCCGTCCTCGGCTGCCCGATGGTGTCGGCCCAGCAAAGAAGCCACAGTGTCGAGGGGGTACCAGGAACGCATGGCGAACTCTTTGGGCTGCGGCAAGGTGCCCCATCGCCTTGATCGTGGCCTTCGACAGTGACGTGATGCCAAGGAATGGAGTCTTCCTCATGCCAGAAGAGGAACGTCAGGCCCCAGGGATTCCGCGCGTGCCCATGACCGCTGCTGAGATCGAGGCGGCCCACCTCGGTGAGGCCCGCAAGCTCAGCGGCCAGGTCACCTTGGTGGAGTACGACCCGCAGTGGCCGCAGGTGTTCGAGCGGGAAGCCGAGCGCATCCGCGACCGGCTCGGACATGTCGAGCACCGGATCGAGCACGTCGGCTCCACGTCGGTGCCGGGGCTTCCCGCCAAGCCTGTCATCGACATGCTGCTGATCGTCCCCGACTCCGCGGACGAGGCGGCCTATGTGCCGCCCCTGGAGGGCCTCGGGTTCCAGCTCGTCATCCGGGAACCCGAGTGGTACGAGCACCGCGTCCTGCGCCGGCACGGTCTCGCGCCCAGCGCTGGGTCGGCCAATCTGCACGTGCTGTCGACCGGCTGTCACGAGGTCGGGCGCATGCTGCGCTTCCGCGACCGGCTGCGCACGCACAGCGGTGACCGCGAGCTGTACGCCCGTACCAAGCGATCCCTGTCCAGGCAGTCCTGGCAGTACATGCAGAACTACGCCGACGCCAAGACGGAGATGGTGGAGGAGATCCTCGGGCGAGCAGGTCACGAAGCCTGACACGCCCAACCGCCCGACAGCAGCGCGGCAACGCGCAAGGGCCCTGCGCCGGCTGCTGGCGGCCCGTCGGGCGGGGGCTACGGGTTCGCGTGTGAAGGAGCTCGTGTCCCTCAGGCCGTGTCTGCCCTGGTCATGGCCTGATCACGGGGTGAGCGGGTGACCTCCGTCGGTTGCGGTTGTGCGCCGCTGTTGGCGGCACCGCAGGCACCGCCGTTCCGCCGGTGCCTGCGGGGCCATCCCATAGGCCGCCCGGGCGTCACTGTCACAGCTCGAGGGTGATGGCCAGCCGCGTGAGTTCTGCCGTGCTGGTGATGCCGAGCTTGGTCCGGATGCGGCGCAGATAGGCGTCGACCGTGTGCTGGGAAAGCCCCATGCGGCGGGCCGTTTGAGCGTAGGTGTGCCCTGCGGCGATGTGCCGCAGAACCTCCTGCTCACGCGGGGCCAGCCGGGGCTGAGCGGGTGCGAGGGCTTCGTTGTACGGCGTGGGTGTGGAACTCATGGGATTACTGGGACTTTCCTCCGGCGGATCGGCTCGGTCATCACTGCGCACGCTCTCGAAAGCGTCTGATATGTACCGAGATGTAGCTATTGCCGTACTTCACGCGGAGGGCTCGGGATGCGGTTCCACGCCGTCTGCACTTTCTGAGATTTTTCCGGGCCGCCCGGCCGGGGCGGCCGGGGCAGGGCGGCGCCCCGACCGGCGTTGCGTTGGTGCTGCGTGCCTCGCAGGATCATGCTTGTCAGTGGGGCCCTGGCCGTGCAGGTTCCCGTGGGACTGCGGGGAAAGGATCTAGCGAGGACGAGATGAGCGGCGATGGAGCGACTTCCCACCCCTCCTGGTGAGCGGCCCGACAGGGCGGACGACTTCGGCGAGTCGGCGTACACGGCCGCGGCCACCGTCGATGCGCAGGGCATCGTGACGGGCTGGAGCGAGGGGGCGCGGCGGCTGCTCGGCTACGAGCCCCCGCAGGTCGTGGGGCGCCCCGTCGCCCATCTGCTCGCCGACGCCCCCGACGAGCGCACGCGGTGGGATGTGCCCGGGCGGGACAGGTGGAGCGGCAGCGTGGCGGTGCGGCACCGCGACGGCAGCCGGCTTCGGCTGCGACTGCTCGCCAACCGGCGCACGCCCGGCGGGCAGGCCGACGAGTGGCTCGTGGTGTCCGCCGTGGCGGGCCGGCCCGGCACACCCGGCGAAAAGGCTCTGGCGGAATGGGTGTTCACCCAGTCCCCCTGCGGCCTGGCGGTCTTCGACACGGATCTGCGACTGGTGCGGGCGAACACCGCCATGGAGCGCGCGCTCGGCTTCACGGAGACCGAGATGCGCGGGCTGCGGCTGCCGGAGATCGCACCGCATCCCCCGAGCGAGGAGGCCGACAGGAGGATGCGCCTGGCCTTCGAAACCGGCGAGGCGCAGTACCTGCAGGCCGACATCCGCCCCGCGACGCCGCCAGGCCCGCAGCACGGTCGGCCGACCTCGCTGACCCCGATAAAAGACCTGGACGGCCGGGTGCGCGCCGTATGCCTGGCGGCGCACCACAGGGCGCAGGAACCGCCCGCCCGGCAGCACACGCTCCTGCTGAAGGACGTCGGCGCCCGCATCGGCACCACCTCGGACATCGCACGCACCGCACAGGAACTGGCCGACGCCGCCGTCCCCCGCCTCGCCGACTTCACCGTCGTCGACCTGCTCGACATCCCCGGGAGCGGCGACGAGCTGCCCTCCGCCCTGCTGGCCGGGGCCGTCACCCTGCGCCGCACCGCGGTGCAGTCGGTCCTCGACGAGCACCCCGAGTCCGTGGCCGGGGCGGGCGAGACGACCGCCTACCCGGCACCGTCACCCGTGGCCGAATGCCTGGCCCAGGGCCGTGGCGCCCTGTACGCGACGGCCGACTTCGCCGTCGCCCGGTGGGCGGGCGAGGACCCCCAGGCCGCCCGGATCCGCGAGGTGGGGACACACTCACTGATGGTGGTGCCGATGCGCTCACAGGACACCACGGTCGGCGTGGCCCTCTTCGGCCGTCACCGGAGCCCGGAGCCCTTCACACCGGAGGACCTGTGGCTTGCCGAGCAGCTCACGGCCCGGGCGGCCGTCGGCATCCACAACGCCCGCCGGCCCGTCCGCGATCGCACCACCACGATGACCCTGCAGCGCAGCCTGCTCCCGCAGACACTGCCCGACCAGGCGGCCCTCGAGATCGCCTCCCGCTACCTGCCCGCCGGCAGCCGGGCCGGTGTGGGCGGCGACTGGTTCGACGTGATCCCGCTGTCCGGCGCGCGGGTGGCCCTCGTGGTGGGCGATGTGGTCGGCCACGGCATCCGCGCCTCAGCCACCATGGGCCGGCTGTGCACCGCGGTGCGCACCCTGGCCGACGTCGACCTGCCGCCCGACGAGCTGCTCACCCACCTCGACGACCTCGTCATCCGCCTGTCCACCGACGAGGCCGTCACGGGCGGCGCCGCCGAGACCGCCGGGGGCATCGGCACCACCTGCCTGTACGCCGTCTACGATCCGGTCTCCCGCCGCTGCACCCTCGCCCGGGCCGGCCACCCCCCGCCCGCCGTGGTCACCCCGGACGGCGCCGTGTACCTCCTCGACGTCCCGCCCGGCCCGCCGCTGGGCCTGGGCGGCCTGCCGTTCGAGACCAGCGAGACCGAACTGCCCGAAGGCAGCCTCCTCGCCCTGTACACCGACGGTCTGCTCGAAGCCCGCGAGCGCGACATCGACGAGGCCCTGGACAAGATGTTCGCCGCCCTCGCCCGCCCCGCCCAGACACCGGAGTCGGTCTGCGACCGGGTACTCACGGCCCTGCTGACCCACCGCCCGGACGACGACATCGCCCTGCTCATCGCCCGCACCCGGGCCCTCGACCCCGACCGGGTCGCCGCCTGGGACCTGGCCTGCGACCCCTCCGACGTCGCCCGGGCCCGGCAGCTGGCCACCGGCAAGCTGGCGGACTGGGGACTCACCGACGCCGCCTTCGTCACCGAACTGATGGTCAGCGAACTCGTCACCAATGCCATCCGCTACGGCCGGCCGCCCATCCAGCTCCGGCTGATTCACGAGAGCAACACTCTGATCTGCGAAGTCTCCGACTCGAGCAGCACCACCCCGCACATGCGGCGTGCCCGGATCTTCGACGAGGGCGGGCGCGGCCTGCTGCTGGTCGCCCAGCTCGCCCGCCGCTGGGGCACCCGGCACGCCCCGGCCGGCAAGACCATCTGGGCCGAGCAGTCCCTGACCGGGAGCTGAGTGCCCGCCCCCGAAGAGTTCACCGCAGCTCGTCCACGTAGCGGTCCGTCCCCGGGATGGTGGGGATGAAGGGTGCGACGAACGTGACGTCGCCCAGCCCCGAGGCGGCGACTGCCGTGTCCAGGTCCGTGAAGTGGTCCCGCCAGGCCTCGCGTGGGTCGTGCTGGAGGAACCAGAGCAGGGTCAGTCGGGTCCCGACGCCCTCGACCTGCTTGACGTAGGTCATCCGGTCCAGGGGCAGGGGCGTCGGCGTGAAGACGGTGACGAGGGCCGCGGGGGAGCCCGCCAGCCGTTTCGGGAGGTGGTCGTCGCGCAGCCAGGCGAGCAGTTCCTCGCGCCTGCCGGGGGAGCCGGCGTCGATGACCTGGACGACGAGCCCGGCGTAGGGGTGGTCGAGGGCGTGGATGTCACGCGGGCCGTGGTCGCCGTCGCGGTAGACGGTCGCGGTGTGGTCCTGGAAGGCCGTGAAGATGTGGGTGCGGTCCTGGAAGACGCGGTGGTCGCGGTTGAGGCGCTTGTTGATGCCGACGGTCCACCGCATGTGGTCGGCGTAGCGGCCCGCGGTGATCCAGTAGACGGATATGTAGCATCCCGCCGTGACCGGCTGCGCGATGGCGGACTTCTCGGGGTAGCGCAGGAGCTGCAGTTCGCGTGGGGCCACCCAGCGGCGCCCTGCGTACATCCAGGGCATGGCCATCGCGCCGGCGATGTAGTGGTCGTCCTCGTACCAGCGGTTGTACTCGCGCTCCCGGCCGGGGTGCGGCTCGACCATGGTGATCAGGGCGTGCCCGAGGTCGGCTCCGTAGGGGCCGACGGCGGCCAGTTCCGCGTACATGTCGCTGCGGGTGTCGGCTGTGTGTGCCGCGTCGTCTGTCATGCGTCCGGTCTAGCTGACGTTACGTCAGATGGGGAGGGGCATTCCGTCCGACTTCGCCCGGAGTCCGTCAGGCAGGTCGAGCTGCGCCGAGCGTCACCGCAGCTCCTGAGGGCACGGCGTCCCCCGCGGCAGGTCGTAGGGCGAGGCCAGCCGATACGTCCCGGCCCGCGGAGCGAGCAGCACCGTCCACTTGTCGCCCTCCGCGTCCTCCTCCGTCTCCATCAGACAGCCGCTCACGTTGCGGTACGTCTTCGGAGCGCCGTCGGGGCGGTCCTTGGACGCCTCCGTCTCCTGCGGCGCCTCGACCCCCTTGCCCTCGGCGTCGACGAGCTTGAGCCAGGGGGAGTAGGGGACGCGGATCAGGACCCGGCCCGGCTCTGTCACACGGAGGGTCATCTCGCCCTGCTCGGCCCGCTCGACGGTGGCCGGCGGATCGGCCAGCGGCGTCGGGTCGTCGACCGCGAACAGCTGCCAGTTGGCGTCGCCCCAGATCTGCTTGAGATACGGCAGCCCGCGCTGCACCAGCTCGCGCTCCCGCTCACCGCCGTCACCGTCCGGGTCGTCCTTGGGCAGGACGACATAGCGCACCGCCCAGCGCTTGAGCCACTCGTGGTAGTTCGCCGAGTTGAGGGTGTCGTCGTAGAAGAGCGGGTTGCGCTTCATGTCGGCCTGGCGGTTCCAGCCGCGGGCCAGGTTGACGTACGGGGCGAGGGCGGAGGCCTCACGGTGCGAGCGGGCCGGGACCACCTCGACGCGGCCCTTCTCGGCGCCGGCCTCCTGGAGCTGGTTGACCAGCGGCGCCAGCTCGCGCGCCCAGGACGCCGTCGGAGTCGTGTGGACGACATCGTCGACCGACTTGAAGCCGATCCAGGCGACGAAACCGGCGAACGCCACCACGATCGCGTACCACTTGCGCGAGCGCGGCACCGTGAACGGCAGCGCCGCCAGCAGCGCCACCCCGGCGAACAGCATCGCCAGCCGTGTGATGTTCGAGCCGATCTGCGAGCTGATCAGCCACACCAGCAGCACCGCGAGGGCGTACACAGCGGCCGTGATCCGCACGGTCTTCCAGTCGTGCGGGACCAGGAGGAAGACGAAGACCGCGTAGAGCAGCGGAAGGGACGCCGACCCGAAGGACATCGGCTGGGTGCCGGAGAACGGGAACGCCCACGCGGACACCGCCACCACGGCGCTCGGCGCCAGCCCCAGCGCCCAGGCGCCCGGCCGCCGCTTCTGCAGGAACAGCGCCACCGCCACCAGGCCCACGAACAGACCGGCGACCGGTGAGGACATGGTGGCGAGCGCGGCCAGCGGCGCCGCGCACAGCGCCTTCGCCCACCGCCGGTAGCGCCAGCGGTACGGCCAGCAGAACACGACGGCCACCGCGCCCAGCGCGAACATCGTGCCCAGCCCGAACGTCACCCGCCCCGACGCCGCGTTGCACAGCAGCGCGTACACCCCCGCCAGCGCCGGCCACATCGGCTGCCGGACCGCCCGGCTGCGCACCAGTATCAGCGTCAGCAGCCCCGCGGACAGCGTCCCCGCGATCATCATCGTGGTCCGCACCCCGAGCACCGACATCAGATACGGCGACACCACGCTGTACGAGACCGGGTGCATACCGCCGTACCAGGCGAGGTTGTACGCCGAGTCCGGATGCCGGCCGACGAACTCGGCCCAGGCGTCCTGCGCCGCGAGGTCGCCGCCACTGTTCGCGAACGTGAAGAACCAGATGACGTGGAGGATTCCGGAGAGGCCGGTGGCGACGAGGACGGGGTGCCGGGTCAGCCGCTCACGCAGAGCGGCGGCCATCTTCCCGCGGCCGGGCCGGCCGGACCCGTCCGGCCGATCCGCGGGCACGCGTATTCGCGGGCCGGATCCCCGGCCCGGACCGGTGTCGTCGGTGCGTGTCGGCTCCGCAGTGGCCACCTGTTGGCACTCCCCGTGTCCCGTCTTCTGTTCACGGCCGTACGTGCCGTTCCCGGCCGGTTCTCGGCCCTGTGGCCGGGGGTTTCCGCGCCCGTTGGGCACGCGGGCACCCTGTCCCGATTCGTGACGCTAGCACGCACCCCGCCGGCGAGCGCCCCGAGGAGGGCCTCGCCGACGGGGTGCGCCGGGACTGCGGCAATCAGCCGATTCGGGTCAGCTTGGCCGTGAAGCCCGGCTCGGCAAGGTCCGACTGCAGGGCGACCGGCACCTCGACCGCGCCACCACTGCCGTCACCCACGGTGAGCGTGCCCACCTTGGTACCGGCCTTCGCGGTGTGCGGTACGTCGTCGGAGGCGAAGGACAGCTCCACCTTCAGCCCCGCCCAGCCGACCGCGGCGACGTCCTCGGTCACGACGACCGGCGTACGGCCGCCGAGCTGGTCGTCCACATACCCGACGACGTCACCCTTCTTCAGGATCTTCGCCGAGGTCAGCGCGTCCTGCGCGCCGAGCATCGCGGTCTTGCTGACCGCGTTCACGGTGTCGATGATCGGCGCCGTGTGCTGGCCGAGGATCGCGCCGACGACGGTGACCGTCTCGCCGCCGACCTCCTTGGTGGCGGCGAAGAGCAGGTTGCCGCCGGCCGCGGTGGTGGTGCCGGTCTTGATGCCGATGGCGCCGTCGTACGGCACGAGGGTGTTCCAGTTGCGCCACTTCTGACCGGACGGGTCGACCCACTCGGGCAGCTTGGTGATCTCCACCAGCGCCGGCATCTGCACCAGCTCGTTGCCCAGCTTCACCTGGTCCTCGGCAGTGGAGACCGTGGACTCCTCCAGACCGGAGGGGTCGGTGTACGTCGTGTTCTTCATGCCGAGTTCCTTGGCGGTGTCGTTCATCTTCTTGACGAACGCCTCCTCGGAACCGGCGTCCCAACGCGCCACCAGCCGTGCGATGTTGTTGGCGGAGGGGATCATGATGGCCGAGAGCGCCTGACGCTCGGTGAGCTGGTCGCCCTCCTTGACGGTGTTGAGCGTGGACTCGTTGCCCGCCTGGTCGTAACCGCCCTCCCTCTCGGCGGTCGCATCGACCTCGATGTTCGGGCCCTCCTCGCCCGCCTTCAGCGGGTGCTCCTTGAGGATGATGTACGCCGTCATGGCCTTGGCGACCGAGCCGATGGCAACCGGCTTCTGCTCACCGAAGTTGCCCATCGTGCCGATGCCGGTGACGTCCATCCAGCCCTGGCCCTCGCCGGGCCACGGCAGCTCGGCCTGCTTCCCGTCGAAGGTGTACGACTCCTCGGCGGTGAGCTCGAGCGTGGGCGTCGGCAACGGCCGCATGGCCTGCACGATCGCAAACACAATCACCAGCAGCAGTACAAGCGGCGTCCAGATCTTGACCCGCCGCACCAGCGTCCGAAGCGCCGTCTCCGGGGGCGGCGGCGTGTTCGTCAGCTCCGCCAGCAGGTCCAGCGGCGGCTTCGGCGGCAGCGGCTGCTGCGTCGTCCGCTCCGGCCCGACCTGCGGCACGGGAGCGGTCGCGTCCGCGGGAACCCTGGGCAGCGCGGAGGTGGCCTCGGCCGGACGGGGCTTACGCGTCTCGGGATCGTCCAGCGGCTTCAGCGCAACGAACTTACTGGTGCGCTCGGCTTCGGCCTCGGAGGCGGCCTTCTCGGCGGCCCCTTCAGCGCCCTCCTTCGGCGCCTTCTTGACGTCGCCCAGCTTCAGCATGGTGGTGGGCTGGTCGACGGCGGGCTTGGCGGGTCGTACGGCCCGGAAGACGGCGGTGGGCTGGTCCACGGGCTTGGGGGTGCCGTCGCCGTCACGGTGGGACTCGTCGTCGCCGTCGGCCTCTTGGGTGGCGTCGGAGTCTCCGGCGTCGGCAGCTGCTTCGTCGGCCGTCTCCTCGTCCGCGTGCGCAGCCGCTCCTTCGGCCGCGTCCGCAGAGGCCTCCTCAGCGGCTTCCGTGGACGCCTGCTCGTCGGTTTCCTCTTCGGGCTCCGCGTCGGTCGCCTCGTCGGCGTCTGCAGCCGCCTCTTCGGCTGCCTCCTGGGCCGCGCCTGCTGAGGCCTCCTCAGCGGCCGCCGTAGACGCCTCGTCGGCGTCCACAGCTGCCTCTTCGGCTGTCTCCTCGGCCGCGTCCGCAGAGGCCTCCTCAGCGGCTTCCGTGGACGCCTGCTCGTCGGTTTCCTCTTCGGGCTCCGCGTCGGTGTCCGCAGAAGCCTCCTCGGCGGCCTCCGTGGACGCCTCCCGGTCGGGCCCCGCGCCGGTCGCCTCGTCGGCGTCCACAGCTGCCTCTTCGGCCGCGTCCGCTGAAGCCTCCTCAGGTGCCTCCGTAGAGGCCTCCCCGTCGGAGTCCGCCCCGGAGCCGTCCTCCCCGGCCGCGTCGTCCCCGTTCTGCTCGGCGTTCCCGTCGGCGTTCTCCCGGGCGCCCTCGTCCGTCTCCGGGGGAGCGGCCGTCACCCACGCGGCCACAGCCGCACGCAACCGCTCGTCGCCCGCCGCCTCGGCACGGTCCCGCTCCTCGGGGCCGCCGGTGTCACCGGCGTCACCGTCCTCCACCGAACCCTCGGAGAGCTCCCGCACGGAGAGCACCTGCGTCGCCGTATCCACGCGACCGCCCGCGTCGCCCGACGCGGACTCCCGCGCCACCGCGAGCCGAGGGTCGGCCGCCGCGGCCTTCCTGGCCTCGGGAACCGGACCCGCGCTCCCCGACGTCGGTTCTGCCGACGACTCGCGCTGCTTCGACCTGTCGGGGGACTCGCCCGCCACCGATGCCTCCTCCATGCGGCGCACGTACCCCGTGCGCCTACCCGAAACCGTGGAACAGCCGCCTGGGCCACCGTTCCACAGCGCTGTCCGAACCATGTACCAGTGTCCTGTGTGCGGACTTGACCCCTGCGGTAGACGAGAACGACATACCTACTGGTTCCACTACGAACCGGTCACGCACCCTCGACAGACCAATGTGAGAGGGGTCACCCTGTCATTCATCCACGCGGGGAGGCATGGATGGGCAGGAGCCGCAGAACACTTCCGGAGGAGCTTCTGCTGCTGGCACTGGACCCGGCCACGGGTACCACTGCACAGCCGCAGTCGCTCGACCTCGGTCTGGCCGGAGCACAGCTAGTGGAGCTGGCGCTGGCCGGACGGATAGCCCCAGACGGGGATCGTATCGCCGTGGTCGTACCACGGCCGACAGGAGATCCGACGCTGGATTGCGCGTTGGAGTTGCTGCGCAGGCGCGGCGCTCCGGTACGTGCAGTTCACTGGATCGGCGGGCCACGACTGGGGCTCCGCCAGACCTACCTCTCGCATCTGGAGCGGTGCGGCATGGTGCATGCCGTGGCCGGCCAGATGTGCGGGGTGCTGCCGACGACTCGTTACCAGGCGACGGACAACGCCATCAGCCGGGAGATCAGGGCCCGGCTGGATTCAGCGATCCGCACCGGCGTACCGCCGGACCCGCGGACCGCGGCGCTCGCCGCACTGGCCCACGCGGTCGGCCTCGGCAAGCACCTGTATCCGGGCAACGAGGGCCGCTCGTCCCGTTCCCGGCTACGGGACCTGATCCGGCATGACCCGATGGGCGGTCTCGTGGCGCACGCCGTGATGGACGTCCAGAACGGCGTGGCGGCCCAGCCACGCCGCAGCGCGGCACCGGCCGGCCGAGCGGCCGCCGGAGCCAGGCCCGCGGCGGAGCCCGCCCGCGGTGTCCCGGCGCAGCCACGCCGCGGATCGATGGCGCGAGCCGTGGCTCACTGAGCCGCAGTCCCACGGCACCGCACCACGACCGCACCACACCCACCAGGGCAGCACGACCGCACGCAGCACGACAGCACGCAGCACGTCCGCACCACGCACCGCCACGCGCAGCCGAGCCATGGAACAGGGCCCCACAGACGCCCCACAGACCCGGTTCGGGAGCCGCAGCGGTCCGCGCGGGGTGGCGGGACCCGTCGTCCGGACGACAGACGGGTTCCACCGCCCCGCGCGGTCGCATGTGCGCGGGCGAACTGACGCGTACGCGCCGCATATCCGCTGTTTCCCAGCGGTAAGAAGCACCTTGGTGGCAGTCTGCTCAGCAGCAGACACGCAAAGTGGCAAAGTTCGAGGCATGCAGCCGGAGGTGCACGTCCCGTGGCGTCAAATGTCAATCCCACCGTCAGGCGGCGCCGGCTGGGCCAGGAGCTGCGCAGGCTCCGCGAGCTCAAGGGCATGACGGCCGAGGAAGTGGCGGAGCGGCTGCTGGTGTCGCAGTCGAAGATCAGCCGGCTGGAGAACGGCCGGCGCAGCATCAGCCAGCGCGACGTCCGTGACCTGTGCGGGGTCTACGAGGTGGAGGACCACCGGATCGTCGACTCGCTGATGCAGATGGCCAAGGACTCGCGTCAGCAGGGCTGGTGGCACGCGTTCGGGGACATCCCGTACAGCGTCTACATCGGTCTGGAGACGGACGCGGCCTCGCTGCGGGTCTACGAACCGCAGGTGATCTCCGGCCTGTTGCAGACGCGGCCGTACGCCGAGGCGCTCATCCAGGGCGCACTGCCCGAGACCTCGGAGGCCGAGGTCGAAAAACGCGTCCAGGTGCGCCTGCGGCGGCAGGAACGCATCTGCGCCGAGGAGAACCCGCTGCGCCTGTGGGCGGTGCTCGACGAGGCCGCCCTGCGGCGCGTCGTCGGGAACCGGCAGGTGATGCGCGAACAGCTGGACCATCTGGTCGAGATGTCCCGGCTTCCGCACATCACCGTTCAGGTCATGCCGTACTCGGTGGGGGCGCATCCCGGCCTCAACGGCCAGTACGCGGTCCTGGAGTTCCCCGATGCGGGCGACTCGAGCGTCGTCTACATCGAGGGTGTCACCAGCGATCTCTATCTGGAGAAGCCCGCCGATGTCCAGAAGTACTGCGTCATGTACGAACACCTCAGGGCGCAGGCCCTGAACGTGGACCAATCGCGCCAGTTCATTGCAGATGTCGCGAAAGAGTATGCGGGCTGACGCTCAACACCCGAGTAAGGGCGCCGGAGAGTACACGTTCGCCGGGCGGAAAGGAAGACTCCTCTGGAATATGCCATCCGGTCGAGTGAATCGCTTCTTCAGGCGGGCAAGTTGGCGAGTAGCGTCGATCACGCCATCGATCAACAACGTTGGCGACTCGTCAACTTGCCAGACCGGAGCAACCATGGCAATTCAGCAGGGCGCCACCCCCGAGTGGACCAAATCCTCGTACTCGACCGGAAACGGCGCTTGCGTCGAGATCAAGTCTCCTGCCCCGTCGGCGCTCGCCGTCCGGGACTCCAAGACCCCCGAAGGCCCCGTTCTGGCCTTCCCCGCCGATGCGTGGAACGCCTTCGTGGCGTCGGTCAAGTAACGCCCGTTCAACACCCACGCGCACCACAGAAAGAGCCCTCTCGACTGGCCCGCCGTCCCGGCCGAGGGGGCTCGGCCCTGTCCAGGCCCTGCTCAGCAGAGCCTCCGTCACCTCACCGGAAACGCCACATCGCACACCGGGTCCTCGGCCCCCGCCGTGTCCCAGTCCGCGAAGTACACCTCCCGGCACGGGCCGGCCTGCCACAGCCCCTGCTTCGGGATCCACTCCTCCACCGCCTCGAAGGCGGCCAGGATCTGCGGATGGGCCACCTGCGCCTTGGTGATCCGGGTGTACGCCAGCCGCTGGGCCGGCTCCACACGGACCTTCGTCTCCCGCGTACGGCCCTGCTTCTCGACCCATGCCCGGGCCGCCGCCTCGTCGGCCACCGGCACGCACGACTCGGCCGGTCCGTCACTCTCCATCGACACGTCGGAGTGGTACACGACGAACGGCGCCGCCGTGATGCCGCCGCACTCCCGTGCCCCCTCCTCCAGACGCCCCAGCGACGCGCCGATCCACGTCGGCAGCTCGCCCGCCAGCACATGCCGCGTCTCGGTGATCAGCACCTGCTCGGGCACGTCCACCGTCTCGACCACGAACTTTCCGTACATCTCGGAGCTCCTCCCCGACAGTCGTCCACGGAGGTACTCGGCGAGCGTCCGCTGCCCCGCGAACCGCGCCTCCACGTCCGCCCAGTACGCGTCGAGCCGGTCGGCAGCCGCGGCCCCGTCCGGGGCCTCGACGACCTCGGCGATCCGCGCGAGCGGCATGTCCAGCTGGCGCAGGAGCGCCACGAGGCGGGCGCGTTCGATCTGGTCGGCGCGGTAGTAGCGGTAGCCGCTGACCTCGTCGACATGCGCCGGGGCCAGCAGCCCGAGGCGGTCGTACAGCCGCAGCGCCTTGGCCGACAGCCGGGCCCGCGCGGCGAACGCCCCGATGGTGAGCAGTTCTTCGTCGTGAAGGTCCACCACGTCATCCTCCGTCACCGGGCGCCTTCCGCCCGGTGACACAGGACGCTCACCCCTGCCCCAAGGGCAAGGTCAACCCAGCTGAGCCTCGACGGCGGCCACCACTTCCGCCGCCTCCGGCTCGGTCTGCGGCGAGAAGCGGGCGACGACCGTGCCGTCCCGGCCGATCAGGAACTTCTCGAAGTTCCAGCGGATGTCCCCGCTGTGCCCCTCGGCGTCGGCGAAGCCGACCAGGCGGTCGTACAGCGGATGCCGTCCGTCCCCGTTGACCTCGACCTTCTCGGTCATCGGGAAGGTCACGCCGTACGTCGCCGAGCAGAACTCGGCGATCTCCTCGGCGGTGCCGGGCTCCTGGCCGAGGAACTGGTTGCAGGGCACTCCGAGCACGGTGAAGCCGCGGTCCGCGTACTGCTCCTGGAGCTTCTCCAGACCCGTGTACTGCGGGGTCAGGCCGCACTTGGAGGCCACGTTCACGACGAGCACGGCCTTGCCGGCGTACTGGGAGAGGCCCGCGGGACCGCCCTGGAGGGCGCCGATCTCGACATCGAGGGGGGATGCGTTGGTGTCAGCAGTCATAAGCGGATGCTAGCTCCGGTAGGTGTCGGGCCCGTGGCCCGGTCCCGCCGCCTTCACCAGCACCTCCCCGGCCGCCGTGCGCGAGTACAGCACCGACCGTCCCGCCCGCCGCCGCTCCACCAGCCCCGCGTCCAGCAGCACCTTCAGATGCCGCCCGACCGAGCCGAGCCCTTGTCCGGTCACGGCGACCAACTGGCTCGTACTCATGGGTGAGTCGAGCAGGACGAGCACCCCGGCCCGCGCGGTGCCGAGCAGCGCGCCGAGGCTCGCGGGCACGAGCCGGGCGCCGGGGTCGGCGAGGGCGCCCGTGCAGCCGTAGACGATGGCGTACCGCTTCGGTATCTCCCAGTACACCCAGCCGTGTCCCGGTGTGACCGGCACGAGGACGAGTTCGGCGCCGGAGATGTCGCGGGGCGGGTACTCGTGCACGTTCACCTGGAGCCGGTTGTCGCCGAGCCAGCGCGTCTGCCCCGGCTTCAGGGAGTCCAGTACGGCCGCCCAGCCGCCCCGGCTCACCTGCGCGGTCCGGGCGACCACGTCAGCCTCCAGAACGCGGCGTCGGCGGTCCCAGTACGGCCGTACGGTCTGAGTCCAGACGTATTCCAGGAGCGTGGCCGCCCGGTCCGGCAGGTCGTCCCGTTCCAGAGCGGCGGGGAGCGGGCCGGCGAGGGAGACGCGGAGGTTGGCGCGGGCCTCGGCGGGGTCGGTCGCACGCACCTGGGCCAGTGTCTCTTCAAGGGGCTCCCCGTCGCACGGGAGGGGTGCGAGGAAGTCGGCGATCCAGGACTTGCCGAGCCCGGCGCGGACGAGCTGCGCGGTCACCGGGTCGGCCGCGAGGAGCGCGCGGTAGCCGGGCAGGTGGGCGCGCAGCCAGGCCTCCTCGCCGGGATGGGCGCCGGTGCCGGCGTGCAGCAGCTTCAGGCTCGCGAAGGTCTCGGCGAACGGGGAGAGGGTGAACCGGCTGCGGGCGAGTGTGTCGGCGTTGAGCTGCCACCAGCCCATGACCACCCCCGTAGGTTTCGCCGACGAGCGAAACAATAACGACCGCCTCCCGGCCGCTCCGAGACTCCCGTGCATGCGCAGCTACCGCGATCTCTTCCGCACCCCGGAGTTCACCCCCTTCTTCCTCTCCTACGCCGCCTACAACGCGGCCCTGACGATCGGTGGTCTGTCGCTCGCCACGCTGGTCTACCGGGCCACCGACTCGCCGCTGCTGTCGGCGCTGAGCATGTTCGGGCCGCAGCTGGCGCAGGTGCTGGGCGCGACCTTCCTGCTCTCGGGCGCCGACCGGCTGCGCCCTCGGTCGACGCTGGCCGGGATGGGTCTCGCCTTCGCGGCCCTCACGGCGGTGCTGGCACTGCCCGGACTGCCGATCTGGGCGGTCTTCGGCGTCGTCCTCGTGCAGGGCCTGATCGCGTCGCTGGGCGGGGGAGTGACCGGGGGGCTGCTGAACGAGATCCTCCCCAAGGACGGTTTCGTGCTGGGGCGTTCGGTGTTCAACATGGCCTCCGGGCTGATGCAGGTCATCGGTTTCGCGACCGGCGGCGCGCTCCTGGCGCTCCTGTCCCCGCGCACCTGTCTGCTCCTCGCGGCGACGCTGTACGCCACGTCGGCCCTGGGCTACCGCCTGGGCCTGACCGCCCGCCCGCCACGCTCCTCGGGCCGCCTCTCGGTCGCGGCGACGTGGCGCACGAACGCCTTCCTGTGGTCCTCGCGCCCGCGCCGCCTCACCTACCTGGGCCTGTGGATCCCCAACGGCCTGGTCGTCGGCTGCGATTCCCTCTACGTCTCGTACGCCCCGCACGCCGCCGGCGCGCTGTTCGCGTGCGGGGCGCTGGGCATGTTCGTCGGTGACGTGATCGTCGGCCGTTTCGTACCGCCCATCCTGCGCCCCCGGCTGGCCACCCCGCTGCTTCTGCTGCTGGCGACGCCGTATCTGCTCTTCGTGTTGCGGCCAGGGGTGGTCCTGGCCGCCTTGGCCGTGTGCCTCTCCAACGTCGGGTTCGCCGCGAGCCTGGTCCAGCAGGAGCGCCTGATGTCCCTCACCCCCGACGACATGGCGGGCCACGCCCTCGGTTTGCGCTCCGCCGGGATGCTCACGATGCAGGGCGTGAGCGCGGCGTTGGCGGGCACAGTGGCCCAACTGACGTCACCGGCGACGGGGATGACGGTGATGGCCGCCGCGTCGCTCGCGGTGACGGGGTGCCTGGCCTGGGGCTGGCGGAGGGCCGCGGCGCGGCCGGCATCCGTGGAGGCGTGAAGCGGGGCGGCGCCACGCGGCACGGACGGCGGGATCCTCGCCGACGCGAACCACTGACCCGGCCGGCACCTCGGGGTGCCGGCCGGGTCGCGAGAGGAGTTCCGGTGAAGTTACGGCGTCACCTGATTCCCGCCGAACGTCACGACCAGGCGGCCGTCCGCCGCGTAGGACCAGCGCAGGGCACCGGCGTACGAGGCGCACCGGGAGCCGTTCGAGCCGGACCAGAACTGGTTCGAGCTGTCCGCGTCACCGACGATCCGGTCGTTCGTCCCACTGCCGCTGCGGCACGAGGTGTTGCTGCGGAACACCGAAGTGCCCGCGTCGAACGAGAAGTTGCGCTCGGTGTTGTCGATGCTGACGTTGTTCGAGACCGTCATCGTGCCGGGGTTCCGGTTGTAGGTGAACCCGTGCTTGCCGTTGTCGTAGGCGATGCTGCGCCGGACGACGTGGTTGACCGGGACGTCCTCGCCGCCGAGCTTGTAGCCGTTGCGGTCGCCGTTCCCGGCCTGGGAGCCGTCGCTGAGGGTGCCGTTCTCGTAGGCGAGGGAGTCCTCGATGGTCACCGCGCCGATGGGGCCCTCGTCGGCGTAGGTGTAGAGGTCCCAGCCGTCGTCGATGTTGTTGTGGGCGACGGCGTAGCGGAAGACGTTCCCGGGGCCGGAGGTGAGCTTCGCGGCGAAGCCGTCGGCGTCCTCGCCGTCGGAGTCGGCGTTGTCGTGCGACTCGGCGCTCAGGATGAGGTTGTTGGACGGCCACTGGTCGCGCGGGGTGGTGGAGGCCATCCGTGAGAGCTGCAGTCCCGTGTCCCGGTTGAAGCGGGTCACCGTGCGCTCGAAAACGTTGTTGCTGCCGCCGACGAAGATCCCGTTGTCGCCGGCCCGCTCGACGACGATGCCGGAGACATGCCAGTACGACCCGTTCACGGCGAGCCCGCGGTTGGACGAGGACTCGCTCTGGGCGGAGAAGTTCAGGACCGGGGTCTCACCGGGGTAGGCGGACAGCTTCGTACGGGCACTGGAGGTGCCGTTGTTGCCGGCCGGGATGGTGATCGTCTGCGAGTGGTTGTACGTCCCGCCGCGCAGGTAGATCGTGCCGCCGGGGGTGATGCGGCTGATCGCCGAGGTGAGCGTGGTGGGGGACGTCTGGGTTCCGGCCGCGCTGTCGGTGCCGTTCGGCGCCACGTACAGCGCGTCGGCGGTCGGCGGCGGGGTGGTGTCGCCGCCCGTCTCGACCTCGAGGTAGTCGATGTTCGGCAGACCGGCGGCGGTGGTCGGGTTGAGCCGGACGGTGTTGCTGCCCGCGTTCAGTGACACGGTCAGGGTCTTGGTGACCCAGGTCGACCAGGCGCCCGTGCCTTCGAATGACGGGGTCTGCACCGTGGACCCGTTGACGACCAGGCCGGCCGGGCGCGCGGTGGTGGTCCCGTTGGCGAAGCGGACCCTCAGCGTCGCGGTGCCCGCGGCGGGCGCGTTCACGGTGAACTGTGCGTGGGCGCCGGCCGCGTTGGTGCCGTTGCAGAACCCGCTGCCCGAGTAGCCGGCCCAGTCGGAGTCGATGGTGCCGGTGCAGACGGACGGTGAGCTCTCGGCCTCGTACCGGGTGGCCGCGGCCTGCGCCATGGTGCCGGAGAGTGCGACGAGCGTGCCGGTCAGCAGGCTGACGCACGTGAGGGCGGCTCTTCGTTGCATCGTTGTCTCCTGGTTGGTCAGCGGGTGCCGTCAGGTTCATGAACGTGAAACGGTGTGAGTGAACTGGACGGCCGAATACGTGATTCGACCGGAGGGAAAGCGCTTTCTCGGACGCTAAAGCGGCCGCCGTGAACGCGTCAATATGCGCGTACTTGATCCTTATTCACAGACATGAACCACAGCGGCTACCGGACCTCGCGATCCCGCACGTCGAGCACGGCGCGGCGGTTCTGCAGCCGTGACCCGGCGATGCGCAGGGCCAGCGGCAGCCCGTCGCACAGCCCGACCAGCTGCTGCGTCGCCTCCGGCTCCCTGCTCGCGCGTTCCTCTCCGATGATGTGCATGAGCAGGGACACCGCATCCCCGCTCTCCAGCGGCTCCAGGGTGACGCGTCGATCGGCGTCCAGTTCGGCCAGCCGTCGGCGGCCGGCCACCAGCACCCGGCTTCCGGCTCCGGCGGGCAGCAGCGGTCGTATCTGGTCGGCGTCCAGGGCGTCGTCCAGTACAAGGAGCAGCCGTAGCGGGCTGGTTGCCGCGCGCCAGACGGCGGTGAGTTCGTCGAGGTCGCTCGGCAACTCGCCCGTGGCCGCGCCGAGCGATCGCAGCAGCCGTTGCAGTGCCTGCTCCGGCGACTGCCGCCGCTGGGTGCTGTGCGCGCGCAGGTCCACGAACAGGCAGCCGTCCGGGTACTGGGCGCTGAGCTCCCGGGCGGCCCGTACGACGAGCGCGGTCTTGCCGACCCCGGCCGGACCGTCCACCGTCACGATCGACACGGACCCTGGCGCGGACGGCGCGACCAACTGGGCAAGTTCGGCCTCGCGTCCGGTCAAGTATCCTGCGTCGCCCGGCAGTTCATTGACCGTACGGCGAGGGCGGGCGACCCTGCCGATCAGGCGTACGTCGTCCCGGCGCAGCACCGCCTCGTGCACGCGGCGGAGTTCCTCGCCAGGGTCGACCCCGAGCTCCTCGCGCAGGCGCTCGCACATGTCCTGATAGACGGTCAGCGCCTCCGCCTGACGTTCGCTGCCGTACAGGGCGCGCATGCGCAGGGCCGTGAGTGACTCGTCGTACGGACTGGACACCGACAGGGCGGCAAGGTCGTCCAGCGCATCGGCGAAGCGGCCGAGCAGCACCAGGCACTCGAGCCGCTCCACTCGCACCGTGCGCAGCCGCTGCGACAGCCGTTGCCGTTCGACGTCGGCGAAGGGACCTGGCAGCCCGGCCAGCGGCTCGCCGCGGAACAGGGCGAGCGCCCCGGAGAACCGGTCCATCGCGGTGGCCGGATCGCCGGCCGTCTTCGCGCGCTGAGCGTCGTCGACCTGCTGGGCCAGGTCCGCCACATCCAACCGGACGCCGTCGGTGGTGAGCCGGTATCCGCCCCGTTCCCCGCGGATCACCGAATCGGCGGGACGGGTGCCCTGCGCGTCGAGGGTCTGTCGTAACGCGTAGACATAGCTGGGCAGTACGCTGCGGCCGGTCTTCGGCGGCTCGGCTCCCCAGACCCCGTCGAGCAGCTGCTCGTGGCTCACCAGCAGGCCCGGACGCAGCGCCAGTGCGGCCAGCACCGCCTGGCGCCGGACGGGTCCCAGATCCAGGGGTGTGCCGTCACGCCAGGCCCGCACGGGCCCGAGCACCGCGAGCCGAAGCCGTTGAGGAGATCCCCCGCCCACTCCGAAGCCTCCGCCCCGCTCCGCGCATCATCAGAATTTCATCGGCATTGCAGCGTCTGCCGCCACGGTTTGCAACTGCCCATCGCGCCCCGCGGACAACCGCGGGGCAGTGCCGGAGGGTGCGCCGTACCGGGCGGCGGCCGTATGCGGGGGGACGGCCGCCGTCCTTTCGAGAAGGGAACACGGACGTGGCGGTCGACGACGGGTCTCTCACGAGCTTGCTGCAACAGCGGAGGCTGTTCCTCACGCCGGAGCGCAGGCGTGCCGGGGTGGTGGTGTACGTCTGCGTCGACGACGGGTTTCCCGGCGGGTTTCCGGTCGGCCGCGTCATCCCGTCCGAGGCCGGGACCTGGGCCGCGTACGCCCGGGTCCGTCCTGGCCGCGTCTTCGCCGAGGACCGGGTGGCCACGGGGCTGCCGAACCTCGCGCAGGCCGTACGCGCCGTTGTGGACCATGCCCACATCGGGGACGTTCTGCTCGGCCTGGAACAGGGAGCGGGGGCCTGACCTGCGCCACGCCGCTGTCGACCCGGCCCGCCGTGCCGGGCCCCCGGCGGCCGACGCCGGGACCCCGCGCCGGTGGGCTCAGGACTGGTACGGCTGCTGCTGCGACTGCCCGTAGGCCTGGCCGTGCGGGCCGCCGGCAGCCTGCGCCTGAAGCTGCTCCGCCTGTGCCTGGGACACCTTTTGTTCCGCGCTGCAGAAGGTGCACTGGGTCATGTACTTCGTCGAGACCGGGAACAGCGGCACGAAGAACAGCGTGAACTTCGTGACGCGCTTCCTGAGCGTGTGCGCGGCGGGGTTACCGCACTGCCCGCACACGAGCGTCAGTATCGCGAGCTGGTACAGATATCCCTTGGTGCCAAAGATGATCACGATCTCGGTCCTTCCCGGGTCGGCGCCTACCGACACAGTGCCACCGAGCAGGGGGCTCACGCGAACGCCGGAGTCCTCCCGTCCACCGGACGCAAGGGCTGGTACGCGCAGATGGCAGGGGAGCCGGTGCCGTCGTCACTTCCGGTAGCCGAGGATGGTCATCATTCCGGACTCGGAGTGGTACTGGTTGTGACAGTGCAGCATCCACAGGCCCGGGTTGTCGGCGTAGAAGTCGATGACGAGTTTGCGGTGGGGCAGTACGTGGGCGGTGTCCTTGCGGGCTCCGGCCGCGTCGATGCCGGTGAGGGCGAACGTGTGGCCGTGCAGGTGCACGGGGTGCCACATGTCGGTGGCGTTGATGAGGCTCAGGCGGACTCGTTCACCTTCCCGGACCGGGACGCGTTGCTCGATGGAGTACGGCTTGTGATCGAAGCCCCAGTCGAAGTTCTCCATGCCGCCGGTCAGTTTGATGCGCATCTCGCGGTCCGGGTCACGGTCGCTGAAGGCCACGGACTCGTCCGGCACGAGCCGTCTGGCGGGCACGACCCGGCCCTCGAGCTCGTCCGGATGCACGAAGGGCCGGGGGAGTGTCCCGCTGCCGGTGCGCAGGACTGCCAGGGCACGCGCGCCCTTGCCCTCGGCGAGCGCGACCAGCGGGAACACCCCGTCCTTGGCGGTGATCAGCACGTCGTAGCGTTCGGCCATACCGAGCAGCAGCGCGTCCGTCTTCGTGTGCTCGACCGGGTAGCCGTCCGTGTGCGTCACCGTCATCTCGTGATCGCCCAGTGCCACCCGGAAGGCCGTGTCGCCCCCGGCGTTGATGATCCGCAGCCGGATGCGGTCCCCGGGGCGGGCCCGGAAAACCGAGGGAGCCTGCGGAAGGCGGCCGTTGACCAGGTAGTACGGGTAGTCGACGTTGCCTCCCTCGCTGTGCAGGATGCGGCTGTGGGAGCCCTGCAGGATGCGGGAGGGGCCGACGGACCTGTCATGGCCCGAACCGTTGTGTACGTCTGCCTCACCCATGTCCATCGGCTCGCCGTTGCCGTTCCGCAACTGCGCGAGCACGCCGTCCGGGGTGGATCCGGCCACGCCGTCCAGCCAGTCGTCCAGGACGACGACCCACTCCTTGTCGTAGGACAACGGCTCCTTGGGATCCTCGACGATCAGCGGGGCGTACAGGCCGCGGTCGAGCTGCATGCCCGAGTGCGAATGCAGCCAATACGTGCCCGGGTGCGCCACGGCGAAGCGGTAGGTGAAGTCCGCGCCGGGCTTGATGGAGTACTGGGTCAGGCCCGGTACGCCGTCCATGTCGCAGCGCATCCGGATACCGTGCGAGTGCAGCGTCGTCGCCTCGCGCAGATGGTTGGCGAGCGTGAGATCGAGTACGTCACCCGCGGTGATCCGGATCTCCTTGCCGGGCAGCGTGTCGCCGTACGCCCATGACCTGACAGTCCGTCCGCCCAGGTCGAGGGACGTCTCGGTGGCGGTGAGCGTGAACCTGCGGACGGGGCCGGACCCGCGCTTCCTCTCGGCGGCGACGACCTCGGGATCGGACGGGTTGACGTATCCCTTGGGCCCCTTGGGGACGAAGCCGCCACCGCTGTACCCGCCACCCGCCCGGCCGGTGCCTCCGGGGTGGGCGCCGCCCGTCCGGCCGGTGGTCCCGGGGTACACGCCGGACCCGGAACAGGCGGTCAGGACTCCCGAGCCGGCCGCCACGATCGAGGCACCGAGCAAGGTGCGCCGCGTATATGTGTTCATGGGTAAATAAGACCTGTCTTGTGGTCTCATATGTGAGAACCGATGCGGCGCGTCTCACGAATCGGGGGCGCGGCCCTTGGGGGCGCAGGTGCCACCGCGGTGCTGCCGCCCCACACGGGCTCCCCGCCCAAACCCGGTGGGACGAAGCCGACTGGAGGACGGGCGGCGTGTCCCGCGGTCACGGTTCGCCGAGCAGCTTGAGCCCGTACCTGGCGGTGAGTTCGGCGACCCACTCGTCCGAGAACCCCAGACCGTACTGCTCGCCCAGCTCGGCGCGTCGCTGGAGGAACTCGGCAGGATCGGCCGCCGTCTCGGCGGCCCTCCCCAACTCTTCGAAGAACCCCTCGAAGCCGGCGGGGGAGATGATCTCCAGGACCCTCGCCGGTTCCGGTCCGGCGTTCCAGACGGTATGCAGGATCCCTCGCGGCTTGATGAGGTACGAGCCCGGCCCTGCCGTTGCCTCGTGGTCACCCACCCGGGCGCCGACCCGGCCCTGCAGGACGTAGGTGAACTCGTCCTCACGGCTGTGCACGTGCGGCGGTACAAGACGGCCCGGTTCGATCGGGTGCTCGACGATCGAGAACTGGTTGCCGGTGTCCTCACCCCCGATCTTGAAATCGACCCCCAGACCCGCGAGCCAGATCGAATTTCCCTCGTCCGGTTCGACTACGAAGCGGAGAGCCGCCATCACGGCCTCCCAGGTGTCGCTTTCACTACCTTCCGTCGTCCTATGCCCGATTCCTGGAAGGTGCCCGGCGGGCCCACCCCACCTCACCGCTCGCCCCGGAGTCCCCGTGATTGCTCCACCGGCGCGCCCCGTCGGAGATCACCCGAGGAGGCCTCGCGACTCTCGCCGAGTAGGTCGGACACCCGGACTCGTCACTGGCCCACCCTTCCGTCGATGCACTCGCGCAACAGGTCGGCGTGCCCGCAGTGACGGGCGTACTCCTCGATCATGTGCACCATCAGCTCCCGAACCGCGATCTTGTCCTTGCCCAGACGCTCACCCAGATCCGGGTGCTCGGCCAGCGCGGCGTCCAGCGCGGCCTGCTCGCGCTCCAGATCGGAGTAGGCAGCATCGACCTCGGCCTGCTCGGCGACAACTCCGTCGAAGTCCGCGTCACGCTCGCCGTACAGCTTCGGCAGCGGATCACCGTCGCTGATCCAGTTGCGCCAGTCCCGTTCCACCTCGGCGAGGTGCCGGATCAGGCCGAGCAGCGACATCGTCGACGGCGGAACCGACCGACGGGCCAGCTGCTCCGCATCCAGGCCCTCGCACTTCATCCGCAGGGTCATGCGATAGCCCGTCAGGAAGTCCTGCAGCGTCGCCAGCTCGCCGTCCGGACTGGCACCTTCGCTGTTGCGGGGGTCGTCGTCCGGGTCGGCCCACATGTCGGGGTAGGTGGTTGCCTGGCTCCATCGTGCGGGTTGATCACTCATGCGTGCCATGCTCGTCCGTGAGGGCCCGAGCTCGCCAGCCAGTTTCGGTCCGGGCGAACGGGTGTGCGCGGTCGTTCCAGCGGGGTACTGCGCCTTCGCCGTGAATGCTTCCTGCCCGCTTCCAAGTGCTGGCAGAGGCAGGCAGGTTACTCGCACCTGACCGGGGCCGTCCGCATGCCGTGCACTGTGATCGCCGGGTGTTCCCGTGGCACCCCCCTCGATCGGGCACGCGAGGGGAACGGCGCTTGCCGGGGCGGTTGCTGAGCTTCACTCCCATGCTGCTTTGATCAGCGCGTGACTGGTACTGATGACCCGACTGGCGACGGATCGGGGCGGATGAGTCGTGCCGTCGTTTTCGGCGGGGCCTCAGTTGCGTTCTGGTTCTGCTGCCCTTTCTGGACACTCGTCTGGCTGCTGGCCTTGCCGCTGGGCCTGGCAGGCCTTGTCCGAGGTGCCATCGAATACCGCGCCGCCTCGCATCAAAGCGCGAGCCGTGCTGAGCCGCTGGCCGGCCTGGTGCTCTCGTCCCTGGGAACGGCGGCTGCGGTCGCGTACATGGTCTTTGTACTGACGCATCCGGACCTGCCGATTCAGGAGTAGACCGGCGGGGCTGCTTCGGGACAAGGGATCATGGCCCCGGATGCTTCCGGAACGTCGCGCAGTCTGTGGACCACACCGTGTACCGCTCCTTCGCGCGCGTCGCCCAGTCCGTCGGCATCCGGGTCATCCGACTCCACGACGCCCGCCACGGCACCGCGGCCGTAGGCGCGCCCCGCTCGTGATGGAGATCCTCGCTCGGCAGCCGGTCGAGCAAAGTCACGAACTCCCCGAACCCGTCTGCGCGTTTACTCGGCCCCCATGGCTCCTCATCGCCCGCGAGCAAGGTCGTATCGTCGAAGCCCGTTGCCGCTTGGAGGCATCGACATTGGTCAACCCCTGCGACCGCACGACACAGCAGCGGCTCGCAAGGACCGTCCTCCCGTCAACATGCAGATTCCCACCGGGAGATGAGCAACAGAGTCCCCCTGTTATGGTGCGCCTGTGTCATCGATCAAGCAGTTCCAAGTCACCTTTGACTGCGCGGAACCTGAGCGTCTCGCTCGCTTTTGGTGCGAGGTGTTGGGGTACGTCGTACCGCCGCCACCGGCGGGGTTCGCCACTTGGGACGATTTCAACCGCTCTCAGGCTCCCGAGGATCAGGGTTCATGGTTCGCATGCATTGATCCCTCAGGTGTGGGCCCGCGACTGTACTTTCAGCGCGTCCCCGAAGGCAAGGTCGCCAAGAATCGGCTGCATCTTGACGTGAGAGTCGGTACCGGGCTTGTGGGGGAAGAGCGCCTGGCCGCGCTCGAGGCCGAGTGCGCACGACTGGTCCCGCTCGGCGCGGTACGCGTGCGACTCCTGTATGACGGCAACGATTCCTGCATCGTGATGCAGGACATCGAGGGCAACGAGTTCTGTCTCGACTGAGCATCCTCCGAGCTGGCGAGGTGGGGAGGGCCGCCTCCCTTGGACCTCTCTGGTCTCGTAGGGGGCGGGAGTTGTCCCGTGAGGGCGAGGTTGTGCAGCCGGGCGATGCCGAGCATCGTGGTGTGAATGCCGTCGCCCTTCAGACGGCAGTCGCGAAGGATCTTCCAGGTCTTCATCCGCGCGAAGACGTGCTCGACGGGGGCCCGGACCTTGCGGCGGGAGGTGTTCCTCCTTCCGTGCAGGCGGTTCGGTCCGGCCGCGTTCGCGGCGGTGCGGGATGAGCAGGCCGGTGCCCCGGTAGCCGCCGTCCGCGATGACCGTGGCCCGGCCGACGGCGGCCTTCGCACCGGACAGTTCTCACGCCTTGCAGTCGTTGCGGTTGCCGGTGACCGGCCGGCCGACGGCGACGACGAGTCGGGTGTCGGCGTCGATGACGACCTGGTGGTTGGTCGAGTACCGGTAGTTCTTCGACTGCTCGGCAACCGTATGATCCTGCGTGGGACCGGAGTGCCGTCGACGATCAGCGCGGCGTCCTTACGGAACCGCTTGCGGGGCTGGAGCGCGAGCGACGGCCCGAGGTGGCCGATGATGCGGTCAGCGGCCGACTTCGACACCCCGAACAGCGGGGCGAGCTGCCGCAGCGTCAAGTTCGTACGCCAGTAGGCCGCTACTGGCAGGACCCGGTCCTCCAGTGTCAGGCTCCACGGCCGGCCCTTGCGCACCGGGTCCGCGCCCTCGCGCCGCATCGCAGTAACCAGCTTGCCGAACGAGTCGTCGGAGTGAGTGTGCGGGCGGCGTTTCGTCAGACCTTCTCGACTCGCACGGAGTGTCCCGCGAGGAGTTGATTCATGTCGTCGGTGTCGGAGGTGAAGACGGTTGCCTCAGCTCCCTGCGCGGCTTCCCGCCCGGCCACAGCCGCCAGAACGGCGTCGATGGCGTACTTGTGCCCATGCAGGCCGGCTGTCTTCAGCATGTCGCGCGCCATGGTGATCACCTGGTCGTCCGTGTGCACGACGCGGATCCGGGACAGCGTCCAGTTCCATAGTGCCTGCCTCGACGTTTCGCGAGGGTCCCATGCTTCCAAGGTCGTGAGTGCCGAGGTGACGATCGGGATGTCGAGCCGCGGAGCCGTCTTGATCAGCGCAGCCATCTCCCGATCGCCCTGTACCGCCTTGGAGAGGGCCTCGGAGTCGAACACGAAGACGCGCTGTCGCGGCCGGTGCAGTTTCGCTCGGGCGGTGCGGCTCACGCGGCCTCGTCCGAACGCGAGCGCTGCTCGTCATGCCAGCCGTCAATCGCGGCGATGCGGTCCAGCGCTGCTTGCTGCTCGTCGTCCGTCACGGTGCCGTGCTCTTCTTCGAGACGTTCGGCCAGCTCGCGCAGTCGGTCCATGGCGTCCTGATGAGCGGCGGCGGCCGCGATGTAGCTGGACACCCCGCGCGCGTCGACGCGCTCCTTGATCGATTCCACCAGCTCTTCCGGCACGGTGATGGTGATCTTCCGAGTTGCCATACTTCAAGTATGCCACGACCTGCGTGTTGCGGCCTGCTCTTCTGGGGCCGCGCCTACGGCGTTGTCATCCGGATCGGTTCGGTGTCGTCACCGGCGGAGTCTGAGCCCTGTATGGGTACCTCGGCTGCCGTCATCCTCGGCAGCCACTTCATGCTTCGATCAGGGAGATCGGAGCCAGAGCGTGACGGTCACAGGGGCCTTGCGGTGCTCGCGGGCTGCGGCAAAGCGTGGTGCCCCCGGCAGGATTCGAACCTGCGACATCCGCTTTAGGAGAGAGGCTGGGTGGTGCGGCAGGTGACCTGCGGATACCTCGGCCGAGCTAGTCGGCATGATGGTGCCTGCCAGTCACCACTGTTAACCGCGGCTGACCCCTGTGTCTGGCACGACTGTGGCACGCGGCGAGCAGACGGCTCGGAACCCGGTCGGCTCCGCCGTTGCCCGGTGCTCAACCGCCGTAGCGGCTGCGCAAATCCTCGGTGATCCGAGACATCAGCCCGATCGCGCCTTGCGGTGGTATCTCCGCCAGCGGACGTTCTGTCTGGGGATCGTAGGCGGTCAGCCCGGTCTCCTTCTCGACGATGGCCGCAAGGGCGAAGACCTTGCCGAGCACGACCGCAGCGTCGTCCCCCGCATGCCAGTAGGGCACAGTGATGCTCACCTCGTCACCGAAGACGGACAGGTCGATGCCGGTGCCCGAGTGGCTCAGGTCCCGCGACTCCTGCTCGTACTCCGTGACCTCTACTTCGCCCAGCAGGGTCCGAGCCTGCGGCACTATTCGGTCCCAAGCTTCGAGGAGGCGGGCAGTGATCGGCTCGCTGTCCTCGGCTGTGTCTTCCATCGCCTCCAGGACCTCATCCCAGGACTGCCCGTCGCGTCGGCTCAAGAAGTAGATGTCGTAGCTCACCGCGCGATCGTAGACACTCGAATCTTCCGAGGGCAGGGCTTTGCTACTGGTGACTCGGTTGGCGGCATCAGCCTGGGAAGCCGAGAGGATCTGGGGCTCGATGCGGCGCTGACCTGGGCGAATGGTCGACAGCTAGTCTTGGCAGACGGTGACGCTTTCCCCGTGATTCCCCGCTGTTCCCCGCCCGATCTGGTGCGGTTGTGGGGCGCGCATTCGTCATCACGCCCCAACGTCACCTACCGCTTCTGCGCCCTGTAGCGCTTCATGAGCGCAGTGATCCGCGCGTGGTCCGCCCGGCCGTTGAGCTCGGCCACGAGATCGTCAGGACACAACTCGTAGAGATCGCCCCACCATCGACATCCTCGGTTGTCCCAGACCCGGTACCCACCTGGCACGCCCCTGGCGACGTAGCGTCTCCGGCTCATGGTCCCCCTGTTCCCCGGCGCTGTTCGTGCCGTGCATCAGCGAGTCGTCCCCGACGCGTGACCATACGCGTGCCGCGGCCGACCGGCGAGGCAGTATGCAGCTGCCAGCCCACACGCTTTCCAACTGTGTTGGTGGGATGGTGGGCTGTGTGCCAGGGCGTTCATCTGCGTTCATGGGCGACTGGCTGCTGATGCCGGGACGGCTTTGGCCCTCGCCTGAACGACCGTGAACGGGGCTGAATGAGACGGAAACTGAGACGGCCGCACTCCGACCGCAGCACCTCAGACAGCCCGCGGGTAGCTGTCGAAACCACCGCTAGGCAGCCTTGGGCCGCGCCGCACGCGTGCCCGGGGCGGGCATCTGTGCATCCTCGGAGGAGAAGATCTCGTCTTCTCCGAAGTCCGGGGCCTGGAATGGGTTTGTCGTCGGAGGCGGCGATACTGCAGTGGAACGGCGGGGTTGCCCTTCCAGGGCGGAGAACAGCGACGTCGGGTCGATGAGAGGTCTGCCTTTCGTTGCAGGTCCCTGATGGGACCTGGCGTGCCGTAACCGGGCACGGTGGTCCTAGAGCTTGGTCATCTTGGCGTACGGGCTCAAGATCCGCATTTGTGCCGAGCCGAAATCCACGAGCGCCGCGATTCCGTCCTCGATGCCGACTACCCGGCCGAGGCCGTACACGTCGTGTGTGACCTGGTCGCCCATGGCGAAGTGTTTGGGAGCCGGTGTGACCGGGGCCTTGAAGGGGCTGGTAGGCAAATGACGCTTCGGTGCCGCAGGCTTTGTCATGACTCAGTATGAGCCTACGTGTATCCCGCTCGCTGTGTCCGTTGGCACAGATCCGGATGGCAGCAACCGCGTCATGCCACTGACCTGGCGTTTTGAGACAAGGTGAGGCGAAACTCGACCGCAGGTCTCCTTCGCGGACAGTGGCTGCCCCCTGCCTCCGGCACGGTTGTGGCACGAACCTCAGCCGGCGAAGTCAGCCACGAGTGCGCCGATCGATCAGGCGCGTACGCTCCGGCCACCCCGCCGGCCTCAGTCACTACTGGCTCGTGTCGTCGACCAGAGCAAGCCGCGACGTCCCGCCCGTGCGAGCCAGCAGCTTCCTGGACCTCAGCTTGGGAAGCTTGGGTCTCATGTGGGCGGTTGGCGGCTGACCTGTTGCGAAGCGGCTACGCACCTGACCGGTCGACTACCTGGTCCCCGCCATTCCCCGTGTTTCCCCGCACGACCTGGCACGGTTTTGGCACGACTTCTTCGTCCCGACCTACTGGCTGGGAGTGTATTGAGGTCTGGTGGGCCGGTCAGGCGACCGTTGAGGGCCGTTGTCGGTTGGCTGCGGTCGCTGTGGTTGCTGTACTCCGCTGCTGTACGGCTGGCTCACCACTCACGCCCGGTGCCGTAGCCCCTCATGGCCCAGAGACGGCTATGGCATGGGCTCCGAGCACCACGGCGACGATCAGGCTGGCGACGGCGATGCCGGCGGCCGTGCGTCGCCCCGGAGGAAACCAGCGTGGCAGGAAGAGAATCAGAACCGCGCTGATCCACGCGGCGGACACCAGCCAGGGGAGCCATGCCTCCGCCCGTTCGTTCACCCGGTAACAGTGCTCGGCTCGCGGTCCTGTGACGCCGAAGTAGAAGAGGCAGTCGTTACCGAAATTCTCGGTAATTAGCCCGGCGAACCCCCACCACACAGTGACGAAGGCAGCAGCGGCCACTGCGACACGGAAGGCCAAGCAGCCTCCAGAGCCACGCGGGGCAGTGTCCATACCTCGACCTCTCCGCGGGGAAGCTGTCCCGCCGACAGTATCCCGGCATGATTCGAACCTGCGACACCCGCAGTTCGATCCGAGTCCGCTCCGGCTACTGTCGTCGACTGGTGTGACATCCGGACGAAGACACTGATGAACGCCTCCGTCCGGCGTCGTTGATGTCAGCCGTGGATGTCAGAAGCCTTCTGATCCGTAGCTCTGCCCAGGTCGGTCAGCGACAGCCATGCCGGCCGCTTCGAGGACCCGGAGGGACGCTATCGGTCGGCGTCGGTTGTGGTGGTTGCGGGTACTGCGTTGCTGTACCGGGCGCCGTCGCTGTTCAAGCCACTCGACGTGCATCTCATCTCGGAGCTGGCGGGTATGGTGCAGCCGCGATCAAGCATTTGGTTTGGAGAGGGGCTTTGGGAGCGAAGACGGGTCTGCCCGTGTATGCCGACGACGTGCCGGACCAATTGCGACGGGTGGAGCCGGCGGACCTGGCGCGGACGACGGGTGGGAGCAGGGCCCGTCGTCGCTGTGTGGCGGCTGTTCCGGTCCGCGCGCGGCTCGTCGCGGTAGTGGCCGCGCCCTTGCTGGCTGGAGGTTGCGGCATGCTGGACGATCCGGTCAAGGACCGCTGGGAGTCGAGAGCTGAGTTTTCAAGTTGTGGCGAGGTGAGCTTGGCCCAGGGTGAGGAGATGCAGAAGCAGGCGGTGCGGGAAATCATCTGCCTCCGGCGAGCCCTTAAGAGCGGTGAGGGCGCAGAACTGAAGGTCACTTATCCCACTGTGGAGGGTGACCCGATTCGCGAGTACTACCGCTTGACGCCGCAAGCCAGGCTTGAGGTGTACACCGACAGCACGGACGACCGCTACTCGGACCAGAAGTGGTCGTTCGTCGAGTGCTACTCCCCGGAATGGTTGGCTGAGGTTTCCTGCGATCAGTGACCAGGCCAACGCGATGAGGTCGTTGATGGCCTCCTGGCAACCGACTGGAACCCGCATCAGGCGCTTTCAGGCTGAGTCGTAGCGTTGGCTCATCGGTGTTCGGCGGTACAGACGCGCGGGGGCGGCCGACAGCCGGGCAGAGGCCTTGAAAACCGTCGTGGCAGCGATGTCACCGTGGGTTCAAATCCCGCACCCACCGCAGATGAACGGCCCCTGACCAGCCAGCAGGGTGGGGGCCGTACTCAAGCTCGTGCACCGTGATCACTCGCGGTTCCCCGCTACTCCCCGGCAGATCGGGCACACAAAAGGCACGCGCCGCCGACCCGCTCAGCCGTGATCAAACCACTCGCTGAGTCTGATCCTCACCTCGCAGTTGTGATCGGTGTGCCAGACGACCTCACCACTGACCCGAGCTCCCAGCGCTGGAAGACTCGCACCGGGTGGCATGGAGCCGATATCTGCCAGCCCGACCGCATTGGGCACATCGTCGATACGAATGAAGACACCGAAGGGCCGGCGGACGATGACCTGACCATTGATGCGGGTGCCTACGGGCAGCGCGGACACGGTTGCTGACCACTCTCGGCGGATCTGCTCAGGGGACGGATCGTCCGGCCAGGCGTATTCGGTCATGAGCCGATCCTGTCAGGGGATGACCTGCGTGTTTCCGGATGGCGCTCCGCTGTTCCCCGAGACTCCCCGCTACTCGCTGTTCGGTCGGGCATGTCAGGGGCACGTCGTCACTCGTCGATCCGGGCAGCATCGGCGGGGCGAAGGTCGGCGATGAGGCGGAAGCGTTCCAGAACCGCCAGCGTCGTGTCGTCGACGGTGAAGTCGGGGTCCTCCAAGGCCGCACGCATCTCCTCGCTGTGCCAGAACCGTTCGTGGCCTTCGCGCCACTCGGCGACGCTGGTGTCCCCCTCTCCCTCGTCCACCACGTGGGCAAGATCCACCTGCGCCAGCGGGACGACGCGCACGCTGGTCACCTCGATGACCGCGACCGGACGATCGTCCGAGTCGATGACCACCGAACGGTTCCCGACTTCCGGCAGGGGCTCTCCCTCATGCTCGTAGTCGACGACGAGTGCTGTCGTAGAGGTCTTGGAACCGTTGAGGATCGCTGCGACGAGCTGGTCGCGCAGTGGGCCAGGGAAGGCGAACTCCATCCTGGGCATCGACGCGATGTCTGCGGGTGAGGTGGAGTCGGGCGTCATGCGGTCACCGTAACGACCCACCCCGGGGCGAGCCAGAACGTTAACGCGCCCACGCGGCCGGTGGAGCGACTTTGGCCGGGAGCTGCTTTGGCGCGAGTGATCATGGCTCCGTAAGCTTCCGGCGCGTCGGGCAGTCTGTGGACCTGCCCGTTAAAGCACGACGTTGGGCCATGATCTTCGAGGCTCGCGCCAAAGTGGCTGGCTGAAGCCGCGGAGCCGACCGCCCCAGCCACGACGTGTTCTGACCTCATGCTCCGCCGGCCGCCCGCGCCCGCCCGGGGGAGCGAAGCGACGACGGGTGCTTGACCCCGTGAAGAAGGTTGTAACTCAGTCGGTGGCACACCTTCGCTCCGCGCCTGTCGGCGCTCGCCACCGACCCGGAGCAGGTCGCCGAACGCTGCCCGTGCTCATCTAAGGAGATGGAGGACCGATACGACCTGATCAAGTCCCGACAGGGCATCGCGCCGAACACTCCCAACGAGGAGAGCGCTTCCGACAGCTGGGGCTGCCCGAGCACGAACGCCCGGTATTCGTCGTACTGTTCGTCGACGAGGTGGCCGAAGTCTTCCTCGTCGCCATGAAAAAGGACGAGGAACACCGGGACGAGATGGTCACCCAGCTCATCCGGCTCGCCCAGCTCGGCCGTGCGGTCGGCATTTACCTGGAAGTCTGAGGCCAGCGCTTCGGCGCCGAACTCGGCAAGGGCGCGACCATGCTGCGGGCCCAGTTGGCCGGCCGCGTCTGCCACCGCGTCAACGACGAAGCCTCCGCCAAGATGGCACTCGGCGACATCGCTCCCGAACGGCCCGGCCTCGCCGTGGCCGGTGACACCTCCGGCGGCTGGTCCCGCATCCGCACGCCGTACCTCTCCCTCGGCGACGCCGCCGAGACCTGCCGCGAGTCGGCCCACCTGGTCCCCGACCTGCCCGCGCTCAAGCCCTTCCGGCCCGTCGAGACACCGAGCCCGGTCGCGCGGCCCCGACCGTTTGACCTACTGGCCCGCGCCTACGCTCATCCCCGGTCGGCGTGACCGCATCACGCCACGTCCCTGGAGAATCCCAGTGATCGCCGCGACAAGTCTCTGCGACAGCCACCGTGATTCACGCGGCAGGACATCGCAGCGCAACCCAGCGCCATGGCCTTGGTGGTGAACGGCGAACGGGCCAGCAGATCAGCCGCTTTCGACCCGGTGGCCACGCTAGAGTCGTTACCTGGGGAAAGACGATTTACCCGGGGGAAGGGTCGTCACCGTGGCCAGTGAGTTCAGCGCGGTGTTGAGGCAACTGCGGGTGCGGGCGGGGATGACCCAGGAGGAACTGGCGGAGCGCAGCGGGTTGAGTGTGCATAGCATCCGCGCCCTGGAGAACGGGCAGCGTTCCAACCCTCATACGAGCACGGTGGAGGAGCTGGCCGAGGGGCTGGCGCTGGGTCCCGAGGAGCGCGAGGTGTTACTGACCGCCGCTGGCCTGCTCAATCCGGACCTGCTCAATCTGTACCTGCCCGGTCCGGAGCAGTCCGAGCCCCTCGGCGATCCCGCAGCCGAGCAACTCGCGAGGCAGGTGGCCACCCGCTGGCAGCGCGAAGAAGAACAACGCCAGGTCCAGGACCCGTTCCCACTGCCGGTCCGCTGGCGAACAGGCCCCGAGACACTGACCGACCATTGGGCCAAAATTCTCCGGCAACGCGCGAATGTCACGGCCTCCCCCCTCAATCTGGACGGCCAACTGGACAAGATCGCCGATGTCTACCGGCGTATCCCGTCCGGACGACTGGTGGTCCTGGGCAGGGCCGGCTCGGGAAAGACGGTCTTGGCCCTGCGCTTCGTCCTCGACTACTTGGCATCGCGCACCCCCGGGGAACCCGTGCCGGTGATCTTCAGCATCGGCGCATGGAATCCCACCGCCACCTCCCTGCGGGACTGGCTGATCGATCAGCTGATACGCGATCACCCGGGTCTGGCCGCCCGAGGTTCCGGTGGGGTGAGCGCGGCCTCCACGCTGGTCGACTCCGGCCGCCTGCTCCCGGTGCTGGATGGCTTCGACGAGCTCGCCGACGGTCTGCGCCGCCCCGCGCTTGTGGCTCTCAACGCCACTACCATCCCCTTGCTGTTCACCAGCCGCTCCGCCGAATACGCCGCCGCGGTCGCCGAGATCGACGTACTGGCCTCCGCCGCAGCGATCGAACTCAGCGACCTCACCCTCGACGACCTGGCCCACTACCTTCCCCTCACCACCCGCAAGACAGGCCGCGCGCACCCCACCGAGAACGCCTGGGACCCCGTACTGGCCGAACTGCGTAAGCGGCCGGAGTCACCTCTCGCCGCAGTCCTGGCGACCCCCCTGATGGTCGCGCTCGCCCGCATCACCTACAGCGACACCCCTGGTCGCGACCCTTCAGAGCTCCTTGACGCCCAGAGGTTCGGCAGCCCGGAGGAGCTGGAAGACCATCTTCTGGGCAGCTTCCTCCCCACTGTCTACCGCCGACGACCCGAGCAGGGTCGGGGCGGCCGGTCCCGCCGCGGCTTCGCCCCGGAACGCACCCGGCACTGGCTCGGCTACCTCGCCCACCACGCCAACCAGCTCCGAAGCCCCGACCTGGCCTGGTGGCGCTTGGGCACCACCATGAACCGTTTCTCCCGCATGTCTGCGCTCGGGCTCCTGACCGCCGTGGTCGTCGGGGTTACAACCGGGCTCGGGAACGTCGCCGTGGACTTGATCGCAACGTCGCACGGGCTCGGGTACGTGCTCAAGCGTGGGCTCATGGTCGGGCTTTCGCACGGGCTTGTGGCCGGACTCGGCTCCGGAATCGTCTATGGGGTGGTCGGTGATCGGAGAGCGGCAGTACCAACGCGCATACGTGTCCGGGTCTTCGGCAGCCCCAGAACTGATCACGCGAGGTTCCTCCCCAGCTTCACAATCGGGCTCGTCCTCGGGCTCCTGGCCGCGCTGGTGCTGCAGCTCATGGATCAGGTCGCGCTCGCGGGCCTTGTACTCGACGGTCGGCTCGACAGCGCGCTCGTGTTCGTGCCGGGGGTCGGGCTCGGAACCGGGCTGGTATTCGGGCTCATGGCCTGGCTGGAGGCCCCGATCGACATCGGGTCTGCCACCAGTCCCGCCGACCTATTGAACACAGACCGTCGGCACGTGGTCTTCTCTCTACTCACCTGGGGGTCCGTGTTCGGGCTCGTAGCCGGGCCGATCAACGTGTTCACGGCAGGGTCTGGGTTCGGTCTCACGGCCGGGCTCCAGACAGCCTTTGCACTCGCGCTCGCTTCCTGGTTCAGCTTGACGGCTTGGGGGCAGTGGGTTGCCCTGGCACGTGTCTGGTTGCCGCTCACGGGGCGTTTGCCCTGGGCGCTGATCGAATTTCTCGACGATGCCCACCGACGAGGCGTCCTGCGCCAGGCCGGTGCGGTCTACCAATTCCGCGACGCTCGACTCCAGCACCACCTTGGTCGACCTTCCGGACTTGTGCCGGATCCAGTACTCCGGCGCGAGCCAGAAGTCCCGGCCGATGACGCCCTCTCGAACTCCTCCGCTGGATCCGTCCTGTCGAGGGGCGAGGGAGCCCGTGATGTGCGGTCGCTTGATGATCTCCTTGCTTCACACGCTGCCCTTGTGACCCGGATCCTGGACGATGCTGCAGACGAGTTTGAAGGGGTTGATCTGACTCCCTCAAGTCAGGGTGGCACGTTGGATCCAGATGAGGCACAACACCTCGCACGCGAGGCGCGGGAGGCCGTCAACACCGACCTCATCGCACTGTTCATGAAGCTTGGGCCGCCTCCGGAAGCGACCGGTAGAGATCACTACGAGCCCATCAACAGCGGCGGTGGGGGGACCCGGGAGTGACTACGGACGATGCAGAGTTCCTCCCTGATCCGCTCGAAGACTCCATGGCGGCCGAGGCACATCGGCTTGCTGCGCAATGGGCTGATGTACCCACAGGCGTGCTCCGGGCGGCTCTCTCTGCAGCAAAGGCTGAGCGGGCTCTGAGGTCGGACGAGACCAGGCTCCGGCTTCAACTGCATCACGAGCGGGAGATGAAGCGAGGCGAGAGGGAAGCCGCCGCGCAGGTTGAGAGGTTGCGCCATCGTCGACATGTTGTGAACGTGAGCGTCGGCGCAGTCATATCGATCACTCTTCTGGCTGCAGGCGTTGCTGTCGTTGACTCAGCCCCTTGGCTGTCTGTCATCCTGTGTGGCCCGAGTCTGCTCGCGCTCGCGAAGGTCTTCGTGCTGCACCGGAGTGACCCCGACGACATGAAGCAGGTTTCACGCGCCTCGAACAACGCAACAAACGCCGCTTCTCAGCCCCAGCCACAACAGCCGCCTCCCGCACCTTAACCGGCTGGTGAAAGGGGCTGAGCAGGAGTCACGAACAGAAGTGCGGGCCTGGATCGTGGGGCTACGAGAGCTGGCGGCCAGCCCCATGGACAGGCATACGCCGCCGAGGCGAACCGCCTCCTGGACCAGGCCGAGGCACTGATGGCGCAGCCCCGCGCCGAACGGGGCAACGCCGAGGCCGCCGCCTGGGAGGTCATCCGTTCCAACGATTTCGCCGCCGCGCTCGGCGCCGTGCAGGAGGCTCCGAAGGGGATCGGTGACGTCGCCATGGGACTTGCCGAGATGCGCGTCAGGGCGTCACGGCTCGCTCACGACGTCGACAAGCAGGCCCGGGAAGCACTGGCCCTCGTCCATGGGCGGCTGATCCGCGAGCGGGAAGCCGCGCAGAGGCATCCGACGCTCCATGACACGGAGACGGACGGCCGCCGCGACCTGCATCAGGAGCAGACGACGGCGTGCGGCAAGAAGACCGCGCTTCCCAATCTGGAAGTCAAGCGGCATGAGGGGCCGGAGGAGGCGTGGCTTGGTAGCACCGCCGGTCACGGATCAGAGCCCAGAAGACGTTGA
>NZ_JBHXVG010000048.1:0-50587 GCF_042672405.1 Streptomyces sp. NPDC127197 | reverse complement strand
GGGCGAGGTCATCAAGACCGTCCCCGAGTCCAAGATCGTCGAGACGCTCATCGAGGAGGCCATGAAGCTGGCCGAGCAGATGGAGGCGGACGGGGCCGCAGCGGGCGCTCCCACCGGCACGGGGAAACCGGCAGTGACGGTGAGTTGAGGGAAGGCACGGACCGAGAGGGGGCCGAGCGTGACGATTCTGGAGAACATCCGGGGACCACGCGACGTGAAGGCGCTGTCCGAGGCGCAACTACGCGAACTGTCCGACGAAATCAGGGAGTTCCTGGTGCAGGCGGTGGCCAGGACCGGCGGCCACCTCGGGCCCAATCTGGGGGTGGTGGAACTCTCCGTCGCGCTCCACCGGGTCTTCGAGTCACCGGTCGACCGCATCCTGTGGGACACCGGACACCAGAGCTACGTACACAAACTGCTGACTGGGCGTCAAGACTTCTCCAAGCTGCGCGGCAAGGGCGGCCTGTCCGGCTATCCGTCGCGCGAGGAGTCCGAGCACGACATCATCGAGAACAGCCACGCCTCCACCGCGCTCGGCTGGGCCGACGGACTCGCCAAGGCCCGCCAGGTGCAGGGCGAGAAGGGGCATGTCGTCGCGGTGATCGGCGACGGCGCCCTCACCGGTGGCATGGCCTGGGAGGCGCTGAACAACATCGCGGCCGCCAAGGACCGGCCGCTGATCATCGTCGTCAACGACAACGAGCGCTCGTACGCGCCGACCATCGGGGGGCTGGCCAACCATCTCGCGACGCTGCGCACCACCGACTCGTACGAGAAGGTCCTCGCCTGGGGCAAGGACGTACTCCTGCGCACCCCGGTCGTGGGAGGCACGGTCTACGAGGCGCTGCACGGCGCGAAGAAGGGCTTCAAGGACGCCTTCGCGCCACAGGGGATGTTCGAGGACCTCGGCCTGAAGTACGTCGGCCCCATCGACGGACACGACATCAAGGCCGTCGAGTCGGCGCTGCGGCGCGCCAAACGCTTCCACGGGCCGGTGCTGGTGCACTGCCTCACCGTGAAGGGCCGCGGCTATGAACCCGCCCTCGCGCACGAGGAGGACCACTTCCACACCGTCGGCGTGATGGACCCGCTGACCTGCGAGCCGCTGGCACCCTCCAACGGGCCGTCGTGGACCTCGGTGTTCGGCGACGAGATCGTCAGGATCGGTGAGGAGCGGGAGGACGTCGTGGCGATCACGGCGGCCATGCTGCACCCG
Organism: Streptomyces sp. NPDC127197; assembly: GCF_042672405.1. Taxonomy (NCBI): domain Bacteria; kingdom Bacillati; phylum Actinomycetota; class Actinomycetes; order Kitasatosporales; family Streptomycetaceae; genus Streptomyces; species Streptomyces sp. NPDC127197. Next base: position 49,371 of record NZ_JBHXVG010000048.1, on the reverse strand, counting down.
GTGGGTCTTGCCGAGTTCGCCCAGCGGTTCCCGGACCGGGTGTGGGACGTCGGCATCGCCGAACAGCACGCGGCGGTCTCCGCGGCCGGCCTCGCGACCGGCGGACTGCACCCCGTCGTCGCCGTCTACGCCACCTTCCTCAACCGCGCCTTCGACCAGCTCCTGATGGACGTGGCGCTGCACCGCTGCGGGGTGACGTTCGTCCTGGACCGGGCGGGCGTGACCGGCGTCGACGGGCCCTCCCACAACGGCATGTGGGACATGTCGATCCTCCAGGTCGTGCCAGGGCTGCGGATCGCCGCGCCACGCGACGCCGACCAGCTGCGGGCCCAGCTGCGTGAGGCGGTCGCCGTCGACGACGCGCCGACGCTCGTGCGCTTCCCCAAGGAGTCGGTGGGGCCGTGCGTCCCGGCCATCGACCGGGTGGGCGGCATCGACGTACTGCACTCTTCGGATCCTTCGGATGTCCTGCTGGTCGCCGTCGGCGTGATGGCGCCGGTCTGCCTGCAGGCCGCCGAGCTGCTCGAAGCACGCGGCATCGACTGCACCGTGGTCGACCCCCGCTGGGTCAAGCCCGTCGACCCGGCGCTGCCCGGCCTCGCCGCCACCCACCGGCTGGTCGCGGTCGTCGAGGACAACAGCCGCGCCTCCGGGGTCGGCGCGGCGGTGGCGCTCGCGCTGAGCGACGCCGAAGTGGACGTGCCCGTACGGCGGTTCGGCATCCCGGAGCAGTTCCTCGCGCACGCCAAGCGCGGTGAGGTACTGGCCGACATCGGCCTCACGCCGGTCGAGATCGCCGGGCGGATCAGTGCGAGCCTGGCCGTCAAGGAGGAGCTGTCCAAGGAGACCGACCTCCACGCGGAGCTGTCCGGGGAGACGGCTGTGACGGAAGAGCTGTCCAAGGAGACTCAGCCATGACAAGCGCGGAATCCGCGTCCCAGCCGCCGGAGTCGGGGCCCGAGAAGGAGTTCGACCTCGGTGCGCTGCTGGCCCAGCGCGGAGCCGAGCGCTACGAGCTGCACGCGCGGTACCTCAACCACCAGCTCCCGCGCATGCTGCACACGATCGGCTTCGACAAGGTCTACGAGCGGGCCGAGGGCGCCTACTTCTGGGACGCGGACGGCAACGACTACCTGGACATGCTCGCCGGCTTCGGAGTGATGGGCCTGGGCCGCCACCACCCCGTGGTCCGCAAGGCGCTGCACGACGTCCTCGACGCCCGGCTCGCCGACCTCACCCGCTTCGACTGCCAGCCGCTGCCCGGCCTGCTGGCCGAGCGGCTGCTGGCGCACAGCCCGCACCTGGACCGGGTGTTCTTCGGCAACAGCGGCACCGAGGCCGTCGAGACGGCACTGAAGTTCGCCCGGTACGTCACCGGCCGGCCGCGGATCCTGTACTGCACGCACGCCTTCCACGGACTGACCACCGGCTCGCTGTCCGTGAACGGCGAGTCGGGCTTCCGCGACGGCTTCGCCCCGCTGCTGCCCGACACGGCCGTGCCGCTCGGCGACCTCGACGCCCTGGCCCGGGAACTGAAACGGGGTGACGTCGCCGCCCTGATCGTCGAGCCCATCCAGGGCAAGGGCGTGCACGAGGCCCCGCCCGGCTATCTGCGCGCCGCCCAGGAGCTGCTCCACCGGCACAAGGCGCTGCTCATCGCGGACGAGGTGCAGACCGGACTGGGCCGGACCGGCGACTTCTACGCCTACCAGCACGAGGAGGGCGTCGAGCCGGACCTGGTGTGCGTGGCCAAGGCCCTCTCGGGCGGCTATGTGCCGGTGGGCGCCACCCTGGGCAGGGACTGGATCTTCAAGAAGGTCTACTCGTCGATGGACCGGGTGCTGGTCCACTCGGCCAGCTTCGGGTCCAACGCCCAGGCCATGGCGGCGGGCCTGGCGGTGCTGTCGGTGATGGAGAACCAGCAGATCGTCGCGGGCGTGCGTACCACCGGCGAGCTGCTCAGGTCCCGGCTGGCGGCGCTGACCGACACGTACGAGATGCTCGCGGACGTCCGCGGCCGGGGACTGATGATCGGCATCGAGTTCGGCCGGCCCCGGTCGCTGAAGCTGCGCAGCCGCTGGGCCATGCTGCAGGCCGCCCGCAAGGGGCTGTTCGCGCAGATGGTGGTCGTACCGCTGCTGCAGCGACACCGGATCCTCACCCAGGTCTCCGGCGACCATCTGGAGGTCATCAAGCTGATCCCGCCGCTGATCATCGGCGAGCGGGAGGTGGACCGGTTCGTCGACGCGTTCACAGCCGTGATGGACGACGCGCACAACGGCGGCGGGCTGGTGTGGGACTTCGGGAAGACGCTGGTGAAGCAGGCGGTCGCCAACCGATAGCATTTTTGCCTTATAGGCAAGAAATTTGCCCACTGGGCAAGCCTTCGGCTGAATGGAGGCATGAACTCCTCCGCCTCCGAGCCCGGGGCCGAGCCGGCCGACGGTCTGCCGGTGGTCGCCCCGCAGCTCCGCGCCCTGCGCCGGCGGGCCGGCCGCACTCTGGAGGCCGCCGCCCGCGGCGCCGGACTCTCGCCCGCCCATCTCTCCCGGCTGGAGACCGGGCAGCGTCAGCCCTCGCTGCCGATGCTGCTCGCGCTCGCCCGCATATACGGTACGACCGTCTCGGAGCTGCTCGGTGAGACGGTAGCCGACCGGGACGCCGTCGTGCGCGCGGCCGACATGGAGCCGACGGGTGCGGGCGGCTGGACGTACTGGCAGGCCGGCGCGCCCGGCCGCGGCATGCAGGCGCTGCGCGTCCAGGTGCCGTACGGCTCGCAGGGCGACATCGTGCGCGTGCACCCCGGTGAGGAGTGGCTGTACGTCCTCAAGGGCCGCCTGCGGCTGCGCCTGGGGGACACCGCGCACCTGCTCGCACCGGGGGACAGTGCTCACTTCGACTCGCTGACCCCGCACCGCATCGCCGCCCAGGACCCCGACGGGGTCGAGCTCCTCTTCGTCCACACCCTGCTGCAGAGCCCCACGGCCGCGCTGTGCCTCGGCCCCCTCACGGGAGAAACGCCATGAGCGACATCGAGCAGAAGTTCCCGCGGGCCATCTGGGTCCGGCTGTTCATCTACATCGTGGCGGGACATGTCTTCGCCGCCTTCCTCTACCTGCTCTTCGAGGTGGGGGCGAAGTAGGGCCGCACTCGGGTCCGGCTCAGTCGAGCAGTCGCGCGCGCAGCCGGTCCCGGGTCTCCGGGGCGACCCCCAGCCCTTGTTCCAGGTAGGTGTCGACGCCGCCCCACGTCTCCTCGATGGTCTCGATGGCCGCCGTCAGATACTCGGCACGCGCGTCGAAGAGAGGGCTGAGAAGCTCCATGACCTCGGGGGAGTAGGCCGAGGCGGAGGTGCTGCTGCGGTGCACCTTGTAGCGGCGGTGCTTGGCGTTCGACTCCAGGTAGTCGGCGAGGATGGCCTCGCGCTCCACGCCGAGGGCGAGCAGCGTGACGGCGATGGACAGGCCGGCGCGGTCCTTGCCCGCCGCGCAGTGCATCAGGGCCGGGACGCTGTCCTCGGCGAGTGCGTGCAGCACCTGGGAGTGCTCGGTCGTGCGCTCCTTGATGATCGCGCGGTACGAGGTGATCATCCGGTTCGCCGCCTTGCCGTCCGCGAGGATCGTGCGCAGCTGGTCCAGGTCGCCGTCCCGGACCATCTTCCAGAACTCGGCACCGTCCGCGGGGTCCGTCAGCGGCAGGTTCACATTGCGCACGCCCGGCAGCTCGACGTCGGGGCCCTCGAGCTTCTGGTCCGCCGCGTTGCGGAAGTCGAAGATCGTGTGCAGTCCGAGGGAGCCGAGGAACTCGGCGTCCTCGTCGGTGGCGTGCGCGAGGTGACCGCTGCGGAACAACACCCCGTACCGCACCCGTCGGCCGTCCTCCGTCGGCAGGCCGCCGACGTCACGGAAGTTGCGCACTCCGGCCAGTTCGGGCTCGGTCGACGGCACCTGCTGCGTCACGGGGGCTCCCTCCCATCGGCCCCGTCGGCGCGGCTCGTCGACGGGCACGCAGTCGACGATACGACATGGATTCCTGGGGCAATGAGTTGTCCAAAGGAGGTCACAGCCCGTCGGACGAGTTGTCCACAGGCGTTGCCCCGGACGCCCGCGGCCCTTGATGATGTTGGTGCTTGAGTGGAGCTGTCGGAATCTGTGAGGGCCTGATGTTGGAGATCGCCGAGAACGGGCGTACGTGGCTGCTGTCGGGGCCCACGAGCAGCTATGCCGTCCACCTCACCGACGACGACGAGCTGCTGCATCTGCACTGGGGCCCGCGGATCGCGCTCGCCGACGCCGAGGCCCTCGCCGTGCGCCCCCTGCCGGACTACTGGCCCTTCGAGTCGCCGCTCGACGGGCGCGAGGAGTATCCCGTCGAGGGCGGCCCTCGCTTCGTGCGGCCCGCCCTGTCCGTGCGCACCGACGAGCGGCGCGGCACCGAGTGGGGTTTCGAGGCCCATGAGGCCGCGGACCAGGAGCTGCGGCTGCGCTTCCGCGACACCGGGCTGGCGATCACCCTGCACTACCGGATGCGTGATGACGTCGTGGAGCGCTGGGTGACCGTGCACAACGACGGGCCCGAGGCCGAGCTGCTGCGTGCCGACTCCGCGACCTGGACCCTCCCGGACCGCGACACATGGCGGCTGTCCCAGCTGCACGGCCGCTGGGCCGCGGAGTCCCGGCTCGTGCGCTCCCCCCTCACCTACGGTGAGAAGGTCATCGGCAGCCGCCGCGGACACACCGGCCACCAGCATCTGCCGTGGGTGGCGCTGGACACCGACGCGACCGAGGAGCGCGGCGAGGTCTACGGCTGCGCCCTCGCCTGGTCGGGCTCGTGGCGGATCGCCGTCGCACAACTGTCGGACGCGCGCGTGCAGATCACCGGCGGAGCCGGCTACGACGACTCCGGCCTGCTGCGGCTGGCGGCGGGAGAGTCCTTCACCACCCCTGTCTTCGCCGGCCTCTGGAGCGACGGCGGCTTCGGCGGTGCCAGCCGCGCCTGGCACGCCTACCAGCGCGCCTACGTCATTCCGGACGCCGAGCGGGACCGGCCGGTGCTGTTCAACTCCTGGGAGGCCACCGAGTTCGACATCAGCGAGGAGCAGCAGCGGGCGCTCGCCCGGCGGGCCGCGGCGATCGGCGTCGAGCTGTTCGTCGTCGACGACGGCTGGTTCGGGACGCGCACCAGCGACCGCGCCGGGCTCGGCGACTGGACACCCAACCCCGACCGCTTCCCGGCCGGGCTCAAGCCGCTCGCCGACGACGTGCACGCGCTCGGGATGCAGTTCGGGATCTGGGTCGAGCCCGAGATGGTCAACCCGGACAGCGAGCTGTACCGCGCCCACCCGGACTGGGTGCAGTTCCAACCGGGGCGAAAGCGGACAGAACTTCGCAATCAGCTCGTACTGAACCTTGCGCGGGAGGATGTGCAGGACTACCTCTGGGAGCAGCTGCACGGGCTCCTGTCCAGCGCCCCGATCGACTACGTGAAGTGGGACTTCAACCGTTGCTTCACCGATGCCGGCTGGCCCGGTGAGCCATATCCGCAGCGGCTGTGGGTCGACCATGTGCGCGCCGTGTACGCCCTGTTGGACCGGCTGCGGGCGGCTCATCCCGGTGTCGCCTTCGAGTCCTGCTCGGGTGGCGGCGGTCGCATCGACCTCGGTGTGATGAGCCGTACCGACCAGGTGTGGACCTCCGACAACACCGATCCGCTCGACCGGCTCGCCATCCAGGACGGCTTCAGTCAGATCCACCCCGCGCGCGTGATGGCCGCCTGGGTCACCGACAGCCCCAACACCCAGCTCAACGGCCGGATCAGCTCGCTGCGCTTCCGCTTCGTCAGCGCCATGGCCGGGGTGCTCGGCGTCGGGGGCGACCTCACTCGGTGGACCGACGAGGAGCTCGCGGAGGCCCGGGACTGGGTGGCGCTCTACAAGGAGATCCGGCCACTCGTGCAGCGCGGGGACCTCCACCGGCTGCGGCCGCCACGGGGCGGGCTGAGCGCCGTCCAGTACGTACGCGGCGACGAGGCCGTCGTACTCGCCTGGCTTCAGGCGCAGAGCTACGGGGAACCCGTCCCGGCGCTGCGGCTGCGCGGTCTCGACCCCACCGCGTCGTATGAATGCCGCGAAACGGGCGAAGTGCACCGAGGTGCCGTACTGCTGCACCGCGGACTGCGCACCGGACTGCGAGGTGACCTCGATGCGACGGTTCTCCGACTGCGCCGCATCTGACTCTTCTGTCCGAATTAGCCTCTTCATTCCAACTCGCTCGGGAATAAAGGAACCTGGAGCGATGTCACGTGAGCAGCGTCATATCCGTGACCGTGAGTCGCTCGTCATGTCCACGTAATTCAAGCGCTTTTCAAGGGCATTTGCGGAACGTGACGGTTCCGGAATTCACGGAGGGTGACCGTGAATTCGGTGAACTGATCAAGAAGTAGGCGTTCGTGCGGAACCTCTTGCTTGTCCCGTTGCGTCTTGTTCGCTTACGTTCCACACCGATCCGGGCGGACGCCTAATCCTGCCGCCGCCCGGTGCCCGCGCAAACTCACCCGTGTACGGCAGGAGCGGGGGACCCACAGGTACAAATGCCTGTTCCGGTCTCCGGAACGGCTAGGGGTACAGCCGCGTTTCGGCGCGGCCGGGCATCTCCAGCCCGCACCCGACAGCTCACCTCGCAGGCGCCGGAGAGGAATTCGCCATGCCCGCGAAGGGTAAGCACCGCCGTCCGAAGACCCAGCGTTTCACCCGTTCCATCGCCATTGCCGGAACCGGTGGCGCCGCACTCGCCCTCCCTCTGATGGGGGCCGCCGGCGCCCATGCTGCCACTGCGCAGTCCGCTCCGGAAAACGCCGTTCAGTCGGTCGCCGCAGAGAAGGCCGCCGCCCAGAAGAAGGCCGCCGAAAAGAAGTCCGCCGCGAAGAACGCCGGTGTGAAGACCTATTCGGTGAAGATCGGCGACTACCTTGCGAAGATCGCCGAGGATCAGAACGTCAGCGGTGGCTGGCAGAAGCTCTACCAGGACAACCGTGAGGCAGTCGGCGACAACCCGTCGCTGATCCACCCCGGCCTGAAGCTCACGATCGGCAAGAAGGCCGCGGCGAGCACGGACAAGCCGTCGTCCACTTCGCCCTCTTCCTCCTCTTCGTCGGAGTCGTCCGAGGCGTCCGAGTCGTCCGAGGCGTCGAAGTCGACGAACTCGACGGAGTCCTCGGCGAAGTCGTCCGACCAGTCGTCCGCCGAGTCCTCCTCGTCGAACGCGTCGACGGCCACCCAGAGCGCCGCCGGCACCTCCACCGGCTTCTCCGCCCCCGTGGACAGCGCCGCCGTCAGCACCGCCTACAAGGTGGCGGGCAGCATGTGGTCCAGCGGCTACCACACCGGCGTCGACTTCGTCACCCCGACGGGCACCCCGCTCAAGGCCGTGGGCGCCGGCACGGTCGTCTCCGCGGGCTGGGCCGGTGCGTACGGCAACCAGGTCGTCATCAAGCTGGCCGACGGCTACTACGCCCAGTACGCCCACCTGTCCTCGCTGTCCGTCTCCAGCGGCCAGACCGTGACCGCGGGCCAGCAGATCGGCTTCTCGGGTTCGACCGGCAACTCGACCGGCCCGCACCTGCACTTCGAGATCCGCACCACGCCGGACTACGGCTCGGACGTGGACCCGGTCGCGTACCTCCGCTCGCACGGCGTCTCCGTCGGCTGACGCACGCGCCTCGCACACCGCCGAAGGCCGGACCCCGATCCCCGGGTCCGGCCTTCGGCGGTGTGCGGACGCAGGGGTTATTCCGCAGTTGACCAACCTTTTGGCAGTGGCTTATCTCACCGCCCGTCAACCCCTTCCTACGGTCGCGTAGGTCACATTCGACGCGGAATCATGTCCCGACGTGGCAGACGATTCGAAGAATGACAGCAGATCAGTGATCGGGTCGTACGTGGCGGTGGGGGACAGCTTCACCGAGGGCGTAGGCGACCCCGGCCCCGACGGGGCGTTCGTCGGCTGGGCCGACCGCTTCGCCGTACTGCTCGCGGACCGCCGAGCCGAGGGCGACTTCCAGTACACGAACCTCGCCGTGCGCGGAAAACTGCTCGACCAGATCGTGGCGGACCAGCTTCCGCGGGCCGTCGAACTCGCGCCGGACCTGGTCTCGTTCTGCGCCGGCGGCAACGACATCCTCCGGCCCGGCACCGACCCGGACGACGTCGCCGAGCGCTTCGAGCGGGCGATCGCCGCGCTGACGGCCGTCGCGGGCACGGTGATGGTGACGACCGGCTTCGACACCCGGGGCGTACCCCTGCTGAAGCACCTGCGCGGCAAGATCGCCACCTACAACGGGCATGTGCGGGCCATCGCCGACCGGTACGGCTGTCCGGTGCTCGACCTGTGGTCCCTCAGGTCCGTTCAGGACCGCAGGGCCTGGGACGACGACCGGCTGCACCTCTCGCCCGAGGGGCACACGCGCGTGGCGCTGCGGGCCGGTCAGGTCCTCGGCCTCGCCGTCCCCGCCGATCCGGAGCAGCCCTGGCCGCCACTTCCGCCGCGCGGCACGCTCGACGTCCGGCGGGACGACGTCCACTGGGCGCGCGAGTACCTGGTGCCGTGGATCGGCCGCCGATTGCGCGGCGAGTCGTCGGGCGACCACGTGACGGCGAAGGGGACGCTGTCGCCGGACGACATCAGGATGCGGATCGCGTCGGTGGCTTGAGGCACATCCGTGGCGGACGCCAGGGAGCGGGTCGTTCCGATCGCCTACGTCGGACCGGCCCGCGTCCGGCGCGGGCGGGCGTACGCCATGAACCGCAACCTGGTCCTCGCGGACGGCTCACGACCGCCCGGCCGACGGCACCTCAGTCAGTCCCAGCTCGCGGGCGAGCGCCTCGTCGACCCACTCCTGGGCCCGGGCGCGGGAGACCGCGCCCGCATACGACGTCAGCTGCACGGCGAGGCCGTCGAGCAGGGCCGTCAGCCGCAGCGCCGCGCCCATGGGGTCCGGGCAGCGGAACTCGCCGGCGGCCACGCCCTCGGCGATGACCTCGGCGATCGCCGCCTTCCAGCGCCTGTCGAGGTCCCGGGTGACCTCCTGCAGGGCCGGCTCACGCAGGGCGGCAGCCCAGCCCTCTATCCACAGCCGCCAGCCCTTGGCCTGGCCCGTCGGGGCGTACCAGCGCACGGCCGACCGCAGCCGGCGCAGCGCCGTCGTGCGCCGGCCGAGCAGCTTGCTCAGCTGGGCCAGGTCGTCCTCGGCGGCGTATGCGAACGCGGCGGCGACGAGCTTCTCCTTCGTCGAGAAGTGATAGAGCACCAGCGCGTTGCTCACGCCGAGCGTGGAGGCCACGTCGGCGATCCGGACCGCCGCGACACCCCGCGCCTCGATCTGCTCCACGGCGGCGCGCAACAACTCCTCGCGCCGTTCCGCCACGCTCAACCGCACTCTCGCCACGCGTTCACCCTAGGCCCTGTCGCACATCGGTGCGCACGCGCGCGCGTGCGGCCGTCACCGGTACCAGCCGTAGCGTTCCGCGAGTACCGGGAGCCGGGCCGCCGCGACGGCGTGCGCGGCGGTCCGTGGTGTCGTGCCGTCGGTCTGCGCGCGGGACAGGACGAGGTCGACGAGAGCGCGCATCGAGTGGCGCGTGTACGTGAACGCCTCGTCCGCGTCGGCGCTGATGTCGCCGAAGAGGGTCCACCACCACCAGGCGTTCGTCCCGGAGTTGACCACCACGTCCGGCAGGACCGTGACTCCGCGCGCGGTCAGCAGCTCCTCCGCCTCCGGCAGTACGGGCATGTTGGCCGCCTCGACGATCCAGCGGGCGGTGATCCGGTCCTGGTTCGTGGTGTCGATCGCGTAGGAGACTGCCGCCGGCACCAGCACCTCCGCGTCGGCGGACAGCCAGGCGTCACCGGCCGGTTCACGGTCCCCGGGCCGCAGTACGCCGCGGTCCACCACGCCGTACGCGTCCCGCGCGGCGAGCAGCGCGTCGACGTCGAGCCCGTCGGGGTTGGCGATGGTGCCCTTGATGTCGGCGACCGCCACGATCGTCAGACCCGCGCGCGCGAGGAACCGTGCGGTGGCTCCACCCATGGTGCCCAGCCCCTGTACGGCGACCCGCGTCCCGGCATACGGCACTCCGGCCCGGTCGAGGGCCGTGAGCAGCGACTCGGCAACCCCGCAGCCGCCGACCAGCTCGTCGAGCCCGATGCCGTCCACCTCGACCGCGAACGCGTCGGCGAGCCTCTGCCTGGCGGTGGCCTCGTCGTCGAGCAGCGGATACACGGCCTGGATCGACGAGACGAGCCCCGCCTCGGTGGCGGCCCGGTCCACGAGGTCCTGGGTGAGGCCGAGGTCCTCGCCCGTGGTCCAGCAGCTCTCGACGTACGGCCGCACGGCCCGCAGGTACCGCACCAGGATTCCGTACGCCTCAGGGTCCCGCGGGTCGCAGTCGATACCGCCCTTGGCGCCGCCGAGCGGGACGTAGCGGCCCTCGGGGTTGTAGTGCAGCGCCTCCTTCACGGTCATGCCGCGCGCGAGCCCGGTGACCTCGTCCACCGTGCAGCCCGCGCGCATCCGCAGCCCGCCGCTGGCGACGCCGCGCACCAGCCGGTCGACGACCAGGAAGCCCTGGCGGCCGGTGACGTGGTCGGTCCAGGTGAGCGACAGCAGGGGGGCGGTCATATGGAGACTCCTCGGGGCGGATCGGCCAGTGATTACTGACTCCTGGTTCAGTATGGGGCCTGGTCGGCGCGGGAGTGTCGGAGGGGCGGACCATAATGGGAGGCCTTACCGACTCCACCTGGAGGTACCGTGGCCGGTTCCCGTTCCCTGAGCTCCGGGCTCCGCGCACTGCAGCCCGAGGCCTTCGGCGCGGATCCGAGCGGTGAGCGCATGGCGCGCATCCGCAGATCTCCCTACTTCAAGGACGGGGTCTTCCAGAATCCCGGCGGCCCCTCCCGGACCCGGCCGTCGGGGTCGCCACTGGACTTCGCGAAGAAGTACTTCGACAAGGAAGACCGCACACGCCGCTCCCCGAAGGGTGCGGTGCCGGTGCACGCCACCACGCTCGCCGACCTCGCCAAGCCGCCGGCCACCGGTCTGCGGCTGACCTGGATGGGCCACTCCAGCGTCCTCGCGGAGATCGACGGACAGCGGGTGCTCTTCGACCCTGTCTGGGGCGAGCGCTGCTCACCGTTCGCCTTCGCCGGCCCCAAGCGCCTGCACCCGGTGCCGGTCCCGCTGGCGGCGCTCGGCCCGGTCGACGTCGTCGTCATCTCGCACGACCACTACGACCACCTGGACATGCCCACGATCAAGGCGCTGGCCGGCACGGACACCCTGTTCGCCGTCCCGCTCGGCGTCGGCGCACACCTCGAGCACTGGGGCGTGTCCGCCGAGCGGCTGCGCGAACTGGAGTGGCACGAGACGACGCGGGTCGGCGGGCTCACCCTGACCGCCACCCCCGCCCGTCACTTCTGCGGCCGTGGCCTGCGCAACACGCAGCACACGCTGTGGGCCTCCTGGGTCGTGGCGGGGGACGAGCACCGGATATTCCACAGCGGTGACACCGGGTACTTCGAGGGCTTCCAGGACATCGGCGCCGACTACGGCCCGTTCGACGCGACGATGATCCAGCTCGGCGCGTACAGCGAGTTCTGGCCCGACATCCACATGACTCCGGACGAGGGCATGCGCGCCCACCTCGACCTTCAGGGCGGGGAGCCGGGCGGCGTGCTGCTGCCGATCCACTGGGGGACCTTCAACCTCGCCCCGCATGCCTGGGCCGAGCCCGGTGAGTGGACGATAGACGCCGCCGGCGCGGTCGGACAGGCGGTCGCCGTCCCTGTTCCGGGCGAGCCCTTCGAGCCTGCTGGAATCCTCCCCACGCGCCCCTGGTGGCGGGATGTGTCCCTGCCGCTGAACCGCAAGTGGCCCGTTCCGGAGATCACGCCGGAGGCGTCTCGTGATGACCTCGACCTCGTGGGTGAGGGCTGACCGTGGATGATCTGAAGCGCGTGACGGAAGTCCTTGCAACCATGTCGGAGGCCGAGCGAGAGGGGGTCCTGCGGCTCATCGACGGGCCGCCGCGTCGGCAGAGTCAGGAACGGGCGTCGGAGTTCCGGCCGTTGCCCTCCGCCTGCTGTACGGGCGTGAGTGTGCGAGTAACAGTGAGTGGCGCATGGAGCCGCGACAGAAAGGATTCCGGCGCGACAGATGGCGTACGTCAGGGACTCTACGCAGTGCCTGGCCCGTGATCGGTCCGGATCTTGGATCGGAGGGTGATGCGGACTGGCCTCCCGCCGAAGGCGAGGACCGGTAGCAGTGCCCAGGCGGCACGCCGGCCCGGTGATCAGCTGGCCCCCATGCGGCAGACGATCGGCCTTACCGGCCGTCTCCGGGACCCGGGCCTGGCGGGTGCACTTCAGGGCGTGAGCGCGTAGCTGGTTGCAGGGTGTCCGAGTCAGGAGTGGCGGTCGTGGAGTGGCAGTTCATTCCGTGGAAGCGGCGTGTCTTCCCGCTGGGGGGGGGGAGCCGCCCGAATCCGACCGTTACGGCTGGCCGATGACGTCCCTCTTCACCACCCTTGGAGGCATCGACATCGGTTCACCCCCTGCGACCGCACGACACAGCAGCGGCTCGCAAGGGCCGTCCTCCCGTCAACATGCAGATTCCCACCGGGAAATGAGCGACAGGGCCCCCTGCTACGGTGAACCGATGGCATCGGTCAAGCAGTTCCAAGTCACCTTCGACTGCGCAGAACCTGAGCGCGTCGCTCGTTTTTGGTGCGAGGTGTTGGGGTACGTCGTACCGCCGCCACCGGAGGGGTTTGCCACTTGGGACGATTTCGATCGCTCGCTGCCGCCTGAGGATCAGGGTTCATGGTTCGCATGCATTGATCCCTCAGGTGTGGGCCCGCGACTGTTCTTCCAGCGCGTTCCCGAAGGCAAGGTCGTCAAGAATCGGCTGCATCTTGACGTGCGGGTCGGCACCGGACTCGTAGGTGAAGAGCGCCTGGCCACGCTTGAGGCCGAATGCGCACGACTGGTCACGCTCGGCGCGGTACGCGTGCGACTACTGCCTGCCGATGACGACAACGAGTCGTGCATCGTGATGCAGGACATCGAGGGCAACGAGTTCTGTCTCGACTGAGCATCCTCCGAGATGGCGAGGTGGGGGATGTCAGGGGCAAGCGCCTGATCCATCTGCAGTGCCACTTCGGCCGGGACACGCTGTCGTGGGCGGCACGAGGAGCCCAGGTCACCGGGCTGGACTTCTCTCCGCCCGCGATCGAAGCGGCCTCACGACTCGCGACCGAACTGGGCATCGGCGCACGCTTCCTGACCGCAGACGTCTACGACTCGGTCTCGGCGGTCGGGGAAGAGACATTCGACATCGTCTACACCAGCTTCGGGGCGCTGAACTGGCTTTCTGACATCACGCGCTGGGCATCGGTGGTCACAACACTGCTCGCCCCCGCCGGGTTTCTGTACCTTGCGGAGTTCCACCCGTTCAGCTTCGCCCTCGACGGCGAGACCGGAAGCACGGTCACGCACCACTACTTCGACGAGGGACCGGAAGCCTCGGGAGGCCCCGGCACCTACGCCGACGAGGCGGCGACGACCGAGCACAACGCGACCGTCGAGTGGAGGCACAGGCTTTTGACGGTTGTCTCTGCGATCGCCGGATCCGGACTGCGGATCGAGTTCCTCCACGAGCACGACCACACCTTCTACCTCCAACGCCAGTCTCTTCAGCGCCACGACGGCGACATCTACCGGCCTCCTGAGGGCGCTCCGCGCATTCCACTCACCTACTCGATCCGCGCCGAGAAGGCCTGAGCCACTCGATCCGGCGCGGATCGGGGATGCGGGCCCGGGTTCGGACAGACGTGAGGCCCCTGGTAGGACAGGCCTCTCTCACAAGATCGTCCGCTGAACCAGAGGCCTTGCAGTGGTCACCTGTGCTGCCACGTTCGACGTCTTCCGCCACGTGGTCGAGTTCCTCGCCCGGATGCCGGCCGCCCATCGCCACCGGATCGGCACGCCGAAGGGTTCCCGCGCACTGGGGCCGTTCCGCCAGGCCGTGCTGGTGCTGCGCTGGTTCCGTGAGCGCGGCTGCGTGCACTGCCTGGCCCGCGACGCCGGGATCTCCCAGGCCACCGGCTACCGCTACCTACACGAGGCCATCGACGTCCTGGACGGCATGCTGATCGAGTGCAACCGCGTTGCCGACGTCCGCGACAACGGCAATGACATGTGGTTCGCCAGAAGAACAAGGCGTTCGGCGGGAATGTGCAGTTCCTGGCCGCCCCGGACGGTACCCCACTGTGGATCTTCGATGTTGAGCCGGGCTCCACCCCGGACATCACCGCCGCGCGGATCCATGTGCCCCCGCGCTGTACAAGGCCGCGGCAGCGGGCCTGCCCACGCTTCCAAAATTCGTATAGTTCGTGAATTCAACTCCTACTCAGGTGACAGGGCGTCACTCCTCAAGCTGCGCCTCGCGTGGGAACTGGTTGGCCAGGCGGCTCGCCTGTGCCAGCAGTGCGCCGTGGGTGGCCAGCGCTTCGGCGTCGTCCGGTAGCGATCCGGGCAGTTGCTCCCGCAGGGCGTTCAGGGCCCGGTCGAGTTTCCCGACGGCCTCCCGCAGTTCCTCCTCGGATCCGTCGCCGAAGCGAGTCCTGGCGTACAGATGGATCGCCTGCGCGGCGCGGTGCAGGAAGTCCGCGTACGGGCCGGCGACCCGCGGATCGGGCCGGGCCACGCCGCGCTTCCTCTCGGCGGCCTCCATGACGGTGCGGGTCACGCCCGCGGTGTGAACGGCCACATAGTCGAGGACGGCGACGGCGTCGTCGTACGCCTGGCCGGGCGAGGACCGGGAGCGCCAGCCGAGCGGGTTGACGCGCAGGCTCTCCCGGCTCCAGCCCAGGGAGGAGCGAGCCTGGTCGACCAGCCGGCTCAGGCGCAGCGCCCGTTCGTGCCACTCCTCGGCGTGATGGCCGCCCCACTCGTCCTCCCGGAGCCCTTGGGCGACGGCCGCCAGGATGTCGTGGGCCTCGCATGCCGCGTCCTCGAGGGCGGCCCGCGTGTTGCGCAGATACACCGGCGGGCGGATCAGCGCGTTGACCGCGATGCCCACCAGCGCGCCGAAGACGGCCTCGGCGATCCGGGCCCCCGAGCCGATGACGCTGACGTTCGAGTCGGTGAGGACGAACAGCGCTCCGGAGGCGGCGTAGACGCCCTGGCTGCCCAGGTGCCGCCAGCTGCCCAGCAGCACCGCCGCCGGCAGGACGAGGGCCATCGCGGCCATCGCGCTCCCCAGGGCCAGCACGCCCGCGGTGGCCGCCACCGTGCCGAACGCGATGGCCGCCAGTTGCTGCAGCCCGTGTGCCACCGACCGGTACACGGTCGACTCCACCAGGACGACCGCCACCCAGGGCGCCACGAACGCCATGGGCGCCCGCAGCCACCACCCCACCACTGCCCAGGCCAGCCACGCGGCCAGCGCCGCCTTCACCGCCTGCACTGCCAGGTCGCGCTCCCGGCCCGGGGCGGCGCAGGCCCGCCGGACCGCCTCCACGGCGGCGCCGTAGCGGCGTCGGCCCATGCGCACCATCGCTCGCATACGACCCCAGGTGCCACGCGGGCGGGGCCCTTCAACCGGCCGAAATGCGGACGATTCGGTTCAGGGGCTTCGGGTACTCAGGGCCTCGCGTGCGGTGTCGCGCGAGCGCGCGGTCGCCCATGGGCGTGCGTACGGCACGGAGCGGTGCCTCCGCTCCGCACGGCCTTCGCCGGCGCATACAGACGTCGATCCTTCCTTCCCCTGGGAGAGTCATGAGCGACAAGAACCCCATCAAAGCCGTGGCCGACAAGGCTGCTGCCGCCCTGAGCGAGGACGGGCCCCCGGAGGGCGTCCCGGGCCGCCCCGGAGCCGAGTCGCCGCCCCTGCACGAGCCCACCGATGTCCGGGGACCGCTCCCGCCCAAGCCCGACCAGTCCGCTCCCGAGACGGTGAGCCCCACCGGTATCCCGACCGGGGCCGACCCGACGACGCAGGGGCAGGGCGACTCCTATCTGACCACCGCCCAGGGCAACCGGCTCTACGACACCGATCACTCCCTCAAGGCCGGCGCCCGCGGGCCCGTGCTGCTCCAGGACCACCACCTGCGGGAGAAGATCACCCACTTCGACCACGAGCGCATCCCCGAGCGGGTCGTGCACGCGCGCGGCGCCGCCGCCCACGGCATCTTCCAGGGCTACGGCAGCGCGGCGAGCGTCACCAAGGCCGCCTTCCTGCAGAAGGACGTCGAGACGCCGGTGTTCGTGCGGTTCTCGACGGTGCTCGGCTCGCGCGGCTCGGCCGACACGGTCCGCGACACGCGGGGCTTCGCGACGAAGTTCTACACCAGCGAGGGCACGTTCGACCTGGTCGGCAACAACATCCCGGTGTTCTTCATCCAGGACGCGGTCAAGTTCCCCGACGTCATCCACGCCGGGAAGCCGCACCCCGACCGGGAGATCCCGCAGGCGCAGAGCGCGCACGACACGTTCTGGGACTTCGTCACCCTGCACACCGAGGCCACCCACCACACGCTGTGGAACATGTCCGACCGGGGCATCCCCAGGTCGTTCCGCATGATGGAGGGCTTCGGCGTGCACACGTTCCGGCTGGTGAACGCGGAGGGTGCGACCACGCTGGTGAAGTTCCACTGGAAGCCGAAGCTGGGCGTGCATTCCCTGGTGTGGGAGGAGGCCCAGATCGCGAGCGGCGTCGACCCGGACTTCCACCGGCGCGATCTCGCCGACGCCATCGAGGCGGGCGCGTACCCGCAGTGGGAGCTGTGCATCCAGACGTTCCCGGACACTCCCGAGCAGACGTTCGAGGGCATCGACCTGCTCGACCCGACGAACATTGTTCCCGAGGAGCTGGCGCCGGTGCAGCCGATCGGGCTGCTGACGCTGAACGCCAATCCGACCAACTTCTTCGCGGAGACCGAGCAGGTGGCCTTCCACCCCGGCCATCTCGTGCCCGGTATCGACATCACCGACGACCCGCTGCTGGCCGGGCGGCTGTTCTCGTACCTGGACACGCAGATCACCCGCCTGGGCGGGCCGAACTTCGCGCAGATCCCGGTCAACCGCCCGCACGCGCCGATCAACGACATGCTGCGCGACGGCATGCACCAGACGGCCGTGCACAGCGGGGCGGCGCCCTACCGGCCGAACTCGCTGGACGGCGGCTGCCCGTTCCTGGCGGGTGCGGACACCCACGCCTACATCGAGGCGCCGGTGACGGTGCCCGATGCGCAGAAGGTCCGTGAGGCGCCGGTGTCGTTCGCGGACCACTTCAGCCAGCCCCGGCGGTTCTGGCGGAGCATGAGCCCGGTGGAGCGGGAGCACATCGTCGCCGCGTACACCTTCGAGCTGGGCAAGTGCTACGAGCAGTCCATCAAGGAGCGGGGGCTGCGCGTGCTGGCCAACATCGACCCCGAGCTGTGCGAGCCCGTGGCCGCCGGTCTGGGGCTGCCGGCGCCCGAGCCGACGGTGCCGATCGAGGCCGTCGAGCCGTCCCCGGCGCTGTCCCAGGTCGGCCGCAGTTGGCCGCTGGACGGCCGGGTCGTCGGGATCGTCGCCGACGGGGCGGGCGACCTCGGCGGGGTGCGCGGGGTGCGCGAGGCCGTGCTGGCGGCCGGGATGGTGCCGCTGGTGATCGCGCCGTCCGGCGGCAAGCTCGACTCGGAGGGCGAGCCGATCACCGTGCAGCGGACGTTCGCCACGGCCCGCTCGATCGAGTTCGACGCCCTGTTGCTGGCGGGCGTGCCGGGGCCGGGCGGCGATGCCTACGGCTCCCGGGATGCCAAGGCGGGCAACGGCGAGCCGAACGGCGCCCGGCCCACGGACCCGCGGGTGCTACTGATGCTGGGCGAGGCTTTCCGGCACGGCAAGGCGATCGGCGGCTGGGCGGGGGCGCAGTCCGCGCTGGAGGCCGCGGGCGTGCCCGCCGACGCGCCCGGCGTGGTGACCGGTGAGACCGGCACCGGGGTGCTGGAGGAGGTCACGGGGCTGCTGAAGAGCCACCGCGTGTGGGAGCGGTTCGACGCACGCGTGTGAACGGGCGGGAGGCTCGGTGATCCACTGGGGGATCTTCAACCTCGCCCCGCATGCCTGGGCCGAGCCCGGCGAGTGGGCGATGGGCGCCGCCGAGCAGGCGGGGCAGGCGGCGGCGTTCCCCGTCCCGGTGAGCCCTTCGAGCCGGCCGAGAAGCTTCCGGTCGATCCCTGGTGGCGAGCGGTGTCCGCGCCGGTGCCGCACGCGTGGCGCCGTCCGACGGGAGCGGTGACGGCACCGCACGGCCGCGGTGACCTCGGCCTGGCGGGCGAGGGGTGACGGTCGAGGTCCGGTCGCGGCTCACCTGCTGACAGGCACGGTGACGACCGGTGATGTTTCCACGGGGCCGGGGCGGGGGCGGCACAGGCGCTCGGCAAGCCTCGCGGCCGTCCCGGCATGCGAGGAAACCGACAGACGGAGGGGGTCGGGGAGCTCTGAACTCCCCGACCCCCTCCGTCTCTTCGTGACCGCTTCTGACCAGGTCCGATCATTCGGTGTGTCATTCGATACGGAGCGTCCGGCGGGCTTATCGGTCTGTCGTACGAGGTCTCATACCAGAGCGGGACGCTTGCCGTAGGACTTTGTCAACTGCCCACCGCACATGATGCGTTGGCGACTACTGTGAGTGTCCGTCGGGCGACGCAGGGCCGGTTTCGTCGGCTCTCTCGACCGGCGCCGCGATGCCGCATGCCCGAGTCACGCAGACCGGGCCCACTCAAGGCCCCGACCGACGGACCAGTACGAGGACACCGATGTCACACCTCCGCGCACCGGCCGCACGCGCAGACCGCCGCGAGGGCGGACGGCATGGACGGCCGGTCGCCCGTACCGTCCCCTCGCTGCCCGAGGCCCACATACGGCCCCAACTGCTGCGCCTGGCCGTACTGCCCCCCGTCGCGGTCGCCCTCAGCGCCTGCGCCGCCGTCCTGTTCACCGTCCGCTCCACCGGCGTCCGCAGCAGCCTCACCCTGTGGGGCGTACTCGCCGGAGCGGTCTGTGTGACGCTCGCCGGCATCGTGATCGCCGCCGTCGCCGCCGGCCGGACCGCCCGGTCCGTGCACGAACGCGTCGGCGCCCTGCGCCGCAGCAGCGCCCGCCGCGAGGCCGATCTGCGGGCGCTCGTCGAGGCGTTGCGCCGCGGCGAGGTCCCGCCCCAGCGCAAGCCGCGCGGCGGACCCCCCGAGGACGCCGACGACTTCGAACTGCTCGCCGCCGACCTGGCCCGCGCGCACGACGGCGCGGTCACCGCCGTCGTGCAGGCCGCCCAGCTCTCCAGCCAGGCCGGCAGCGAACAGAAGCTGGAGGTCTTCGTCAACCTCGCGCGACGGCTGCAGTCGCTGGTGCACCGCGAGATCGCGATCCTCGACGAGCTGGAGAACGAGATCGAGGACCCCGACCTGCTCAAGGGCCTCTTCCACGTCGACCACCTCGCCACCCGCATCCGCCGCCACGCCGAGAACCTCGCCGTGCTCGGCGGCGCCGTCTCCCGCCGGCAGTGGAGCAACCCGGTCTCCATGACCGAGGTGCTGCGGTCGGCGATCGCCGAGGTCGAGCAGTACTCACGGGTGAAACTCGTGCCGCCGATCGACGGCACCCTGCGCGGCCACGCGGTCGCCGACGTGATCCACCTGCTGGCCGAACTCGTGGAGAACGCCACCGTGTTCTCCGCCCCGCACACCCAGGTGCTGCTGCGCGCCAACCTCGTCACCTCGGGGCTCGCCGTCGAGGTCGAGGACCGCGGCCTCGGTATGCCGGTCGCCGAGCAGAACAAGATGAACGCCCTGCTCACCGACCCCGACCAGGTCAACGTCGCGCGACTGCTGGCGGACGGCCGCATCGGGCTGTTCGTCGTCTCGCAGCTCGCCCGACGGCACGGCATCACCGTCCGGCTGCAGAGCAACATCTACGGCGGGGTACAGGCCGTACTCGTCGTGCCGCAGGCCCTGCTGGGCACCCCGCCGGGCGCCCTCGGCGCCATACCCCCCGTTCAGGACGGCGCTGTCGAGGGGCGGCAGCCGCGGGAGGCCACGAACGCGGCCCGAGCAGCCCCCGTACCGCCGCCCCACCCGCAGCGTCCGCACGCCCGAACCGACACGGCCGCCCCCACCGGGCAACCCGTCACCGGGCACTCGCGGCCGCAGGACACCGCACCGGACACCGGCAGCCGACCGACGCCCCTGCCGGTGCGCGGAGCGGAGGAGCGGCCCAACCCCGCGGAAGCGGTGCCCGGCATCAGGCCCGACGAGCGTGCGGTCGTCGCCGAGCACACGGCGACGCCGCCCACGCCCCGAGGTGGCGCGGTCCGCGGCACCATGGGCAAGCCCCAACTGCCCCGTCGCCGCGCCCAGGAACACATCGCACCCCAACTGCGCGGCGGACCGGCCCCACGGCAGGACGCCGAGGACGTCGTCGGCCACGACCCCGGCCTGATGGCGGCCTTCCAACGCGGTATCAGCCTCGCCGAGGCTCAGCAGAACCCGGAGTCCGCCCCCACGGCCGCCGCCCACCCGGAGCCCCCGCCGACACGGCCCGCACACCGGCAGTCGGCCGTGGTGCCGGAGTCCCGCCACACAGACCTGACCACCACGACCACACCCCTCTCCATGGACGTACGCCCCACAGACGTACGGCACATAGAGGGACCGCATACGGACGTACCACCGCACATGGAGCCGGCTCATATAGCCGAACCGCGGCCCGCACCTGCCCCGCGCAACAGCGCGACCGTGCCCGGCCCCGACCGCCCCGACGGGAGCGCACCAGTCGGATGACCACCGCTGCCACTCCCGTCACCACCCCCACCGCAACCACCCCCGGCGCACCTTCGGGCGCGCCCGCAGACCTTCGTATCCCAAGGAGTCGATCCACCATGGCGACCGATGCCCCCACCGGCCATGTATCCGATCTCGACTGGCTGATGAGCGGCCTCGTCCAGCGCGTACCGCACACCAGCAGCGCCGTGCTCCTCTCCTGCGACGGGCTCGTGAAGTCGGTGCACGGCCTCGACCCCGACAGCGCCGACCACATGGCCGCCCTGGCCTCCGGTCTCTACTCACTCGGCCGCAGCGCCGGCGTCCGCTTCGGCGACGGCGGTGACGTCCGGCAGGTCGTCGTCGAACTCGACTCCACCCTGCTGTTCGTCACCACCGCCGGCTCCGGCACCTGCCTCGCTGTGCTCGCCGGCCGCGAAGCCGATGCCGCCGTACTCGGCTACGAGATGGCGATGCTGGTCAAGAGCGTCCGCCCCTACCTGGTGACCGCGCCCCGGCAGCACGCCGTCGAACCCACGGCGATGAGGCCTTGAGCGTGGCCACGGCCGGCGACGGGCCCTGGCTCGACGACGCGGCCGGACGGCTGGTGCGCCCGTTCACGGTCAGCAACGGCCGCACCCGCCCCAGCGTCGCGCTCGACCTCATCTCCCAGGTGATGGCCACCGGAGCCACCCCGCTCGGCTACCTCGGTCCCGAACACGCACAGGCCCTCGACCTGTGCCGCGCCCCCGTCTCGGTCGCCGAGGTCGCCGCCCACCTCAAGCTGCCGGCGGCGGTCACCAAGGTGCTGCTGTCCGACCTCGTCGACTGCGGCGCCCTCACCACAAAGCCCCCCGAGTTCCACCACAACCCCACGGACCGGGCCCTTCTGGAGGCAGTGCTCGATGGACTACGACGACAGCTCTGACTACGACTACGACGAAGGCGCCGATCCCTTCCCCACCGCGCTCAAGATCCTGGTGGCGGGCGGGTTCGGGGTCGGCAAGACGACCTTCGTCGGAGCCGTCAGCGAGATCGCGCCGCTCAGCACGGAGGAGCTGCTCACCACGGTCAGTGCCGCCACCGACAACCTCGACGGCATCGAGAACAAGGTCGAGACGACGGTGGCCATGGACTTCGGCCGCATCACCCTCGACCCGCAACACGTGCTGTACCTGTTCGGTACGCCGGGACAGGAGCGGTTCTGGTTCATGTGGGACGAGCTGTGCGAGGGCGCGCTCGGCGCGGTGATCCTCGCCGACACCCGGCGCCTGGAGGAGTGCTTCGCGGCCGTCGACTTCTTCGAGGAGCGCGGCCTGGGCTTCATCGTCGCCATCAACGAGTTCGACGGGGCCCACCGCTACGACCCCGAGGAGGTGCGCGCCGCCATCGACCTCGACCCGGACATCCCGGTCGTCCGCTGCGACGCCCGGATCTCCGCCTCCGGCGTGCAGACCCTGCTCACCCTCGTACGCCACCTCATCGCCCACGCACCCGCCACGCCGGCGCCGAGCCACGGCGCCCACATGTGACACCCCAACCCTTCCCACCGGAGCCGCACATGACGTACGCGCACAGCGACGGAACCCGGCCATGAGCTACGACCCGCCGCGCCCGGCCGGTCGTCTGCTGCTCACCCCCGAGGACAAGGAGGCCCCCGCCCGGACCCGGCGACTGCGCGGACTGGGCCTGGGAGAGCGCCCCGAGCCCGCCCTCGACGCCTTCGCGGACCACGTGGCGGCGCTCACCGGCTCGCCCTACGCCATGGTCAACTTCCTCGACGAGAACGGCCAGTTCTTCGCCGGCCTGCACGCGCCCGCCGTGGGACTCGTCGTGAAGGAGGACGGGACCCGGCCCGAGATCGGCCGCTCCATGCCCCGCGACCACGGTTTCTGTCCCCATGTGGTGGCCCGGCGCAAGGCCCTGGCACTCGAGGACGTGCGCGACTATCCGCGGTTCGCGGGCAACCCCGTGGTCGACGAGTACGGCATCCACTCCTACCTCGGAGCACCGCTCATCGACACCACGGGCATGGTGCTCGGCACCGTGTGCGTCGCCGACGTCGCACCGCGGCCCTGGGGAATGACCGGTCTGGAGGCCATCAAGGCGTCGGCGGCAGAGCTCGTGGCGAGCCTCGAGGCCGGCGGGCTCCCGCTGCTGTGACGGCGGACCGAGCCCGGCAAACCAGCCGACCGGTCTAGTACCGCCGTACCCTTGACCCATGGGACGCACCAGTGACGCCAAGCAGAAGATTCTCGCTGCTGCGCGCTCGTTGATCGAGGGGCGCGGTTACTCGGCGCTGGGCGTGGCCGAGATCTGCAAGGCGGCCGGGGTGCCGAAGGGCAGCTTCTACTACTTCTTCGAGTCCAAGGAGTCCCTCGCGCTCGCCGTCGTCGACGAGCACTGGGCGGCCCAGAAACGCGACTGGGCGCGCGTCCTGGGCACACGCGCCGAGCCCCTGGAGCGGCTGCGGCAGCTGTTCGAGGAGACGGAGGCCGGCCAGCGCGCCGTCCAGCAGGGCTGCGGCACCGTGTCGGGCTGCCTGTTCGGGAACCTCACCCTGGAGCTGAGCAACCAGACCGAGACCGTCCGCGGGCGGCTGCAGGAGATCTTCGACGCCCAGGTCGACATGGTCGAGTCGGTCGTCGCCGAGGCGCGCGAGCGCGGTGATGTCACCGTCGCCGACACGCGGGAGGCGGCGCGGGCGGTGGTGGCCCAGCTGGAGGGCCAGGTGATGTTCGCCAAGCTGTACAACAGCACCCAGCGGCTGAGCCCCCTCTGGCAGAACTGCCGGGCCCTGCTCGGCGCCACCGGGCGCTAGTAGCCGCGCCAGACGTTGTCGAACGCGGCGTCCTCGATCGCCTTCCGCTGTCGTACGGCCTCCAGCTCCATCACCGCGTCTCCGACGGCGGCCAACACCGTCGTGACCGCGTCACCGGCGAGGGCCTCCGCGTCCTCGGCCGGTTCGTCGCGGAGCCCGGCGGCGGCAGCCAGGGCGGCCAGGACGGGTTCGCCCGCCGACCAGCGGGCCTCGGCCTGGCGACGGGCCGCCGAGTCGACCAGTACCGTCCGCCCGGTCCGCAGCGGAAGCCGGTGGCCCCGAGGCCGGGCCGTCAGCCCCATCCGCTCGAAGTCGTCGGCGTAGGCGGAGAAGAGCCCCCGGCCCCGGCGCCACAGCCAGTCCTCGACCGACTCGTACGGCTCCTGTCGTACGAGTGCCGCGGCAGCCTCGTCCAACAGGCGGTCCCCTGTGGGCGCCAGGGCGCTCGGCAGGATGCGGTCGCCGTCCAGGACGAGGGCCTTGGCCTCGATGAGGTCGAACACCTCGGCTCCCGCCAGCGCGAGCGACAGATCACCCTGCTCCACTGGGCGGCCGGGCGCCGCGTCCAGGGCGACGATCGCGAGGTCCCGTGCGGTGGTCATGAGCGGCTCCACGTCAGTTCGCCGAGTGCGGGGAGAGAGCGTCGGGTCCGGCGCCCTCGGTCGATTCTCGCCGCCTTTCGGGAGCTGTGTGTCGTACTACGACCATGTGGTGCGGGAATCCGATCCGCAGCACGGCCGCGGCCGCGGCTGCGGCGAGCACCACGAGGGCGGCCAGGAGGAGGGCCGGACGGTAGCCGTGGTGGAGCAGCGGGGCGACGAGCAGCGGGCCGAGGATCTGGCCGACGGAGTATCCGGCGGTGAGCAGAGCGACCGAGCGGGGGAAGCGCAGATGGGCTCCCACGGCCAGGGCGAGGGTGCTGACGCCCAGGAACGTGGCACCGAACAGCACCGCGGAGACGAGGGCCGCCGTCGTACCGCCGATCAGCGCGGGCACGGCGATGCCGACCGCCTGGACCAGGAGCGCGGCCGACAGCAGACCGGGGCGGGACCAGCGGTGCCCCAGCCGGGCCCACAGCGCCGAGGACGGTACGGCGGCCAGCCCCACGAGCACCCGGGCGCCGCTGCCGGCCCAGCCGGGAGAACCCTGACCGATCGCTGCCACCAGGAAGGTTCCGGCGACGATGTAGCCGACGCCTTCAGGGTGTAGCTGACGAACAGCGCACCGAACCAGCGGTGGGTACGGGGCTTCGCGTCGTTCCTGGCTGCCGGGGCGACGGGCGGATCTTCCGGCCGCAGGTTCCAGGAGGCGCCGACCAGCACCGCCGCGAGCGCGGCCGCCGCCCACCAGGCGGTCCGCCAGTCGGCGACGGACCGCAGGACCAGGACCAGCAGACCGGACAGTGCGATGCCGGCGCCCACGCCGCCGAACGCCCAGCCGGGCAGGTGCGGCGGGTGCTCCCGCAGGTGGTGGAGGAGGGAGGCGACCGCAACGACGAAGACCAGGGCACTCGCCACCCCGGCCAGCAGCCGCAGCGAAGCCCACCCGACGGTGCTGTGGGTGGCGGGCATCGCGGCGAGCGTGCCGGTCAGCAGGAGCAGCGAGCTGCGCAGGACGGCGCGCGAACGGACCAGGGCGGGGGCCAGGATGCCCGCGAGTGCCTCGACGAGATAGCCGACGTAGTTGGCGGTGGCCAGGTCGGCTCCGGCGGCGGCCGACAGACCGGCCTGGGTGTGCATCAGCGGCAGGATCGGGGTGTAGACGAAGCGGCCGATGCCCATGCCCGCCGCGAGCGCCGCGGCGGACCGGGCGACATGGTTCCAGGGGGACGTGGTGCTCACTTCGTACCGTCGGCGTTGCCCGGGTCGTTGGGGTGGGACTCGAGCGGGGTGACGGTGAAGGTCATCCACGGGCGCAGGGGCAAGGTGCCGAGCACCTTCTCGTGGAGCTCCTCCTCGTCGGCGGCCCGCCACACGCCGATGCTGCGCAACTCACCCACAGGACGCCACAGTCGGGCCAGGTTGCCGGTGGCGGCCAGTTCCTTCGCGCGGACCGCCTCGGCGGCCCGTCGCCGGTCGACCTCGTCCTGGCCGGTGCCCTCGGGGACGGTGGTGGTGATCTCGACCAGGAACTCTCGCATGATCTGCCTCCGGTCGTGCTCGTCGGGTGTGCTCCCATCGTGGGCCCGTCACCAGCATCGATGCCACGACCGGCTTCCTCGCTGCTGAGAGGCGCAGACTCCCAGCGCGCGTAGCATGACGGGCGTGGAGCTGCGCCAGTTGCGGTACTTCGTCGCCGTCGCCGAGGAACTGAACTTCGGGCGGGCCGCCGAGCGGTTGCTCATCGCGGGACCCTCGCTCTCCCAGCAGATCAAGTCGCTCGAACGCGACCTGGGTGTCCGCCTGTTCGACCGGGACCGCCGCTCTGTCTCCCTCACCCCGGCCGGCGCCGCCCTGCTCCCGCACACCCGCGCCCTGCTGGAGCAGGCCGACGCCCTGCGGCGCCGGGCCGGCCGACTGGCGGGCTCGGAGTCGGTACGGCTCGGCTACGTCAACTGGCTTCCCCCGGACCTGACGTCACGTACGGCCGCCGTGGCCAAGGTGCACATCGACGCCTGGGTCGCACCCTCCCACACCCAGGCCGCCCGGGTCGCCGACGGCAGCCTGGACCTCGCCGTCTGCTGGGTGCGGACCGAGGACCTGAAGCGGCTCGGGCTGCGGGGCCGGCTGATCGGCGCCGACCGGCTCTACGCCGTCGCGAAGGGCGCCGACACGAGCGAGGTACCGGCCCGGGACACCGACGTCCTCATCGACGACGACATCACCGCCTGGGCCTCCTGGAACGTGTACGCCGAAGAGCTCACGCAGGTCATCGGGGCCCGCACGGTGCGTATCTCCGACGGCGCCATCACCGGCCCCGCCTACTTCGACCACGTCCGCCGCTGCACCCGCCCGGTCGTCAACTCGCCCAAGGGACAGACCAATCCCATCCCGCCCGACCTGGTCCGACGCGAGATCGTCGAGCCGAAGATCTACTGGACCTGGTCCCTGGTCTGGCGCGAGAAGGAGGACCGCCCCGGGGTGCTCGACACCGTGGACGCCCTGTGCGACGGCGTCGGCGACCTCGGGATCCACGCCCCGGATGCCTGGCTGCCTGCGGACGACCCCCACGCGCTCCCGCGCTGAGCTGCACTGGGAGCCTCAGCCTCCCAGTCATGAGGAAACAGGTCCTGGGAAAAGCCCCTCTGACCTTTGACGTTGCCCGTCACCCGACCTACATTCCGAATAGTCGACCGGTCGGCTAGTGGCCGGTCACTCACTCACTCGGAGAAGGTCACCTTGAGCACGCAGAACCAGAAGGTCGCGGTCATCACCGGCGCGTCGCAGGGCATCGGCGCCGCCCTCGTCGAGGGCTACCGCAAGCTCGGTCACGCCGTCGTCGCCACCTCGCGCACCATCGCCCCCGTCGACGACGCCGACATCGTCACCGTCCAGGGCGACATCGCCGACCCGGCCACCGCCGAGCGCGTCGTCGCGGCCGCCGTCGAGCGGTTCGGCCGTATCGACACCGTGGTCAACAACGCGGGCATCTTCATCGCCAAGCCGTTCACCGACTACACGGCCGAGGACTACGCCGCCGTGACCGGCATCAACCTGTCCGGCGTCTTCCACATCACCCAGCAGGCGATCCCGCACCTCCTCGCCCAGGGCGGCGGCCACATCGTCAACGTCACCACGAGCCTGGTCGACAGCCCGGACTCCAGGGTCCCCTCCGTCCTGGCCTCGCTGACCAAGGGCGGCCTGCAGTCCGCCACCAAGTCCCTCGCCATCGAGTACGCCACCCGCGGCATCCGCGTGAACGCCGTGTCGCCCGGCACCATCAAGACCCCGATGCACCCGGAGGAGACCCACGACGTCCTCGCGGCCCTGCACCCGGTCGGCCGGATGGGCGAAGTGAGCGACATCGTCGACGCGGTGCTCTTCCTGGAGACGGCTCCGTTCGTCACCGGCGAGATCCTGCACGTCGACGGCGGTATGAGTGCCGGGCACTGAGCGGTCGCCGGATCACCGAGGAAGGATGACGTCATGAACAGCACGACGGAAGACACCACGGTCCTGAGTGACGTCCTCGACCGTTGGAAAGCGGCCGTCGACGCCCATGAACCGAAGCAGGTCGCCGCCGTCTTCACCGACGACGCGATCTTCCAGGGGCTGCAGCCCTACAGTGTCGGCCGGTCCGGTGTCGCCGAGTACTACGCCTCCCAGCCGCTCGGGATGAGGGCCGCCTACCACATCCTGGAGACACGGCGGCCCGCCGACGACCTCGTCCTCGGCTACCTGGACGTCGAGTTCTCGTTCACCGACCGGCCCGCGCTGGACGTCAAGCTCTCGGTCCTCGTGACCCGCGTAGGGGACGATTGGTACATCAGCCACTACCAGGTCTCCCGCCTCGACCAGGCCTGTCCTCCCGAGCGGCCCCGGGCGCACTCCTACGGAAAGGTCTGACAGGTTCCGCCGCTGGATCCCGAGCCGGCCGCCTGTTCCGCAGCCGGGCAGAGGGCGTGAAGCAGAGCTGAGGCGCCGCTTAAGAAATCCTCGATGGACCGGGGACGGCGTCGTACGGCAGATTGCTACGCGATTCCACCCTCTCCCCGGCCGCGGGCTCCTTCGGCATGTCCGTGGCCCGGGATCTCACCCACAGGAGCCGTAGCGTTGAAGGCGCTGGTCAAGGAGAAGGCGGAGCCCGGGCTGTGGCTCGCGGACGTCCCGGAACCCGCCGTCGGACCCGGCGACGTACTGATCAAGGTGCTGCGCACCGGCATCTGCGGCACCGACCTGCACATCCGGTCCTGGGACGGCTGGGCGCAGCAGGTGATCCGCACGCCGCTCGTGGTCGGGCACGAGTTCGTCGGCGAGGTCGTGGAGACCGGCCGGGACGTCACGGACATCGCCGTCGGCGACCGGGTCAGCGGCGAGGGCCATCTGGTGTGCGGAAAGTGCCGCAACTGCCTGGCCGGCCGGCGGCACCTGTGCCGGGCCACGGTCGGGCTCGGTGTCGGCCGGGACGGGGCTTTCGCCGAGTACGTCGCCCTGCCCGCCGCCAATGTGTGGGTGCACCGGGTTCCGGTGGACCTCGATGTCGCGGCGATCTTCGACCCGTTCGGGAACGCCGTGCACACCGCACTGTCCTTCCCCTTGGTCGGGGAGGATGTGCTGATCACCGGCGCCGGGCCGATCGGCCTGATGGCTGCGGCTGTGGCACGGCACGCGGGTGCCCGGAACGTCGTGATCACCGACGTCAGCGAGGAGCGGCTGGACCTGGCGCGGAAGATCGGTGTGAGCCTGGCGCTCAATGTCTCCGGCTCCTCGATCGCCGACGGACAACGGGAGTTGGGCCTGCGCGAGGGCTTCGACATCGGTCTGGAGATGTCCGGCCGCCCCGAGGCCCTGCGCGACATGATCGCCAACATGACGCACGGCGGGCGGATCGCCATGCTGGGCCTGCCGGCTCAGGAGTTTCCCGTCGACTGGGCCCGGATCGTCACCTCGATGATCACCATCAAGGGCATCTACGGCCGGGAGATGTTCGAGACCTGGTACGCGATGTCCGTGCTCCTGGAGGGCGGCCTCGATCTCGCCCCCGTGATCACCGGCCGCTACGGCCACCGCGACTTCGAGGCGGCGTTCGCCGACGCGGCGAGCGGCCGCGGCGGCAAGGTCATCCTCGACTGGACTGCGTAAGTCACCCGTATTTCAAGGAGTTCCCCGATGTTCGACTCCGTGCGCGACGACCTGCGCGCCACCCTCGACGAGATCCGCGCCGCCGGACTGCACAAACCCGAACGCGTCATCGACACCCCGCAGTCGGCCACCGTGCACGTCTCCGCCGGCGGCCGCCCCGGCGAGGTCCTCAACTTCTGCGCCAACAACTACCTCGGCCTCGCCGACCACCCCGAGGTGATCGCCGCCGCCCACGAGGCGCTCGACCGCTGGGGCTATGGCATGGCCTCCGTGCGCTTCATCTGCGGTACGCAGGAGGTGCACAAGGAGCTGGAGGCGCGGCTGTCGGCCTTCCTCGGCCAGGAGGACACGATCCTCTACTCCTCCTGCTTCGACGCCAACGGCGGCGTCTTCGAGACGCTGCTCGGCCCCGAGGACGCGGTGATCTCCGACGCCCTCAACCACGCCTCGATCATCGACGGTATCCGGCTGTCCAAGGCCCGCCGCTTCCGCTACGCCAACCGCGATCTGGAGGACCTGGAGCGCCAGCTGAAGGAGGCGTCCGACGCGCGGCGGCGCCTGATCGTCACCGACGGCGTCTTCTCCATGGACGGCTACGTGGCGCCGCTGCGGGAGATCTGCGACCTCGCCGACCGCTACGACGCCATGGTCATGGTCGACGACTCGCACGCCGTCGGCTTCGTCGGCCCCGGCGGCCGGGGCACCCCCGAACTGCACGGCGTGATGGACCGCGTCGACATCATCACCGGCACCCTCGGCAAGGCCCTCGGCGGCGCCTCCGGCGGTTACGTCGCCGCCCGCGCCGAGATCGTCGCCCTGCTGCGCCAGCGCTCCCGGCCGTACCTGTTCTCCAACACGCTCGCGCCGGTGATCGCCGCCGCCTCCCTGAAGGTGCTCGACCTGCTGGAGGCGGCGGGCGACCTGCGCGAGCGGCTCGCCGAGAACACCGCTCTGTTCCGCCGCCGGATGACCGAGGAGGGCTTCGACGTCCTCCCGGGCGACCACGCCATCGCACCTGTGATGATCGGCGACGCGGCCGAGGCGGGCCGGATGGCGGAGCTGCTGCTGGAGCGGGGCGTGTACGTGATCGGCTTCTCGTACCCGGTCGTACCGCAGGGCCAGGCGCGTATCCGCGTCCAGCTGTCCGCGGCGCACTCCACCGACGACGTCAACCGCGCGGTCGACGCGTTCGTCGCGGCGCGGGCGGAGCTGGACGCCTGAGCGGGACGAAAGGGTTATTCGGCGCCATAGTGCGTCTGAGAGAATCGATCCCATGATCGAAGCGCGGCGGCTGCACATCCTCCGAGCGGTGGCCGACCACCGCACGGTGACGGCGGCTGCCGCCGCGCTGTACCTGACGCCTTCCGCCGTGTCCCAGCAGCTGACAGCACTGGAGCAGGAGACGGGCCACCGCCTCGTCGAGCGGAGCGCGAAGGGCGTACGACTGACCCCGGCCGGCGAGATCCTGCT
Source organism: Streptomyces sp. NPDC127197 (assembly GCF_042672405.1). Lineage (NCBI taxonomy): Bacteria > Bacillati > Actinomycetota > Actinomycetes > Kitasatosporales > Streptomycetaceae > Streptomyces > Streptomyces sp. NPDC127197. Next base: position 18,485 of record NZ_JBHXVG010000048.1, on the reverse strand, counting down.
CGGCCACACCAACGCCGTCCTCGCCCAACTGGAGCGCGCGGAGGCCGAGCTGGCCGCCTACAGCTCGGGCGCGGCCGGCACGGTCACGGTCGCTTCGTTCGCGACCGGCATCGCCCTGGTGGTCGCGCCCGCCGTGGCCCACCTGGCGGGCACCGCCCCCGGCATCCGGATCCGGGTCCGGGACGCCGAGGGGGACGCCAGCCTGCCGATGGTGCTGGACCGGCAGGTGGATGTCGCGGTCGCCGTCGAGTACCGCGGGGCCCCGCCTGCCGACGATCCCCGCCTGGCCCACGTCCCGCTGTACGCGGAGCCCTTCGACGCGGTCGTACCGGTCAGTCACCGGCTGGCGGACGCCGCGGAGGTGCCGCTCGCGGAGCTCGCCAAGGACCCGTGGATCGGCCCGTACCCCGGAAACCCCTGCCACGACGTGGTGGTCCTGGCCTGCGAGAGCGCCGGCTTCCAGCCCTGTCTGGAGCACTCCTCGGACGACTTCCGGGCGGTGGTGGCGCTCGCCTCCGCCGGCGCGGGCGTCGCTCTCGTACCGCGTTCGGCGCTGCGGGGCATGGACCTCACCGGTGTCGTCGTCCGCCCCGTGGACGGCGACGCACCGACCCGCCGGGTCTTCGCGGCGGTACGGCGCGGCGCGGAGGAGCATCCGCTGATCCGGCCGGTGCTGGAGGCGCTGGAGGCGGCGGCAGAGGATTAGGCGATCTTTACGCCGTGCGTTTCATATCTGGGATAAAGTCCCGGATATGAAACGAACGACTGCTGTCGAGGCCGAGGCCGAAGTCGGGGACGGAGCCGGTTCCGGCAGCCCGGACGACGTCGATGTCCGGCTCGGCTCCCGGCTTGCCGAGCTGAGGGCCGAACGCGGCTGGTCCCTGGGGGAGTTGGCCGAGCGCAGCGGAGTGAGCCGGTCGACCCTGTCCCGCGCCGAGCGGGCGGAGATCAGCCCCACCGCCGCGGTGCTGAACCGACTCTGCGCCGTGTACGGGCGGACCATGTCCCAGTTGCTCAGCGAGGTCGAGTCGGAGCCCGCCCTGCTGGTGCGGGCGGCCGACCAGCAGGTGTGGCAGGACCGGGCCTCCGGATTCGTACGACGCTCCGTGTCGCCACCGCACGCCGGACTGCGTGGCGAACTTGTCGAGGGACGGCTCACCGCGGGCGCCGACATCGCGTACGACCGGCCGCCCGTGCCCGGCCTCGAGCAGCACATCTGGGTGCTGGAGGGAGCTCTCGCCATGACAGTGCAGGACGTCGAGCATCGCCTGGAGGCCGGTGACTGCCTGCGGCTTCGCGTATGGGGGCCGACGCGGTTCCGGTGCGCCGGCCGGGAGGACGTGCGGTATCTGCTGGCGGTGGTGCGGCCGTGATCGTGGCTCGCCTGGACTACCACCAAGTTCTCGCGTCTGCCGGGGAATTGGCGGACCTCCTGATCGACACCGTGGCAGGCGGTGCGTCGGTCGGCTTCCTTGCACTGATGGACGACGCCGATGCCGCCGCCTGGTGGAAGGAGCGCGCAGCCGCCGTGGCCGCCGGGCAGCTCGCGGTGTGGGTGGCGCGCGACGGGAACCGGGTGGTCGGCACGGTCAGCCTGTCCTTTCCCGACAAGCCGAACAGCCGCCATCGCGCCGAGCTCGTGAAGCTGATGGTGCACCGCGACGCCCGCGGTCAGGGTCTGGGCCGCCGGCTCCTGACCACCGCCGAGGAGGCCGCCGCCGCGGCCGGTGTCACCCTGCTGCACCTGGACACCGAGACCGACAGCCCCGCCGAGAACCTCTACCGCGGCGCGGGCTGGACCCGGGTCGGCGTCATCCCCGACTACGCGGCGAGCCCCGCCGGAGAGCTGCGGCCGACGAGCCTCTACTACAAGCACGTGGGAGCCGGCGCTCTCCCCAGGTGACTGTCAGTGGGAGCCGCTACGGTGCGTTCCATGCCGGATGCCGAAGACGTACGCCGTATCGCCCTGTCCCTGCCGGACACGACGGAGAAGATCGCCTGGAGCATGCCCACGTTCCGGGTCGCGGGGAAGATGTTCGCCACGCTGCCGGAGGACGAGACCTCCATCGCCGTGCGCTGCCCCAAGGAGGAGCGCGACGAACTGGTCCTGGCCGAGCCGGAGAAGTTCTGGATCGCCGACCATGAGGCGCAGTTCGCCTGGGTGCGGGCGCGGCTGGCGGCGCTGGAGGGCGAGGGCGAGCTGCGGGACATCCTCGCCGACTCCTGGCGCCAGGCGGCACCGCCCCGACTGCTCGACGCCTACCCCGAGTTGGGGTTGCCCGCCGCCGGCTGAAAATGCGCGGAGAAGGAGCGACGGGCTTGTATGGCGGAGAACGGGTGACTCACTTGGCTCCCGCCACGAACCCCGCGATCCGCTCCCGCAGTGACCGGGCGTCGAGGCCGTGCGCGGCGACGTGCTCCTCGACGGTGCCGTAGCGGCGCAGCTCCCGGCGGCCCACTCCCAGGCCCAGGACACGGTGCGGCACGTCGGAGAGGGCGTCGTTCACGGTGGCCGTCGAGGTGCCCGCCAGGTAGGGCTCGACGAGGACGACGTCCGTCCCCGCCGACTCCGTGGCCCGGCGCAGGGCGGCCGTGTCGAGAGGCCGGACGGTCGTCGCGTAGAGCACGGTGACATCGAGGCCCTCCGTGGCGTCGAGCACGGCGTCGAGCGTCGGCCCGACGGCGACGACCACCCCCGCACGCCCCTCGCGGACCGTGCGGAGACGCGCGCCGTCGACCGGGAGGCCGTGCGCGTTCGACTGCACCGACAGCCGGACGTAGACCTTGTCGTCGCCGGCGGCGACCGCGTGGCGCAGGAGCGTCTCGGCCTCGTCCGGGTGGCCGGGCACGTGCACGGTCCAGTCGTCGACGGTGTCGAGCAGCGCCACGTCGCCGGGAGCCATGTGGGTGTACCCGCCCGCCGGCCAGTCGAAGGACGCCGCGGCACTCACCAGCACAGCCCCCACCCCTTGGTGACCGAGGTCCAGCTTGACCTGCTCAAACGGCCGCTCGACCAGAAAGCTGGCGAAGGTGTGCACGACCGGCCGCAGCCCGGTCAGCGCCAGCCCCGCGCCCGTCCCGATGAGCAGCTGCTCGCGGATGCCGACGTTGATCACCCGGTCGGGGTGCCGGCTCCGGGCGGCGGTGAAACCGTCCACGCCGATCTCGGCCAGGACGACCGCGACTCGGGGATCCTCGTCGAGCAACCGGGAGATGACAGGGGCGAAACGGTCACGCATGGTGTCCATGACAGTCGGCTCCTTCGCTGAGGCCGTAATTGGGAGTGAACTGGTTCTGCAGGCCCGGCCGATCGCCGCGTCACGCGGACTTCGGCTCCACCCGGGCCACGACCACGTGCGGGCGGCCCGGGTGCGGCGCGGTGAAGGCGGCGTACAGTGCCGCGTGATCGCGGCCGTCGACGGTCACCGTGGACCAGCCCGCCGCCTCGAAGCGAGCGGCGATGCCGCCGGGCCGGGCGTGGCTGGCGGAGGCGTTGTCCACGACGACGGTGTGCAGCCGGTCCAGTCCGGCGGGCCCGGCGAAGGCGATCGCCTCGTGGTTGCTGCCCTCGTCCAGCTCGGCGTCCCCGATCAGCACCCACACCTGCGGTTCGACCCTGCCCTGGGCACGCAGCCCCAGCGCCGTGCCGACGGCGATCGGCAGCCCATGCCCCAGCGAGCCGCTGCCGATCTCGGCGCCCGGCACCAGCATCCGGTCGGGGTGGTGTCCGAGCGGGGAGTCGTAGGAGCCGAAGCCCGGCAACCAATCCACCGGGACGAAACCCTTGGCGGCCAGGACCGCGTAGTACGCCATCGGCCCGTGCCCCTTGGACAGCAGGAACCGGTCCCGCCCGGGGTCCTCCAGCCGCCCCGGCTCGACCCGCAGCACCCGGTCGTAGAGCACCCACAGCACGTCCAGCGTGGACGTCGCCGCAGGTCCGTGCTTCTCGTCGCCGGTCATGAGGGCCATCAGGCGGGGCAGGTCGGTGTAGCCGTACGTATGCGTGCCTTCGTCGATGATCGTCATGTGGACGATCGTGCAACCTCAACCAAGCTTCAGGTCAAGCGTCACTCGTCGGCGAGCTGCCCCGTTCGTCGGCCACGCATAATCGGGTGCGCGACCACCGACCCGAGTGCGGTATTGTTTCCATGCACGTTCGGCCGGGGGAAAGCCCAGGTCAGACGGCATCGGGACGTGGCGCAGCTTGGTAGCGCACTTGACTGGGGGTCAAGGGGTCGCAGGTTCAAATCCTGTCGTCCCGACGGTGTTCACCAGCGGGTTTGCCGGAAACGGCAGGCCCGCTGGTTGCGTTCGTGTGACACGTGGTGGCGGCGTATGGCACTACTGGACTCGTCGTCATCCGCCACCATCGAGGTCGGCACGTCGGCGGAGGATCCGTAGCTCGTGGCCGAGGAGCTGCATCTCGTACAGCTTCCCGCGCGCGTTGTCGAAGGGGCGGTGGAGGATCATCATCAGTCGGCCGTCGAAGGTGTGGAACAGCATGCCGTGACCGCTGTCGTTGCGGACCAACGGCCGGTGCTGCTGCCAAGGCCCGGCAAGGTTGCCGGACTTCGAGACGGCGTAGGTCTGCACATAGCCGCCGCCGATGGTGCCGTCCTGGCCCGTCATGTTCTTTTCGTACGTGGACCACAGCATGATCAGAGAGCCGTCAGGGGTGCGGTACAGCTGCGGGCCGTCGGTGACATAGGGCGGGAGCTGATGCGGTACGCCGCTGGGGATCTGCTCGCCGAGCCAGAACGCGTCCGACGCCTTGAACAGGAAGACCGGGTCTCCGACGGTTCCCGACAGGTCCGGGGCGAGTCGGATCGCCTCCATCGTTCCGTCGATGGTCTGCAGCCACTCGTGTGCGTACACCATCCAGGGCTGCCCGGACGGGTCGACGTGGAGCGTGCCGTCGAGGGTCATGAGGTGTTCGGGCGGGGTGGGGCGTGACGGGTCGATGACGGTGAAGGGCCCCAGCAGCGAGTCGGCAACGGCGATGATCGTGCCGCGCATGTGGTTCGCGAGCTGGAAGGGGGTGCCCCATTGGCCGGGTGGTGGTACCGGAAGCGGCTTGCTCTGGCTGTGCAGGGTGGTGAACAGGTAGTACCTGCCGCCCCATTCGTGCACCTCCGGTGCCCAACCGCCGTCGGTCGCCCAGATTCCCTTCTGTCCGGCGGTCAGGAACACCACCACAGGGCGCATCCAGTCGCGCAGGTCGTGGCTGCGGTAGACCATCGTGCCGGTGCCGTCCACGCCCGATACCGACGGGTCGTTGGATGTGTAGAGGTGGTAGGTGCGGGTCTTCTCGTCGGCGGCGATGAACGGATCGTGCAGCGGCATGTCGGGAAGCCGCATCAGCTCGGTGTCAGCCACGGGCGAAGAATACGTTGGCCTTCCTGGCGAGGCAGCGGGGCAAGCGGAACGCGCTTGTGATCGGCCGTCCGCAGCCCTACTCGTCGCCGACGCGCACCACCGCCAGCGTGATGTTGTCGGGGCCGCCCGCCTCGATGGCGGCCTTCCACAGCTCGAAGGCCGCACGTCCGTCGTCGTGCTCCCGCAGCACCTCGTCGAGGACGTCCGTCGTCAGCGGGTCGGTCAGACCGTCCGTGCAGATGAGGTAGCGATCGCCGGGTGACAGGGACTCGGTCGTCACGTGGGGGACGACGGCGCGGTGGGCGGAGCTGCCGCCCAGGCACTGGGTGACCACGGACGTGGTGCGCTGCCCGGGTTCGAGCGGTGGGTTGTCGTCGACGCTCACCTGGCGCAGCGTGCCTCCCGAGGCCGCGTAGACCCGGCTGTCACCGATGTTGAATACCAGCAGCGAGTCGCGTTGTACGACGACTCCGGCCACCGTCGTCCCCATGGTCGCCAGCTCGCTTTCCTCGTCGCCGGCCGCCTCGAACACGGCGCGGTTGCAGGCGTTCAGGGCGCTGCGGACAGCGTCCTCGCTGCTCAGGGCGGGACCGATCGACGCGATCCGGCGGGCCACCAGCGCGCTGGCCACCTCGCCGCCGGGATGCCCGCCGAGGCCGTCGGCGACGGCGACGACGAGGGGCGTCCCGAGCGGGAAGACCAGGGTCTGCGGACTCTCGGTCACGGTGGCGCACAGGGTCCACGGGCCGATGACGAGGCTGTCCTCGTTCCGGTCACGCAGCAGCCCGGGATGGCTCAGCGCGCTCACGGCGACGTACGGCATGCGGCGTCACCCCGCTCACCGCTCTTGTTCCACGTACTCCTTGAAGTGCTCCAGATCGCTGCGGACGAGCCGCTCGATCGCGTTCGCCTGGGCGAATCCCTTCGGCCCGCCGAAGGTCTCCCTGATCGTGCCGGGGTCGTACTCGAGCCGTGCCTGGACCCGGGTGTGGTTCCGGTCGATGGGCTGCAGCGAGAAGGAGCCCGCCAGCTTAGGAGCGCCCGAGGTGTGCCACTCCATCACGCGTTCGTCGCCGTGGTCGGAGACCTCGGCGTCGAACTCCCGGGCCCGTCCGCCGGCCTCGACGTCCAGATGCGCTCGGCCTCCCGCCTCCGTGCGGGCGGCGCGCACTCCCTCCACGAAGCGCGGATAGTTCTCCACCCGGTGCAGGCTCTCCCAGGCCTTGTCGACCGGGACTCCGACGTCGACATGTTCTTCGAGGGTGCTCACGGCCCACCTCCATGTGCGGATCATGACGGATGGCCTTCCGCTTCCAGTGTGCGCCCGGCACCGGCCGGTCGCCGGGTGATTGTCAGTGCCGGGTGTCACGCTGAGGTCACACAGGATCTGCGAAAGGGAATCGCCGTGATCACCACTGACTTCGTCCCCGGCTCCCCCTGTTGGCTCGACCTCGGTGCCCCCGACGTGCGGGCCGCCGCGGCCTTCTACGGCGCGGTGCTCGGCTGGGAGTACGAGTCCATGGGGGAGGGGGAGGACATGGAAGGCGGGATGTTCCGGAAGGACGGCAAGATCGTCGCCGGGCTCGGCAAGCTGACCGAGGAGGGTGCCCGCTCGGCCTGGATGATCTACTACTGCGTCACCGACGCGGACGCCACGACCCAGGCCGTGGAGCGTGCGGGCGGCACGGTGCGGGTGGCGCCGATGGACCTCGACGAGTGGGGCCGGATGGCGCAGTACAGCGATCCGCTGGGGGGCCAGTTCGCCGTCTGGCAGCCGGGGACGAACAAGGGCGTCGAGCTGGTGGACCAGCCGGGCTCGCTGTCGTGGACCGAGCTGTACACGACCGACGCCGCGGCCGCGAAGGAGTTCTACGGTGGTGTCTTCGGCTGGCAGTTCAGTGACATGGAGCTGCCGGGCGGCGGGGGCACCTACTCCCTCATCACTCCCGCCGGGCTCCCCGAGGAGCGTATGCACGGCGGTGTCATGGAGCTCCCGAAGGAGAACCTTGCGCTGGCGAACGGGAGGCCGTACTGGCACCCGGTCTTCGCCGTCGATGACTGTGATGCCGCGGTCGCCGCGGTCACCGGGAACGGCGGCAGCGTGCAGATGGGGCCGGAGGACGCGGAGGGTGTCGGCCGGCTGGCCGTCTGCCTCGACCCGTCGAGCGCGGACTTCGTGGTGCTCACTCCGAGCACGAGTTGAACCCCGGGAGACCGGACGTCCGGGCCGGCCCGCACGGGCCGGGCCGGACGTCGTGATCGGAGTGATCGGGACGATCAGACGAGGTCGAACCGGTCCAGGTCCATGACCTTGCTCCACGCCGCGACGAAGTCGTTCACGAACTTCTCCTTCGCGTCATCGCTCGCGTAGACCTCCGCCAGGGCGCGCAGCTCGGAGTTCGAGCCGAAGACCAGGTCGGCGCGGGTGCCGGCCCACTTGACCTCGCCCGTGGCCGCGTCGCGGCCCTCGAACGTGGTCTGGTCCTCGGACGTCGCCTTCCACGTCGTGCCCAGGTCGAGCAGGTTGACGAAGAAGTCGTTGGTCAGAGCGCCGGGCGTGTCGGTGAAGACGCCGAGCGGCGACTGCTGGTGGTTCGCGCCCAGGACGCGCAGGCCGCCGACGAGGACCGTCATCTCGGGGGCGCTCAGGGTCAGCAGGTTCGCCCGGTCCAGGAGCAGGTACTCGGCGGGCAGCCGGTTGCCCTTGCCGAGGTAGTTGCGGAACCCGTCGGCGGTCGGCTCGAGCGCGGCGAACGACTCCACGTCCGTCTGCTCCTGCGAGGCGTCCACGCGGCCCGGCGTGAAGGGGACCTCGATGTCGAAGCCGCCGTCCTTGGCAGCCTTCTCGATCGCGGCGCCACCGGCGAGCACGATCAGATCGGCCAGGGACACCTTCTTGGCGCCGGAGTTGAACTCCCGCTGGATGCCCTCCAGGGTGCGCAGCACCGTCGTCAGCTGGTCGGGCTCGTTGACCTCCCAGCCGCGCTGCGGCTCGAGGCGGATGCGCGCGCCGTTGGCGCCGCCGCGCTTGTCGCTGCCGCGGAAGGTGGAGGCCGACGCCCAGGCGGTGGACACCAGCTCGGAGACCGACAGGTCCGAGTCGAGGATCTTGGCCTTGAGCACCGCGATGTCCTCGGCGTCGATGACCTCGCCTTCCGCCTCGGGCAGCGGGTCCTGCCACAGCAGGGTCTCCTCCGGAACCTCCGGGCCGAGGTACAGCGACTTCGGCCCCATGTCGCGGTGGGTCAGCTTGTACCAGGCGCGGGCGAAGGCGTCCGCGAATTCCTCCGGGTTCTCGTAGAACCGGCGGGAGATCGGCTCGTAGATCGGGTCGAAGCGCAGCGACAGGTCGGTGGTGAGCATCATCGGGCGGTGCTTCTTCGACGGGTCGTGCGCGTCGGGGACGATCTCCGGGGCGTCCTTGGCCACCCACTGGTGGGCGCCGGCAGGGCTCTGGGTGAGCTCGTACTCGTACTCGAAGAGATTCTTGAAGAACCCGTTGCTCCACTGGGTCGGCGTGGTGGTCCAGGTGACCTCCAGGCCGGACGTGATGGCGTCCGCGCCCTTGCCGGTGCCGTAGGTGTTCTTCCAGCCCAGGCCCTGCTCCTCCATGGAGGCGGCCTCGGGGTCGGCGCCCACGTGGTCGGCCGGGCCGGCACCGTGGGTCTTGCCGAAGGTGTGGCCACCGGCAATCAGGGCGACGGTCTCCTCGTCGTTCATCGCCATCCGGCCGAACGTCTCACGGATGTCGCGGGCCGCGGCGATCGGGTCCGGGTTGCCGTTCGGGCCCTCCGGGTTGACGTAGATCAGGCCCATCTGGACCGCGCCGAGCGGGTTCTCCAGCTCCCGGTCGCCGGTGTAGCGCTGGTCGTCGAGCCAGGTGGTCTCGGGACCCCAGTAGACGTCCTCCTCCGGCTCCCAGACGTCCTCGCGGCCACCGCCGAAGCCGAAGGTCTTGAAGCCCATCTGCTCCAGGGCGACGTTGCCGGTGAGGATCATCAGGTCGGCCCAGGAGATGCTCTGGCCGTACTTCTTCTTGACCGGCCACAGCAGACGGCGCGCCTTGTCGAGGTTGCCGTTGTCCGGCCAGCTGTTGAGCGGGGCGAAGCGCTGCTGTCCGGCGCCGGCGCCACCGCGGCCGTCGCTGGTCCGGTAGGTGCCCGCGCTGTGCCAGGCCATACGGATCATCAGCGGGCCGTAGTGGCCGAAGTCGGCGGGCCACCAGTCCTGCGACGTCGTCAGCACCTCGGCGATGTCCCGCTTCACGGCCGGGAGGTCGAGGGACTTGAACGCCTCGGCGTAGTCGAACTCCTCGCCGAGCGGGTTGGCCACGGCGGGGTTCTTGGCGAGGATCTTCAGGTTGAGGCGCTCCGGCCACCACTGGCGGTTGCCGCCGCCCTGGGTCGGGTGCGCGGCGCGCCCGTGCGCGACCGGGCAGCCGCCTGCGGTCTCCGCCTTGGAGTCGGTGACGATTGCATCGGGGTTCTCAGCCATGGGAATCCTTCCGGACTTGGGGGATGACGGTGCTCAAGTACTGCGGGGGGTGGAACAGCCGGGGCACACGCCCCAGTAGATGACCTCGGCCTCGTCGATCGAGAAGCCGTGGTCGTCGGACGCGGTCAGACAGGGGGCCTCGCCGCGCGCGCAGTCGACGTCGGCGACGGCACCGCACGACCGGCAGATGACGTGGTGGTGGTTGTCCCCGACGCGCCCCTCGAACCGGGCCGGACTGCCGGCCGGTTCGATGCGGCGTACGAGTCCCGCCGCAGTGAGCGCGTGGAGGGCCTCGTACACGGCTTGGAGGGAGACATGGCCGACGCGGTCGCGCACGCCGGAGGCGATCGCCTCGACGCCGAGGTGGTCACCGGCCCGGACGGTCTCGAGCAGCGCTACACGGGCGGCCGTCACCCGCAGGCCGGCACCGCGCAACTCCTCGGCGGTGGTCGGGGGCCGGGATGCGGTCATGCCGCCGAACCTACCCTCAAGAACACGAACGGTTCAAGAAAACGAATGGTTCTAATTTTGTGGCGTGTCGTGCGCGCTCCTCCGCCGCCCGGGCCGCCGTTCGGATCAGTCGACCGCGAGTGAGACCTCCGTCGCCTTGATCAACGCGACGACGGAGGACCCCGGTTCCAGGCCGAGGTCGGCGACCGCTTCCCTGGTGATCGCGGAGGTCAGCTCCCCGCCTTCCGTCGCGATCCGTACGGAGGCCATGGCGCCGCCCGTCGTGATCTCCCGCACGGTGCCGCGCAACCTGTTGCGGATGGACAGGCCGTCCACACTGCCGGTGGCGAGGGAGACCTCCGTGGACTTGACGAGGGCGCGCACGGCGGACCCCTCGGCAAGACCGAGGTCGCGCACCGCCTCCCTGGTGATCGCCGCGGTGACGTCCTGACCTCCGTCGAGGCGGACGGTCACGGTCGCCATGGCCTCGCCGGTGGTGACGGCGGTGACGATGCCGGGCAGTTGATTGCGGATGCTCAGGCTCACGACGGAACACCTCGAAAGGGATGTACTTCTCGGATCAGGGCATAGTGCAGCCCTACGGTAGCCGTGTCGGCCCTGTCCGAACGGGTACGACGACCCAGTCGGGGAAGAGGGCGTGCCCCCTCCCGCCCTTTCGAGCCGGACCTGCGCGCTCAGCCGGCGGCAGCGCCGAACCACTCGGGCAGCCGGCCGAGCAGATCCTGCTGGTCTTCACCGACCCACGCCACGTGGCCGTCCGGCCGCAGCAGTACCGCGGGCACGTCCAGTTCCTCGCTGACGTCGACGACGTGGTCGACCCGGTCTGCCCAGCCCGCCACCGAGAGCCGGCCGGTCTGGTCGAGCAGCAGTCCGCGGCCGCCGTGCATCAGCTCGTAGAGGTGCCCTCGCTTCAGCTCCACGTCCCGCATCCGTCGGCCGAGCAGTTCATGGCCCTCGCCGAAGTCGTAGCGGATCCCCATCGCGGTGATCTTCTCGATCAGGTACCGGTGCACGTCCTCGAAGTCCATCAGTTCCGACACCAGCCGGCGCACCGCCTGGGGACCCGGCTCGGTGGACATCAGCTCCATCTGCGCCCGGGTGTTGTCCAGCACGTCGGCGGCCACCGGGTGCCGTTCGGTCTCGTAGCTGTCCAGCAGTCCCTCCGGTGCCCAGCCGCCCACCTCGGCGGCCAGTTTCCAGCCGAGGTTGAACGCGTCCTGGATGCCGAGGTTGAGTCCCTGTCCGCCGACCGGCGGGTGGATGTGTGCCGCGTCGCCGGCCAGCAGCACGCGGCCGACCCGGTAGCGCTCGGCCTGCCGGGTGGCGTCGCCGAAGCGGGACAGCCAGCGCGGTGAGTGCACGCCGAAGTCGGTGTCGGCGTACACCCGCAGCTGCTGCTTGAACTCCTCGAAGGTCGGCAGGACCGAGCGGTCCTCGGCCACCCCCTCGGCAGGCACGATGACGCGGTACACCCCGTCCCCGAGGGGCCCGAGGCCGAACCGCAGCTGGGTCTTGCGGACTTCGGCCACCACGGCGGCCAGCTCCTCCGGCGGCATGGTCACCTCCATCTCGCCCAGCAGCGTCTCGACCCTGGCGGGCTCGCCGGGGAAGCCGACGCCGAGCAGCTTGCGCACCGTGCTGCGGCCGCCGTCGCAGCCGACGAGGTAGCGCGAGCGCAGCTGCCTGCCGTCGGCCAGCTCGACGGTCACCCCGTCCTCGTCCTGGCTCAGCCCGACCAGTTCGCAGCCGCGCTGGATCTCGGCGCCGAGCTCGGCGGCGCGCTCGGCCAGCAGGCGATCGGTGGTGGGCTGCGGGATGCCGAGGACGTACGCATGTGCGCTGTCCAGCCGGACCGGCGAGGGCTTGCTGATGCCGGCGAAGAAACCACCGACCTCGTACTGCTTGCCGTGCGCGAGGAACCGCTCCAGCAGACCGCGCTGGTCCATTACTTCGATGCTGCGCACGTGCAGACCGAGCGCGCGGACCACTTCGGTCGGCTCCGTCTCCTTCTCCAGCACGACCACGTGCACGCCGTGCAGCCGCAACTCGCCGGCCAGCATCAAGCCGGTCGGTCCGCCGCCGGCAACGATCACGTCAAACATGAAACCCCCCATTCGACAAGGCTGTCGGCCAGCTGCTCCGCGCAGTCCGGACGGGCAAGGGAATACACACTTCGCGAATCCCTGATTTCCGCAGTTTCTGGCCTCGGCCGGAGATTCTGCGGCACGACCCGGGTCTTGCCGCAAGACCCCCCGTGCGCTATACGTTGAGAGTGGCAAGGAGTGGGTAACCTCCTTGCCTTTCCCGTTTGTTGTGGCACGTCCGGCATGTGAGTGTGGCTCGTATCACATGGCTCGGATTGAGTCGTGGACCCCGCCGATTTCCGTACCCAGCGGTGACACCGGGACGCCGGATGCAAGGATGAGGCCGTCATGACTGCTGGGTGGTGTTCTCGCACGGTTCGGGCCGCGGTGTTCGCGGCCGTCTGTGTGCTGCTCGCCGCCCTCGGTCACGTACTGATGTCCGGCAGCCATGTGCCCTGGTGGGCGCTGGCCGGCGGCGCCGCCGTGACCGCCGCCGGGGGGTGGTGTCTGGCAGGCCGGGAACGCGGGCTGCCGCTGATCGTGGCCGTCGTGGTCACCGCCCAGACGGCGCTGCACTCGGCGTTCTCCCTCGCGCAGTCGGCGACTGCGGGACAGCCCACCGCACCTTCGGACGCGGGTGCCGCGGGCCACGACATGTCCGCCGCGCACATGTCCTCAATGCATATGGGCTCGATGCCCATGCACTCGATGGACGCCATGGACCTGGGTCACACCACGGGCCACGTCATGGGCGGCTCGTCCTCGTTAGGGATGATCGCCGCCCACCTGCTGGCCGCACTGCTGTCCGGCCTGTGGCTCGCCCATGGCGAGCGCGCCGCCTTCCGCATTCTGCGCGCCGTGGCCGGATGGCTGGCGGCGCCGCTGCGGCTGCCGCTCGCCGTGCCGGCCCCGCCGCACGTCCCGCGCCCGCGGCCGTGGCGGCGCAGTTCGGCACGGTCACCGCGCCGACTCCTCCTCGTCCACGCGATCACCTCTCGGGGTCCGCCCCTGGGGACTGCTGTCGTCTGACGACAGCCGGTCTCCCGAGGCAGCCCCGAGGCGCCTCGGGCCACGGTCGTACGCCCGCGCGGGCATCCGGACGCCCCGCAGGGTCCCGTACGGCCTGAATCCCCACTCGCCGGATCCTGCCCGCAGCGTGCCTGTGCGCGCCGCCGGTCGGGCTCCCGGATGACCGAGAAGGACACCAGGTGATCACTCCTGCCCTGCCCGCCTCGTACGAGAAGCGACGCGAGACGTTCCGCGCGCGAACCGAGGACCACGGGACCGAGACCGCCGACGAGTCGATTACCGCCTGGGCGCTCGCCGCCCGCGGCGGCGACCCGGACGCCGTCGACCACTTCGTCCGTGCCCTGCACCGCGACGTCCTGCGCTACGTCGCCCATCTGTGTGCCGACCCCCAGGCCGTCGACGACCTGGCGCAGGACACGTTCCTGCGGGCGCTCGGCAGCCTGCACCGCTTCGAGGGCCGCTCCTCCGCGCGTGCCTGGCTGCTGTCCATCGCCCGCCGTGCGGTGATCGACAGCTACCGGTACGCCTCCGCCCGGCCGCGCCTGAGCGACGTACCGGACTGGCGGCTGGCCGTGGAGCTGGCCCAGCCGCGCGATCTGCCGGGCTTCGACGACGGCATCGCCCTGCTCGACCTGCTCGAAGCGCTGCCGGAGGAGCGCCGGGAGGCGTTCGTCCTCACCCAGCTGCTCGGGCTGCCGTACGCGGAGGTCGCCGAGCTGACCGACTGCCCGGTCGGGACGGTCCGGTCCCGGGTCAACCGGGCCCGCACCGCGCTCATCGACCTGCTCGCCGCGGCGGACGAGCCCGCCGCGCTGGCCGCCTGAGCGACGAACCAAGGGTGCCGACGGGCCCCGGGGGGGGGGGCCGCCGGGCCCGGGTGGGGGGGGGGGGGGGCCCCCGCGTCCCCCCCCCCCGGGGCCCCCCGGCCCCGGTGGGAGGCGGCCGTCGGCACCCTTGTGTGCGTGCGGCGCGATCGGTCAGGCAAAGGCCGCGAGCGCCGCGGGGCCGTGCCGGAAGTCGGGGTCGACCTGGGCGGTGAGGTCGTGGCCGGTGGCGTCGTTGGCCCAGGCGGTGGCGTTGCGCAGGTGGAACTCGACGGCGTGCCGCTGGAAGGTCGCCCAGTCCTTGGGGCGGGCGTCCACCGCGGCGCGCAGCCGGTCCAGCGCACGGGCGTTGTGCGGCTCCAGCTCGCCGTGCCCGCGGCCCTGCTCCTGGGCTCGGACCCAGGCGGACTGCTCGCAGTGGGCGACCAGGTCGTCGCCGACGTGCAGCCGGAGGAAGTCGAGGTCGTCCTCGCCGGTGACCTTGTTGCCGACCACGCCGATCGGAATGCCGAACTCGGCGGCGTGGTCGCGGTACTGGCGGTAGACGGAGACGCTCTTGCGGGTCGGCTCCACCACCAGGAACGTCATGTCGAAGCGGGTGAACAGACCGGAGGCGAAGGCGTCGGCGCCGGCCGTCATGTCGACGACGACATACTCGCCGGGGCCGTCCACCAGGTGGTTGAGATAGAGCTCGACCGCGCCGAGCTTGGAGTGGTAGCAGGCGACGCCGAGATCGCTCTCGTCGAAGGCGCCGGTCACCATCACCGGGACCTCGCCCACCCGCTGCACATGCCGGGAGTGGATCTCGTCGTCGCCCAGCAGCTGCAGCAGCCGTGAGCCGCGTCCCGCCGGGGTCGTCTTGACCATGGCGTCGCGGGAGACGATCCGCGGGTTGGTGCCGCGCAGGTAGTCCTTGATCTCGCCGGTGTGGGCGCTGAGCGGCGGGGCGGCGAACATCTCCTCCTCGTCGAGGCCGAGGGCGTACGCCAAGTGCTGGTTGATGTCGCCGTCGACGGCGACCACGGGCGCCCCCGAACGTGCCAGCCGGCGGGAGAAGAGGGCGGACAGAGTGGTCTTGCCACTGCCGCCCTTGCCGACGAACGCCACACGCATCGCTAACCGCTCCTATTGGAAATGGATGTCGTCTCCATAGGGTGGAGAGGTCAGGGTGGGGTGTCAAATCGGCGGCGCCCAACTGGCCTGTGAAAGAGGCGAGTTGGGCGCCACGTGGTCGCTGGTCAGGGGAGCCGGAGCAGGTTGATCCGGTACTCCTCCACCTGCGGCAACCGCTGGGTCTTGAGGCCGCTGAGCATCTCCTGATACGCCGCCGGCAGTTCCTCGTACATCGTGGTGGGGAGGCTGGTGAGTGTGTGGGAGGCGAGCAGCCGGGTCCCCGGTCGCCAGTCGGTGAGTTCGGCCGGATCCGCGCACGACCACTGCATCTTGGCGTCGACCTTGCTCAGCGCGTCGTGCTGGTCCTGGGTGGCGATGATCCCGGGGCCGGCCGTGTCCAGGGCGAGCAGCGCACCGGGGAAACGGTCGGCGAACAGGTCGACGACCCGGCGCACGTCCGCCTCGGACAGGAAGGGCAGCACCGCTTCGGCGGCGAGGAAGCAGAGGCCGTCCGACTGCGCGGCGATGGAGTCGGCCCATGCCTCGTCCGTCACCGACGCGGCGATCATCGTGCGGCGGGCAGTGTCGGTGAAGAACGTCCGGCGCAGGTCGATCACGTCGGGCAGGTCGAGGTCGAACCAGCGGGCGCGGCCGGTGGCGACGCGCTCGTACCGGGTGTTGAGGCCCGTGCCGATCTCGATGACCGTGCCGCCCGGGTGTTCGGCCAGGAAGTCGGCCACCCACCGGTCGAACAGGCTGGTGCGCAGGACCGTGCCGATGAGGCTCGGCCCGTTGTCGAAGCGGGCGAAGTCGTAGTCGATCGAGGCCACGATCTCCTCGGCCCGGGCGTCGCGCAGTGCGGCGTCCTTCTTGCGGCTTTCCACCGCGCGTCCGTACAGCGGGATGAGCAGGGTCTCCTGAACCGTGCCCAGACGTACACCGTGCTCTGTCATGGCAGTCTCCCGTTTCGGTGTCCGTACCGGGTCGGGCGGTGCCGTGGCTGCGTCCACCGCCCGACCCGGGGTCTCAGGTCCCCGCCATGGCGGGGGAGTGTTCGTGGTCGCAGGTGTCGTCGATGCCGTAGGTGTCCCAGGCGGGGAACGGGTCGTCGGACGGCGGTTCCTCGCCGTCGTGCATCAGGCACTCGGCCAGTGCGGTGTGCAGGGCGTCGGCCTTCAGCTCCGTACCGATGAAGACCAGTTCCTGAGCGTACGGGGCCTCCTCGTCGCGCGCGGCGGACGGCTCGAAGCGAGCGACGGAACCGGCCTGCGACCACAGGCCCGTCACCTGCGGGCGGCTCGCCAGGGTGAAGAAGCCCTTGGAGCGAAGAATCCGCCCGTGGTCGCCGCCGTCCAGCTCCTGGGTCACGAAGGTCCACAACCGCCCGGGATGGAAAGGCAGTTCGGAGCGGAACACGGTCGAGGAGATGCCGTACTCCTCCGTCTCCGGAACATGGTCCCCGTTGAGCTCCCGGACCCAGCCCGGCGCCTGCTGGGCGCGCTCCAGGTCGAACAGGCCGGTGTCCAGGACCTGTCGGAGGTCGACCCGGCCGTGGGTGGCGGGGACGACGCGGGCGGCCGGGTTGAGGCGTGCGAGGGTCGCCCGCAGCCGGTCGGCGGTGGCGGCGTCCACCAGGTCGAGCTTGTTCAGCACGATGACGTCGGCGAACTCGACCTGGTCCATCAGCAGGTCGCTGACGGTGCGCTCGTCGTCCTCGTACTGGTCGAGGCCCCGCTCGACGAGTTCGTCGCCGCTCGCCAGCTCTGCCAGGAAGTTGGCCGCGTCGACGACGGTGACCATGGTGTCCAGGCGGGCCAGATCGCCGAGGGTGGCGCCGTCGTCGCGGGCGAACGCGAAGGTGGCGGCCACCGGCATCGGCTCGGAGATGCCGGACGACTCGATCAGAAGGTGGTCGAAGCGGCCCTCGCGGGCCAGCCGGTCGACCTCCTCCAGGAGGTCGTCGCGCAGGGTGCAGCAGATGCACCCGTTGGTCATCTCGACCAGCCGCTCCTCGGTGCGCGACAGCGCGGCCTCGCCGCCGCGCACCAGCGTGGCGTCGATGTTGATCTCGCTCATGTCGTTGACGATCACGGCGACGCGCAGCCCCTCACGACTGGCGAGGACGTGGTTGAGCAGTGTGGTCTTGCCCGCCCCGAGGAAACCGGACAGAACGGTGACGGGCAGTCGGCCGTACGGCATCCTCGCTCAGCCCTCGGGGCGCAGCAGCCCGCGCTCGTACGCCTTGACCAGGTTCTGCGGCACGAGGTGGCTGACGCCCTCGATCGTGACCGGCACGAGCTGCGGCGTGCTCGCCTTCCACTGGGCGCGGCGGTGGCGGGTGTTGCTGCGGGACATCTTCCGCTTGGGGACGGCCATCGGGATCCTTCCTGGATGCGTTCGTGACTCCCCCGGGGGGAGTGACACAGACGCTACATGAAAATGGATCCCATTACTAAGTGGGTCGGGCTCCTGTCGGCGGGGTCGGCCGGTCGAGCGAGTCGGCTAACAGGGCCCGCTGTCCGGCAGGTGCTTCTCCGCCCAGTCCCCGAGTTCCTTGAGGGCGGGTTCCAGGGCGGCCCCGGATTCGGTCAGCCGGTAGGAGACCCGCAGTGGCGGGCCCTCCTCCACCTCGCGCACGACGAGTCCCGCGGCGCCGAGCTCGGTGAGCCGGTCGGAGAGCATGCGCTCGCTGATCCCGGGGATCGCCCGGCGCAGGTCGGCGAAGTGGGCCGGCTGTTCGACGAGCACGGCCACGATCGGGCCGGTCCAGCGCTTTCCGAGCAACTGGAAGACGCGGGTGATGCCGCTGTCCACCCGCTTGCATGCCTCAGTGTCATGGCTCTGCTCGACTGTCATGCCTTCAGGGTACTGTGCCGCCATACGGGGATGAAAAAAAGTAAGTACCTGTGTTATTCATAGTTGCACACGAAGATTTAGCACGGCGGGCGCCTCGCCATCCCGCGGGCGCCGGCCGATTCACCGCTCTTTGGAGACCCTTGATGGCCACGTTGCTGCACATCGACTCGTCCGTGTTCCCCGCGTCCGCCTCCGCGTCCCGGGCCGTCACGGAGACCTTCCGCAAGGCCTGGGAGGA
>NZ_JBHXVG010000047.1:0-50833 GCF_042672405.1 Streptomyces sp. NPDC127197 | reverse complement strand
CGACGTGCACCGGCGACCTACTGGCATGTCCCGGCCTGGGGGCAGCCCGGCTAGGAAGTCCGAGCGACCGTCCCCAAGAGGCAGGAAGACCGGTCGTTCTACCTCTCGACGATAGCCCTCTTGGCGTCTGCGCGCCACCGATCGACCCGCTTGTGGGATCCCTCACCCGACCGCCACCGGCCCTCGACGCCGACCTCACCAAGAGGCCCCAGGTCACTCCCCCCACTCCCATCGCTGCACGAGTGGCAGGACTTCAGCCATCGGCTGCATGAGGCGGGGCATCAGCCGTATTGCCTGGTGTGGCCCTGACCTGGTGTTTCGTTGAGTGCGGGCGGGGTTTCCGGACCCCGCCCTCGTCATGCGCCGGGAGGGGCCTTCAGACTGCCAGGGCATATGAGGCCTGATCCGGCCTCCGTCCGCACGCTCCTCCTCATCGGCCACAACCCCGGCCTGGAGGACCTGGTCCTCACCCTCACCGGCGAGGCGGACGGCGACGTCCTCGACCGGTCCGCGAGCAGTTCCCGGCGTCGCGGTCGCCGTGCTGCGCGCACCGGGCCCGTGGCCCGACCTCGCGCCCTGGGCGGCACGCCTGACGGACATGGCCGTGCCGGGCGGCGAGAAGCACTGACCGTTGAGCCGAGGGAAGGGGCCAGTGCCGACACGGTGACGCCGGGACGACTGGGTGGTGCTCACCGCCCGGGAGTGCAGGACCTTTACAGGCCCTGCCCACGTGGTCCTTCGTCGTGCAGGATTCGCTGGAAGAGAAGGTGATCCCGCCAGGCACCGTTGGCGTGCAGATACTTCGGCGCGAAGCCGTACTGCTCGAATCCGGCCTTCGTCAGAACCCGCTGCGAGGCCTTGTTGTCCACCATCGTCCCCGCCTCGACCCGGTGCAGTGCGAACTCCTCTCGCGCAGCCAGGCACGCCGCTTCGACGGCGGCAGTGGCAATGCCGCGTCCGGCCCGCTCCCCGTCGACCCAGTAGCCGACGCTCGCACTGCACAGCGGACCGAGGGCGATCCTGGACAGGGAGATGACGCCGACGAGCCGCCCGCCGTCCGTCTCGACGAGCACCCACTGCATGGCCTGCCCCGCTTCCCGCTGCGCGAGCTGGTCTCTCATCCGGGCTCGCTGGCCGCCTTCGGTGAAAAACTCCTCATGCCGGTCGGGTTCCCAAGGGCGCATGTACGTACGGTTCCGCAGCAGCGTCCCGGCAAGTGCTCCGGCATCGTCCAGGACGGCCGCCCTCATCTCCACACCCTCAGTGATCACACCCATACTTCCTCGGCTCCGCGTCAGAATGAGGCGTCTGCGGTCGGTAACTTTTGCAGAGTTCCTGGTGGGCCTTTCAGCCTGCCGAGCCATTCCATTCCCCGTCCAGCGTGATCACCCGGCACACTGAGCTGCATGCAGGATCTGTCCAGGGGGCAAACCGTGGAGAACAGTTCCATAGCAGGCATGTGTCGGCTGAGTGACGTCGAAATCGGCGTCTTCCGCTGGATCACACAACACGGCCACTTGACCATCGAAACAGCGGCTCAGGATCTGGGGCTGACAGCGGAGGACGTGCAACACGCGGCCTCCGTGCTCACCGCCCGGCACTTGCTTCGGCCACTGCAAGGGCCCGCAGCGGAGACTCGGCTCGTGTCCGTCGCTCCCGAGACAGCGGCAGCGACCTTGCTCGCCCCCATCGAGACGGCACTTCGCAGCCAGTTGGCACGCACTGAAGAGCTGCGAGGGGAATTCAACGCGCTCGGCCCTTTGTACGCCGAGATGCGGCAAACTCGGCGTCACCACACTCCGATCGAAGAGGTCCACGACACCAAGACCTTTGCCGAACGGATCGACGACGCGATGGCACGGTGCCGAGCGGAGGTGCTCACCTGCCAACCCCGCCGCGAGCACCCCACAGGACCGGTGGAGCTTGCGAGCGATCGCGACCTGGCTCTCCTCCGGCGCGGCGTACAGATGCGCACCCTCTACCAGCACACAGCTCGCCACGACACAACGACACAGGAGTACGTCAAGCAGCTCGCCTCGACCGGAGCCCAGGTCCGGACCCTGCCCGAGCTGTTCGGCAGGATGACCGTGATCGACGAGGAGATCGCGTTCATCTCTCACCACAATGCGCAGGACGGCGCGGTCATCATTCGTGACCCGTTCACGGTCAGTTACCTCTGCTCGGTCTTCGAGCACTCCTGGGTGCTCGCCACCCCCCTCAACCCAGGCCATTTCGGCACGCCCACCATCAGTACCGAGGCCAAGCAGGCAATTGTGCGGCTGCTGACCGAAGGCCTCAAGGACGAAGTCATAGCCCGCCGGTTGAACATGTCCCTGCGAACCTGCCGGAAGCACATCAAGGAAATCATGGAGAGCTTCCGCGCCGAGAGCCGATTCCAACTCGGTTACCTCATCCGCGCGCGGCTGGGCGATGCCGGCAACCCCGGTTCCGGTCACATCGACAGCGTGGTTGATGCCGCCTGCTCCGATCGGTCATGACTGTCCGGGCCCGATGCGCTCGACCGCGCGGACGTCATGGACGACGTACTCGGTGAGCGACCTGCCGCAGCGGACCCTGGACCGTGCGATGGGATCGGGCCGTTCGAGGTCCAGGAGCAGGGTGCGTTCGTCGGTCCAGCCCTGCAACCGGAATTCGGCGTTGCCGATGTGGATGAGTCCGAAGCGCGGTTCGCCGGCGATGCAGAGGACCGGGCGCCCGTCGATCAGCTCAATCGTGCCGGGGAGGCGGCCGGTCGGGTCGGCGCCGGAGTCGTCGGACCAGTCCGGGAAGGTGGCGGGCACATCGAGCTCGCAGGCCAGGCCCTCCCTCTCGAAGGGCTGGAGTGGCACCTCGCTCCGGGCGAACAGCACATCGCTCCACGTCAGTTCGGCGCGGAAGTCGGCCGGGAACAGACCCATCAGTTCCGGGGTGGGAACGCAGTCGACAACCAGGTGGATACGTCGCCGGTCGCTGCGGTTGCGGGCTATGTGCAGGCGGTCGAAGTCCGCGTACCACAGTTGCCCGGCCTCCCAGTGACAGGTCTCGCCGCCCACGACGAGTTCCGCTCCGGGCTGGGTCACGATCGGGATGTGCAGCCGGAGCGAGCCCCAGGGAAAGTTGGTGCGGCCGTCCCGGTGCTCATGGGTTTCGGCTCCCGGCCCGAGTGCCATGAGACGGACGCTGTGGAGTGGAGCGGGGATCCTGCCCAGCACCTCGGCGTGGTAGGGGCTGCGGGCCAGGGCTTCGGTGTCGAGGTGGTCCTCCAGCCCGGCGCCGCCGGGGTCGGTTCGTGCCAGGCTGCCGTTGGGACTGCGCAGAGGGATGATCTTCCAGTCGAAGGCGTCCTCCGCACCCAGGCCGTTCTGGCTCACCGGACGGTTGGGGCGCCAGGTGAGATCCGACAGGGCGGCGACCTCTGCGGCGAGCCGTACGGCGTCGACGGTGAGGTCCAGCGGTGCGGCGGGCGGCAGATGCGCCCACGTGGCGTTGTCCACAGAGGTCAGGGGCTCGGAAGACACGGGCATTCTGGGATTCCTCACTTGTCACTGTGCTGTGGCGGTTGGTCCTTGATGGCCTGGTCGGCCGGGGCCGTCTGCATCACGGTGTGCGGATCGGCCCGCCATGGGCGGGTCCTGCCGGTCGCGGCCGCCGCTGCGAGCGCGGTGAGTCCCCCGGCGGCGAACACCCAAGGCGCGGAGATCCACTCGGCCACGAGCCCGCCGATGGCCAGTCCGGTGCCCTGGGTGGTGATGGATCCGGTGCCGGCGAGGGTCATGGCGCGGCCGCGCAGATGTGGAGGCACGCTTTCGATGAAGAGCTGGTCGAGAGGGAGGGCGTAGGCGGTTCCCGCTCCGCTCAGCAGCAGCAGGGCGAGGGCCCAGGGCAGTGCGGGTTCGACGGCGAAGCAGACGAGCGGGGCCGTTGCGAGAAGCAGCAGGGCGGGAACGCTCCGGGCGCGCCTTTCGGCTCCGAGGAATCGGGCGACTGCCGCCTCGCCGAGCGCGGTGCCGACGGCCGGGGCCGCCAGGAGAAGGCCCACCGCGGTGGGTCCTCCCCCCAACTGCTCGGCGTAGGGGGCTGCGAGTCCTTCCGGCATGACGACCATCGCGGTGGGCAGCCACTGCAGGAACAGCAGACGCCGCAGCAGCGGCGTGGTCAGGATCATCCGGTTGCCCTGCACAGTGGCACGGATGATGCCCGTACTCTCCTGCCGCCCGGCGGAAGTAGCAGGCCTGGGGCGAACCGTCAGGAGCACGACCACGATGGCGAAGGCGAAAGTCGCCGCATCCAGGAACAGAGCGGCCCGCGGAGTGACCAGGAGCAGCAGGAGACCGCCGAGGCCGAAGCCCAGAGTCTGGCCGATCTGAATGGTGCCCGAGAACATTGAGCGGGCCAGGGCGTAACCTTCCATGCCGACGATCTCCGGGAGCATGGTCTGACGGGCCGCGCGGAATGCGGGAGTCAGCGCCCCGGATGCCGTCACCAGGCACAGCAGGACAGCAACCGACGTGCCGGGCACGGTCATCAGCAGCACACACACCATGCGCGCGGCATCGCCGATGAGCATCACCCGGCGGGCCGGGAACCGGTCCACGACGGAGGACAGCAGGGCCGCCGTCAATACTTGGGGCACGAAGCCGAGCGCGTACGTGAGCGCGGCGGCCAGGGCGGACCCGGTGCGGTCGTACACCAGGACCGACAGTGCGATCTTGGTGAGAACGTCACCGAGGATGGACACCGTGTGGGCCGCGAACAGACCGTTGAACTCACGGTTGCCGAGCAGGACCTTGTAGGTGATCGGCCCGCTCATGCGGGTGAGCCGAAGGACATCGGGCAGCCGGTCGGCGCAGGGCCCTGCCGGGCTGTTCCGGCACGGGCGACGTGAACAGGTGCGGCGCGCGCGGTGAGGTGCACCATGAGCCCGCTGGGCGTCAACTCCCGGGCGGGATCGGGAACCACGGTCGTGGCAGGAGCGGCCTCCACGCGGAAGTCGCGGAGCAGCAGCGCAGTGCCCAGCGTCATCTCGATCAGGCTCCAGGACAGGCCCATGCACACCAGGGGGCCCGCACCGAAGGGCAGATAGGCATGGGGCACAGCCGTGGTACCGGATCCATCGGAGAGCCAGCGATCCGGGTCGAAGGACAGCGGGTCGGGGAACCACTGGGCGTCACGCTGGATGACGTAAGAGGGGACCATCACCTTGGTGCCGCGGGCCAGGGTGTAACCGCCGAGCTCCGTGTCATGAAGGGTGTGGCGGGCGTACACCCAGTTCGGCGGCCACAGGCGCAGTGCCTCCTTGACCGCTCGCCCGGTGTATTCGAGCTGCTCGTAGTGGGCATGAGTGATCGGGTCCGACGGCGGGAGCACGGCGGCGGCCTCGGTCGCGATGCGCTCTTGGGCCTCGGGGTTCTTGACCAGCTCGTGGATGATCCAGCCGAACCCGGAAGAGGGCGCGCTCTGGGCAGCCAGCAGGGTGGCCGCCAACGTCTCGCGAATGATCCGGTCGGAAAGCACTCCATGCCGACCTGTCGGTTTCATCAGCACACCGAGCAGGTCATCCGCTCCGGTCCGCCCCTCCCTCCGGCGGACGTCGATCACCCGGGCTATTCCGTCCTCCAATGCCCGGTTGGCGCGTGCCACGCGCCGGTGACGCGGCAGCGGCAGCCAGGAGGGCAGAGCGATCGTGCTACGGATGACCGGAAGGAGGGCGTCGAACAGCTCCTGCTCCAAGCCCTCCGCTGTCGGCGCATCCTGCGTGAAGCAGATCATCGCGCCGAGCCGGGAGGTAAGGCGCCGCATTTCCGCGACGATCTCGATGTCACCGCCGGAGGCCCAAGACTGAATCGCGGTCCGCATTTCCGCCCCGATCATGGGGATCTTGGCCTGCATTGCGGACGGACGCATTCCGCGCATCCGGGCAGCACGCGAAGAGGACCACTGCTGCAGTGTTGCCTCATCCTCTTTCTGCTTCCGGTGGAGGAAGTCCACCTCTCCGCCGAAGTCCTTGTTGGTGCGCAGGAGAACCTCACCCGCCAGGGCCGGGTCGGATACGACGACGATGTGGTGGTCGAAGGACCAGATGGCTCCGTACCGTTCGGACATGCTGGTCATGAAGCCGAGACGGTCCTCGTCGTAGGCCGGTCCGTTGCCGGCAAGACGCGCGCCACGCGGGCCTGGAGGTCGGTTCATCTGATCCCCTTGGGTAAGTCGGTCCGGCCTGTAGTGCCCTTGGGGCTGGACAGAAGCGAAGCTCTGTCCAGCCCCAGGAATCAGCTCCCTGACCGCAGATCAGGGGCAGCTGCTCAGTACTTGTAGAAGCCGGCCAGGGCGGTCATCTTCGTGCGGCGGGCAATCGCGTACGAGGCAGTCTTGAGCAGGGCCATCGTCAGCACCTTCTTCCATGGCAGGGGCCGTCCCGAACAGAAACGGCCAGAGTGGTCACGTTTTCAACTCCGCAAATTTTTCTCGGAATTTCTGTTGCCCGTTCAGACTGCCGACTGCCCACTCGGCAGGTCCAGCATGATCGGGCAGCAGTAGCTGCATGCATCAAATAACCAGGGGTTACTTATGGAGATACCGGACATGCAGCCGCCGCGCGCTGCCGGAACGCGCAACGAGGTCACCGACAGAAAGGCCTCGGGTTCTCGCACACGCTGCACTTCGAGGTCAGCGCCCCACCGCTCCCAGTTGCTGCACGAGTGGCAGGACTTCAGCCATCGGTTGCATGAGGCGGGGCATCAGCCTTATTGGGCGGGGTTTTCGGACTCCGCCCTTCGCGCCGAGTCCGCTCGTGGCTCCAGTGGCGCTGCCGGCCCGTTCGATGCGGTCGAGTGAGTCCTGATGCTCGCTCATCGGCCTCGTCGGTTTTCGGCACTGCGAGAACGGGGCCTCAAGCTTCTGGCCGCACGAGGTGCGGGGCGAGCCGGCGAGGGCCACTTGTATGAGATCGCTCGGACTCCTGCGCCCGCCGATCCCCCCCCCGACGGCTTACATCCGGTAGTCCGTCCCCGATGCCTGGGTGAGAGTGGCACATGGCCGCGCGTCGTCGCGTCACCGGCCTCCGCATGCCGCCTGCGAGGGAGATGTCGATGCCCGGGAACACGGAGTCCAAGCCCGCGGAGCCGGTGATCGCAGAAGCCGACCAGGCGCTCCGGCAGCGCTTCCTCTTCGACGACACGCAGGACCTGTGGCGGCAGAGCCGGCCGGCCGCCGACCACGGCCTGTTCGCGGTCGTCGAGGGCATCTACCAGGTCCGCGGCTTCGACCTGTCGAACATGACGCTGGTGGAGGGCGAGCAGGATGTCCTCGTGATCGATCCGCTGCTGTGTGCCGAGACCGCCGCAGCGGCCCTCGCCCACGACGAAGCCACCCTGCGCACAGTCCTCCTCGGGGCCACCACTCCCGACGAGTTGGCCGACCGATCGGATGTCGAGATCACCGGGGATCCGGCGAAGCCGGCCGAACTCCTCGGCCACCTCGGCGCCCCAGACCCCGACTTCGCCATCGTCACCCCGTGACCCGGCGACACCCGAACGACCCGAGCGACCCATGACACACCCGGGCACCCTCGTCCTGATCATGGCCGTCGCCGTACTGGCGCTGCTCCTCGTCTACGCCACGGGCCGCCGGGTCCGCGTCCCCCTGGTCATCTTCGAGATCGCCCTCGGGATCCTCATCGGCCCGGACGTCCTCGGCTGGGCCCACCCCGACGAAGTCGTCGACGCCCTCTCCGACCTCGGGCTGTCGATGCTGATCTTCCTGGCCGGTTACGAGATCGAGTTCGCGGTCGTTCGCGGCGACACGCTGCGCCGCGCGCTGTGGGCCTGGCTGGTCGCCCTCGCCCTCGGCATCGGGCCGGCCTTCCTGATCAGCGGCGGGGAGGTGTTCGAGGCATTCGTCATCGGCACCGCGCTCACCAGTACTGCGCTCGGCACGGTCCTGCCGATGCTGCGCGACAGCGGTCAGCTGCGGGGCCGTTTCGGGACGGTGATGTCGGCGTTCGGCGCGGTCGGCGAGTTCGGTCCCGTGGTCGCCGTGGCGCTGCTGCTCAGCGGACGCCGACCGGCCGAGTCGGCGGCCCTGCTGGCCGCGTTCGGGGCGATCACGACCGCCGCCGTTTTCTGGGCCCTGCGTCCGAGGCCACCCTGGTTCACCTGGCTGACCGAGCGGACCCTGCACAGCAGCGGACAGTTCGCGGTCCGGTTCGTGATGTTGCTGCTGGCCTGCATGCTGGGCCTTGCCGAGGTCTTCGGCCTCGACGTGCTGCTGGGCGCCTTCGCCGCCGGCGTGCTCACCCGCCTCGTCCTGCATCGTGCCGCGCCCGAGAGCAGCGAGCAGGTCCTCGGCAAGGTGGAGGCCATGGGGTTCGGCTTCCTCGTGCCGCTGTTCTACGTGGTCACCGGCATCGAGTTCGACCTGGACGCGCTACTGCACGACCCAGGTGCCCTGCTGCTCGTGCCGGTCTTCCTGCTGCTGGTCCTGCTGGTGCGCGGCGGGCCGGTGTACCTGCTCGCCCCGAAGGACCTCGGCCGATCGGACCGGACCGCCCTGGCCCTCTTCGCCTCGACGTGCCTTCCACTCGTAGTCGCGATCACGACCATCGGCGTGGACCAGGAGCTCCTCGGCTCGGACGAGGCCGCATCGCTGGTGGGCGCCGCGATGATCTCCGTACTCGTACTTCCCCTGCTCGCGATGCGGCTGCGGTCGACGGCTGGCGGGGCGGGCCGGGCGGAGCCCGCCCCGGGCGCGGCGAACGATGCCGAGGCGTGGTGACCGGTGCGGAGACTGCGACACCACCAGCCCCGTTGCCGTCCACCGCATCACCCGCCTCCGCACCTGGGCGACCAGGCTGCCTGCGGCAAAGACCGAAGTCTGCACTCAGAGGTGACGCTTCTTGTGGCTTCGGCGGAGGGTGGCCACTGCGTGGAGGTGGCCGACGGGTTCCCCGGAGTCGCCCCGGTCCGTGACAGCAAGGCACCCGACGGTCCGGCGGTGGCCTCCGTGGCGGCCTCCTGGGCGGCGTTCATAGGCGAGTTGAAGCGCAGTTACGGTCGGCGTCGCGGTCTACATCCTGTCGCTGCCCGACGGCGCCGTCGTGAGCATCGCCGCCCTGTGCGCCCACTTCAGCGAGGGCGAAATCCTGAATTCCGCGTCAGACCAACCAGCGGCCGTCGCGCATCAGCTCACGGCCGGTCATCTCGTTCACCTCACGCCAAGCCTGGATGCGGCGCGGGGTGATACGGAACCAGCGGTACGGCGTGGCCGGCGTACGCGGGTCGAAGCCGGTGCGTGCGGTGAAGCGGTCCCCGCGCTCCTGCGGCACCGCGTCGATCTCGAGGACCTCGACGTCGCCGTCGATCATGGATACGTCGCGGGTGTGGCCGAGCCCCAGCCGAGCGACCCGGGTAGTGGCCAGGTTCCTGCCGGTCGGGCTGTCCGTCGGGGTGGCCAGCAGCATCGCCTCGCCGTCCCAGTCGAAGGACAGCGGCACCAAATACGGTGCGCCGTCCGCCGAGGCACTGGCCACCCAGACGTCGACGTCGTGGGTGAGCCGGTGTTCGGTGTCGCGGCGGCGCTGAGCGCGGGAGCGGGGTTCGGCGCTCATCGGTCCTGAAGCAGGCCGAGGACGTTGCCGTCGGGGTCGGTGACGGTGGCCACCAGTCGGCCGCCACCGACGTCGTGCGCGGGCTCCTGCACGGTGGCGCCCGCGGCGGTCACCTCGGCCAGCTTCGCCTCGATGTCCGGCACGTGCCAGTAGGCCAGCGACGAGGTCAGGCCCTGCGGTCCACCGCCCGGCAGCAGCCCGATGTGCTGGCCCTCGGTCTCGAAGCCGACGTAGTAGGGCTCGTCGGTCTGCGGCGGGACTCCGAGCAGGGCGGCGTACACCGCCTTGGCCTTCGCCAGGTCGGACACGGGATGCAGCACCGTCCTGATTCCCTGGGTGGAAGAACCGGTCATGGTCACTCCTGTGGTCGTGAGTCTCGATCGGCCCGGTGTCTTGTCGGGCTTGATCGCCGTGGTCACAGCCTCTCCCGGCCGGGATGCGGTCCGCCTCCGTGCTGACCACGGAAAGCACCACGGATAATGAGCCGGTGTCCAGTCCGGTGGTCTCGGCTCGGGAAGCCGACGTGCTCGCGCTGCTCGGGGAGCACCTGAGCAACGCGGAGATAGCCGCGCGGTTGTTCATCTCCGTACGCACGGTCGAGTCGCATGTCTCCTCGCTGCTGCGCAAGCTTCAGGTGCCGGACCGGCGGGCGCTGTCCCGGCGCGCGGCCGAGCTCGCTCCCGCCGAGCAGTCGCGCTCGGCAGCCGCCCTTCCGGCACCGCTGACGGCGTTCGTCGGCCGGGTGCGCGAGCGCGGGGAGCTGGCCGAGGCGGTGAAGGCGCACCGGCAGGTGACCGTGGTCGGTCCGGGCGGGGTGGGAAAGACCCGGCTGGCGCTGGCCGTGGCGGCGGAGGCGGCCGACGGTTTCGCCGACGGGGTGTGGTTCGTCGATCTGGTCCCGGTCACCGATCCGGGGCGGGTAGGGGCGGCGGTCGCGGCGGCCGTGGGTGTGGGCGAGCAACCCGGCCGCGGCATCGACGACGCGGTGCTGGCCGCGCTGGCGGATCGCCGGGCGCTGCTGGTGCTGGACAACTGCGAGCAGGTACGCGACGGGGTGGCGCCGTTCCTGGAGCGGCTCTTGACGGCCTGCCCGCGGTTGCGGGTGCTCGCCACGAGCCGGGCCCGGCTGATGGTGCCGTTCGAGCGGGTCTTCCCGGTCCCGCCGCTGTCGCGGGCCGGCGGCGACGAGTCGGAGGCGGTGGCCCTGTTCATGGACCGGGCGGCGGCGGTCGGCCGGCCGCCGGGTCCGGCGGTGAGCGAGGGGGTCGTGGCCCTCTGCGAACGGCTCGACGGCATGGCGCTGGCGATCGAGCTGGCGGCGGCGCGGTGGCCCACGCTCGGGCTGGACGGCCTGACGGCCGGTCTCTCCGATCAGCTGCGGATCCTCACCGGCGGACCCCGCGCCGACGACCGGCACCGGTCGGTGCGGGCGGTGCTCGACTGGAGCCACGACCTGCTTCAGCCGCAGGATCGGGCGCTGCTGCGGCGGGTGTCGGTGTTCGTCGTGCCGTTCACCGCCGAGGCGGCCGCTGAGGTGGCCGGGTTCGCCCCGCTGGATCCGGCTGCGGTTGCCGATGGGCTGGGCAGGCTTGCCGAGCAGAGCCTGCTCACCGTGACACCGTCCGCGGCCGGCACCCGGTACCAGGCGCTGGAGACCATCCGCCAGTACGGCATGGAGCGGCTCGCCGACGCCGGTGAGCTGACCGTTGTCCGATCCCGCCATGTGGATCGGTGCCTGGCCGGCGCGACCGCCCTCGTGGGAGCCGGCGGCGCGGACTGGCGTGCCCGGTTCGACGCCGTGGCGGACGACCTCAGGGCCGCTCTCGCCTGGGCCGCCGAACAGCCGGAGCGGCGCGCGGATGCCTGTCGTCTCGCCTTGTCCCTGGCCGAGTTGGCCTTCTCCCGCAACCTGCTGGGCGAGTCTCAGCAACGGTACGAGCAAGCGGCCGCCCTCGCTGACGACGGCGGCGCCGCGGCGCTGCGACAGGCCGCCGCGGTGGCCGGGTGCCGCAGGCTCGGCGACGACATGTTCCGTCTGCACCATGCCGCCGCACAGGCCGCCCGGCGGGCCGGGGACACCGCCGGCGCCGGCCGCGACCTGGCGGCCGCCGCCACCGTCGCGTACCGCTTCTCCAGCGAGTTCACGCGCATTCCCCCCGTGGACGAGGTGACCGCCATGCTCGCGACCGCGCGAGAGCTGTCCGGTGATGCCCCGGCCGCCGTGGCAGCCGTTGCGCTGGCCGAGGCGGCGGTGGTCGCGGACGCGTTCGGTGCGGTCCAGGGAGACGTGGACAACACCGCGCAGGAGACGGTCGAGCGAGCCGAAGAGGCCGTCGGGCTCGCCCGGCGGGCGGGCGACCCGGTGGCCGAGTCCGCCGCCCTCGACGCGCTCTCCGGCGCCCGTTGCTGGGCCGGTGACCCGTTCGGCGCCGCGGCCGCCGCCCGGCGTCGGATCGACATCCTGGATGCGGCACCGCGCACCCCCGCCCGTACGCACGAGTGGATGGACGCCGTCGCCATGGCCGCCGGAGCCGCCCTCGGTGTGGGCGAGTTGCCGCGGGCCCGGCAGTGGGGCAGGCAGCTCGCCGACCATCCACTGCTCGCCGAGGTGAGCCACCACGCCACGTCCTGGCTCCTGATCGCAGACGCGTTCGCGGGCCATGCCGACGACGTCCTCACCGGCAGCGTGAGATTCCTCGACGCGTGGCAGCGGAACGGCCGGCAGCGGTCGTTCTCTCTCGGCCCGGGCGCCGCGTCGGTCGCAATGATCCACGGCCTGCGCGGCGACCACGACGCCCGGGCAACCTGGCTCGCGGTCGTCGACCGGGCGGGCACCGCGGCGGAGCACCGCCATGGCTACGGCGCGGTCTTCGACGCCATGGTCCTGCTCCATCACGGAGACGCAGACGCGGCCCTGGAGCGCGTCGCACCGGAGCCGGACCAGGTGTGGAAGTGGGTCTCCTGGATCTGGCTGCACTGGTACGTGGCACTCCGGGCGGAGGCGTCGGTGCTCGCCGGGCATCCGGACGCCCGGGACCGGGTCGACGCCGCCCGGACCCTGGTCGCCGGAAACCCGGTCGCCACCGCCCAGCTGGACCGGGCACAGGCGCTGCTCGACGGCGACCTGCCGCGCCAGCTCGCCGCCGCAGCGGCGTTCGACGCGGCCGGCTGCCCCTACCAGTCGGCACGCACACTGCTGCTCGCCAGGGGCGAGCACGCCACCGCCGGCACAGCCGCACTCGCCGGCCTCGGCCTCGCGTTTCCCAGACCCGACGCTGGTTGCTGACCGCGTCGATCAACGTGCGGCGACGCAATTCAAGGTCGACTTCCGGTCATACCGATCATTTGTTCTTGATCGGCTCTTTGCCATCCGCCTAGCGTCATCGGCCATGGGACCCATGCTTACGACGACCTGCTCGCGGGCATCGGCGGACGCGGAATCGTGACCGCCCTGCTGGAGCTGACGGACGTACGGCACGGATACGACGGCCGCGTGGTCCTCGACGGCGTGAGCCTGACCGTCGGTGCGGGCGAATGCGTCGCCCTGCTCGGCGAGAACGGCTCCGGGAAGTCCACCCTGCTGCGGCTCGCGGCCGGGCAGGAGATCCCGGAGACGGGGAGCGTGACCTTCCGCGGCAGGACCATGAGCGAGGACGACGGGAGCGTACGGGCCGCGGTCGCCACCGTTCTGGCGGGCGGGGCGGGGTATCCCGACCTCAGTGTCCGCGAGCATCTGATGCTGGTGGCGCTGGCCCACGGCCTGGGCGAGGAGGCGGCCGGCGCGGTCGACGAGGTGCTCGCCGAGCACCACCTCACCGGGCGCGCCGAGGCGCTCCCCCACCAACTCTCCTCCGGACAGGGCCAGTTGATGGCCCTTGCGCAGGCCTTCGTACGGCCCGCAGAACTGATCGTCCTCGACGAACCGGAACAACGGCTCGACGCGGACGCCCGCGAGCGGCTGGCCGGGCGGCTGCGGTCCGCGAAGGAGGACGGGACCGCGGTGCTGCTGGCCACGCACCACCGGGCGCTGGCCGAGGCCGTGGCCGACGCGCAGTACACGCTGTCCGGCGAAGGACGGCTGGTCGCGGGTGCGGCCAGTGACTGAGCCGGTGACGCGTCCTTCGCCACCCACCGTGCACGAGGACCACACCGAGGCTGTGCTGGCCCAGCTGCGCATATTGCGGACGCACCAGCGCGACGAGCGGCGCAAGAGCATCGCGTACACGCTCTACTGCACGGCACTGCTGTTCGCCATCTGGGGCGTGCCGCTCCTGCTGGCCGCGGCGCGGGCCGGCGCGGACGGGCGGCTGCGGGGGCCGGTGGCCGAACGGCTGGTCTCGGCGCTGCCGACGACCGCGCCCGCCGTGCTGGCCACCGTGGTGATGATGATGGCCGCGCGGGCGATGTGGCAGGGCCCGGTCCTGCTGGAACGGGCGGCGCTGACCTGGCTGGTGCCGCAGCCCGTGCAGCGGCGTGCGCTGCTGCGGCCGCGCTTCGTCGCGGCGTCCGTGACCAACACGGCGATCGCGACCGCGGTCGGCGCGACGGCCGGGTTCCTGCTGCACGCCCTGGGCGTCGGCTCCTGGTGGGCCGCGACCGGGGCCGGCGCGGCGGCCGGCGGTGCGGTGGGCTTCGCGGGGACGGCGCTGGGCGCTGTCGTGCAGTGCCACTGCGACACGCTGCTGCGGCAACGGGCCGGGATCCGGCGTACCGGGTGGGCGGTGGTGGCTGCTCTCTGGCTGCTCGCCGTGGTGTCGCTGGTCCACGGTCCGTGGGCCGGGGAATCGATCGCCTGCTGGTCGGGGCCGTGGGGCTGGGCCGCGCTGCCGCTGGTGGCGGTCGCGGGCGGGGCCCCGGTGGCCGCCGGAGGAGTCGGGGGCGGGCTGGCGGCCCTGGTCGTGGCGTGGGCCGGTGCCGTCGGTACCGGCGCGGCGGCGCGGATTCCGGCCCGGGTGCTGCGGACGCAGGCGGGCACAGCGCTACGGGTGCAGGCGTCCCTGTACTCGCTCGATCTGCGCCAGGCCCGGGCGGCGGTACGGACGTCCCGGTCCCGTCCCGTGCGCTCCGGTGTACGCCTGCCGTTCCCGCGCCGGGCCGGGCTGCTCGTCCCGTGGCGCGACACGACCGCGCTGCTGCGGGCGCCCGGGCGGCTGCTGTGGGCGGTGGTGTGGGCGGCCGTCGCCGTCGCGCTGGTGGGCCTGGACGACGTACCGGCGCCGGTCACGCTGATGGCGCTGCCGGCCGGGTATCTCGCGGCCGCACAGCTGGCGGAACCGGCCCGGCTGGAGGCGGACGACGTACGGCGCTCGGCCCAACTGCCCTGGACCGCCGCCGGGTTGGTGCTTCGGCACGGGCTGGTGCCGGCGGCGGGGCTGCTGGTGCTGTTCGTTCTCGGCCCGGCGGTGGCCGGGGCGGCCGGCCTGTGGTCGGACCGTCTGCTGGTCCTGCCCGCCCTGGTGCCGGCGCTGGTCGGCGCCGCGCTGGTGAGCGCGTACCGGGGCACGGTCCCGGTGCATCTGATGACCGGCTCGATGACACCGCTCGGGGACACGGGGCCGTTCGGCGCGCTGCTGTGGCAGGTGCGGGGGCCGCTGGTGGCGCTGGGTGCGCTGGCCGTGGTGGACGGTCCGCTGCGCGGGGCGGAACCGGACGTCGTGGGACTGCTGTGGCCGCCGCTCGTCGGGGCGGGGACGGCCTGGTGGGCGGGGGTGACCGCGCGCAGGACCGTGCGGGGGTGACCGCGCGCAGGACCGTGCGTGGGTGAGCACGGCTCGGTACGGGTGGGTCGAGCACGCCGGGCACAGGCCACCGCGTTGATCCTCACCCCCCGCCCACCGTGAACCCGATCACCGACCCGCCCCCCTCCCGCCGATGCGCGAACGGCGCTCCCCCGTGCGCCAGCGCCACCTCCCGGACGATCGACAACCCCAGCCCCGACCCCGGCAGGGACCTCGCATCCGCAGCCCGGTAGAAGCGGTCGAAGACCCGGACGAGGTCGGCGTCCTCGATGCCGGGGCCGCGGTCCAGGACCTCTACACGGATCGTGCCCGGCCGGGCGGGACCGGCGACGACGATCTCGATGGGCGAGGTGCCGTCGCGGTCGAACTTCGCGGCGTTCTCGACGAGGTTGGAAATCGCCCGGGTGAGCATGCCCGGCCGGCCCTCCGTGGTCGTGTCGCCGCACGCGCGGACCACGATCCGGTGTCCGGTACGGCGCCGGGTCAGGCCCGCGACATCCTCGGCGAGGTCGGCGAGGTCGACCCGCTGCACGGGTTCGGTGTCCGACTGTCCGGCCGCGAGGTCCACCAACTCGTTGACCAGATCGGTCAGTTCACGCGCCTCCTGGCCGAGGTCGGCGACCAGTTCGTCCCGAGAGGCGGGCGGGAGTTCGTCGATGCGGCGCAGGAGCGAGATGTTCGTACGCAGGGAGGTGAGCGGCGTACGGAGTTCATGGCCCGCGTCCTGGACCAGGCGGCGCTGGTCCTCCTCGGACTGGGCGAGGCGGCCCAGCATCCGGTCGAAGGCCCGGCCGAGCCGGCCCACCTCGTCGCTGCCGGTGACGGGCACGTCGATGCCGAGCCGCCGGGTGCGGGCGACGGCCTCCGCGGCCGAGGTGAGGATCACCAGCCGGCGCGTGATGTGCCGCGCCAGCCACCAGCCGAACAGGCCCGCCCCGGTCACCACCGCCGCCATCAGCAGCAGCGTCCGCTGCTGAAGCGCCCGCAGCAGATCCTCGGTGTCGCTGAACTCCTGCGCCACCTGCACCGCGCCCCGCTCACCGCCCAGCGCGACGGTGGCGACGCGGTAGACGTCGTCGCCGACGTCGACGTCCCGGTGCTCCACCAGCCGCCCGGCGGCAGCGGCGGCGGCGACCTCACGGTCGGCGTCGGTGACCGGCAGCCCGGGGTCGCCCTTGTCGACGACGCTGCCGTCCGGGCCGAGCACCTGCACGTCCGTGCGGGCGGGGCGGACGAAGTCGTGTCCCGGCGCGGAGGAGAAGTCCACCGGATCCATCCGGCGCTGGCTCACCTCGACCCGCAGGTCCTGCACGACCTCGTCGAACACGGACTGCTGGTCGACGCGGACGAGCCGGGCGGCGGCGCCGTAGGAGAGGATGCCGACGAGGACGGTGACGGCGGCGGTGATGGCCGCGAACGACAGCGCGAACGTGGTCCGCAGCGACGCCAGACGCGGCCACCGCACGGCCGGAGACCACGACGGGCGCACCGCTCAGTCCCCCCGCAGCACGTAACCCACCCCGCGCACCGTGTGGATCAGCGGCGCCGCCCCCGGCTCGTCGAGCTTGCGGCGCAGATAGCCGACGTACACGGCGAGGTTCTTGGAGCCCGGCCCGAAGTCGTAGCCCCAGATACGGTCGTAGATCGTGGAGTGGTCGAGGACGATCCCCTCGTTGCGCACCAGCAGTTCGAGCAGCTCGAACTCGGTGCGGGTCAGCTCCAGTTCGCGCCCGCCACGCCAGGCACGCCGGGCCTGCGGGTCCATGCGCAGCCCGGCCGCCTCGATCTGCCGCCCGGGCACGGGCGGCTTCTCCCGTACGTCCATGGCGGCGCCGTTCGCGGTGCGCCGCAGCAGGGCCCGCAGCCGGGCGAAGACCTCCTCGACGTCGAAGGGCTTCACCACGTA
Organism: Streptomyces sp. NPDC127197; assembly: GCF_042672405.1. NCBI lineage: Bacteria > Bacillati > Actinomycetota > Actinomycetes > Kitasatosporales > Streptomycetaceae > Streptomyces > Streptomyces sp. NPDC127197. The sequence goes on along the minus strand of NZ_JBHXVG010000047.1, from coordinate 33,585 downwards.
GTCGTCGGCACCGGCGTCCAGCCCGGCGATCCGGTCCGCCGTCTCCACCAGCGCCGTCAGCATCAGGATCGGCGTCCGGTCACCCTCGGCGCGCAGCACCCGACACACCTGGAGTCCGTCGATCCCCGGCATCATCACATCCAGGACGAGCACGTCGGGCGGGGTGCGGTGGGCCTGCGCCAACGCCTCGACCCCGTCGGCGACCGCCGTCACCGCGTAGCCCTCCAGCGTCAGGGCCCGCTCCAGGGCGTGCCGGATCGCACGATCGTCTTCAGCCAGCAGAACAGTCGGGGCCACGCGTCCAGTGTGACAAAGCGCCCGAGTCGTACGACCGTATGAGCAGCACCCACCCGGCCTTCTTACTGGCCTCTCACCAGGCCGACCCGCCCATCCGCAGGCATTCGTGCCGCCTGGGGCGGCGCGGGCGGCACCCGCCACCTCGTCAGTCCACGGGCATTCGTGCCGCCAGGGGCGGCACGGGTGGGCGCGGGCGGCACCCCGTCAGCGCCGGGCTGCGCACCGCACCCCGCGCCAGCCCCCACCCGCCCCCGCCCGGACGGCCAACCGCATCACGCCCCCCGCCGCAACGCCGCCAGTTGCTCCTCGAACGGCACCACCTCGAACCCCCCGGCCTTCGCCGGCCGCGGCACCTTCGGCGTGAGCCCGCCCATCAGCCCCGCCAGTTCCCCGGCCGCCCGCTCGATGCGCCCGTCCAGCCCCTCGGCACCCCAGTCCTCCGAGGCGGCGTACACCCCGGTCGGGACGACGACGGCCCGCAGGTAGGCGAAGAGCGGACGCAGCGCGTGCTCCAGCACCAGCGAGTGCCGGGCGGTGCCGCCGGTCGCGGCGATCAGCACCGGCTTCCCGGCGAGCGCGTCCTTGTCGAGCACGTCGAAGAAGGACTTGAACAGCCCGCTGTACGACGCGGAGAACACCGGCGTGACCACGATCAGCCCGTCGGCCTCGGTCACCGCGTCGAGGGCGGCGCTCAGCTGCCGCCCGGCGAAGCCGTTGGTGAAGTTGTGCGCGATCTCGACGGCGAGCTCGCGCAGCTCGATGACCTGCACCTCCGCCGAAGTCCGGTCGGCGGTGGCCTTGGCCAGCCGGTCGGCGAGCAGCCGGGTGGAGGACGGGACGCTCAGCCCCGCGGACACGACGACGAGCTTCATGCGGCGTTCACCCTTTCCGAGGCGGCGGCGAGCAGGGACTGGTGGGTGGGGGCGTCCGGCACCCCGGTCGGCCGCCCCTTGGCGAACTCCTTGCGCAGCACCGGCACGACCTCCTCGCCCAGCATGTCGATCTGCTCCAGCACGGTCTTCAGCGGCAGTCCGGCGTGGTCCATCAGGAACAGCTGGCGCTGGTAGTCACCGGCGTACTCGCGGAAGCTGAGCGTCTTGTCGATCACCTGCTGCGGCGAGCCCACGGTCAGCGGGGTCTGGTCGGTGAAGTCCTCCAGGGACGGCCCGTGCCCGTAGACCGGCGCGTTGTCGAAGTACGGCCGGAACTCCCGCACCGCGTCCTGCGAGTTCTTCCGCATGAACACCTGCCCGCCGAGCCCGACGATCGCCTGCTCGGGCGTGCCGTGCCCGTGGTGCGCGTACCGCTCCCGGTACAGCTCGACCATCCGCTTGGTGTGGTCGGCCGGCCAGAAGATGTTGTTGTGGAAGAACCCGTCGCCGTAGAAGGCCGCCTGCTCGGCGATCTCGGGCGACCGGATCGACCCGTGCCAGACGAACGGCGGGACGCCGTCCAGCGGCCGGGGCGTGGAGGTGAAGCCCTGCAGCGGCGTACGGAACTTGCCCTCCCAGTTCACGACGTCCTCGCGCCACAGCCGGTGCACCAGGGCGTAGTTCTCGATGGCGAGGTTGATGCCCTGCCGGATGTCCTGCCCGAACCAGGGGTACACCGGCCCGGTGTTGCCGCGGCCCATCATCAGGTCCACCCGGCCGTCGGCCAGGTGCTGCAGCATCGCGAAGTCCTCGGCGATCTTCACCGGGTCGTTGGTCGTGATCAGGGTGGTGGACGTGGACAGGATCAGCCGCTCGGTGCGGGCGGCTATGTAGCCGAGCAGGGTGGTCGGCGAGGACGGCACGAACGGCGGGTTGTGGTGCTCGCCGGTCGCGAAGACGTCCAGGCCGGCCTCCTCGGCCTTCAACGCGATGGCGACCATGGCCTTGATCCGCTCGCGCTCGGTCGGCGTACGGCCCGTCGTCGGGTCCGGCGTGACGTCGCCGACGCTGAAGATCCCGAACTGCATGGTCGCCTCCAAGGTTGTTGACCGTTGAACTATATCCCTCGAACGGTCGACATCGTGCCCTTATTCCGAGCACCCCTGGAGACGAAAAAAGGAGAACAGAAGCCGAGGTCAGAAGTAGTACGTGTCCCCGGTGTCCAGCACGAGCACCCGCTGCCGGTCGTTCTGCCGGTTACGGTCCACCGCCCCACCGCTCCACACCGTGTCGACCTCCATCAGCACCTCGGTCGGCGTCCCCCGCAGCCGTACCCCCAGCCTGAGATCCGCACCGAGCGTGTCCGCCGGCAGCGCGCCCACCCGGCACAGCACCACCCGCGCACCGGAACGCGCGCACCCGTCGGGCAGCGTCTGCCGGTTCTCGAGCGGCTGCGACCAGCGCAGCCGTACCGTCGCGTCCGGCACGGCGGACGGCCCGTGATTACGCGGGGTGATCCGCACCTCGACCCGGCCGGAATCCAGCGTCGCGGCTCCGTGATAGGCCAGATCGGCCTCCTGAGCCGTCTCCGCTCCGGCGAGCGGAGCCACCGCACCGACCGTCATCAGGGCGGCACACCACACGCCCAGCACCCTCATGCCTCGCATACCGCCACACTCCTCACTCCGCCGTGGGCTTCGTACGGGATGTATCCCACGCGGAGCCGACCCCAGGCACCGTCCATCAGGTGACGCGAAGCCCGGGAAACAGCGATCCCTCCCCAGGAAACGGCGACGCCGGCCCCGGAACCCCGGCATGCGAAGCTGCCCGCATGCTCATCCTCCGCTCCGCCGCCCTCTTCGTCGTCGCCGCCCTCTTCGAGATCGGCGGCGCCTGGCTGGTCTGGCAGGGGTACCGGGAGCAGCGCGGCTGGCTCTGGATCAGCGGCGGCATCCTCGCCCTCGGCGCCTACGGCTTCGTCGCCACCTTCCAGCCGGACGCCCACTTCGGCCGCGTCCTCGCTGCATACGGCGGAATCTTCGTCGCCGGCTCGATCGCCTGGGGCGTGATCGCGGACGGCTACCGGCCCGACCGCTGGGACATCACCGGCGCGCTGATCTGCCTGGCCGGCATGGCCGTGATCATGTGGACGCCGCGCGGCGGCTGAACGTCACGAGATGATCACCCACCTCGATTCCCCACCTCATCCCCCGCCTATCCTGGCGAAGAAGCACATCGACCAGCGGCCCCACACCGGCGTGGCGCCCACCCGCACCACACCGCGCAAGAGGAGCAGCCGTATGACGACCCCCGCCGCCGCGTCCCGTATCGCCGTCGTCACCGGTGCCAGCAGCGGCATCGGCGCCGCCACCGCCCGGCAGCTCGCCGCGGTCGGCTACCGCGTCGTCCTCACCGCCCGCCGCAAGGACCGTATCGAGGCCCTCGCCGAGGAGATCAACGCGGCCGGCCACTCGGCGACGGCGTACCAGCTGGACGTCACCGACCGCACGGCGGTCGACGAGTTCGCCACGGCCTTCAAGACGATCGGCGTGCTGGTCAACAACGCCGGCGGCGCGCTCGGCCTGGACCCGGTCGCGACCGGCGACCCGGCGGACTGGCGCCAGATGTACGAGACCAACGTCATCGGCACCCTCAACCTCACCCAGGCCCTGCTCCCCGCCCTCGTCGCGAGCGGCGACGGCACCGTCGTGGTCGTCTCGTCGACCGCAGGCCACGGCACGTACGAGGGCGGCGCCGGCTACGTCGCCGCCAAGCACGGCGCCCACGTCCTCGCCGAGACGCTCCGCCTGGAGATCGTCGGACAGCCGGTCCGGGTGATCGAGGTCGCACCCGGCATGGTCAAGACCGACGAGTTCGCCCTCACCCGCTTCGGCGGCGACGAGGACCGCGCCGCCAAGGTCTACGAGGGCGTCGCCGAGCCCCTCACCGCCGACGACGTCGCCGACACCATCACCTGGGCGGTCACCCGCCCCGCCCACGTCAACATCGACCTCCTCGTGGTCCGCCCGCGCGCCCAGGCCTCCAACACCAAGGTCCACCGGGATCCCCGGTGACGGACCCCGAACCCGAACACCGGCGCCTGGCCCGCCAGGCCGAGGAAAAACGCGGTGAACGCCACATGTGGATATGGCTCGCCTACTTCCTCTTCGGCATCCACATCATCGCGTTCGTCATGATCTACGCGGTACTGCACGCCCCGAAGTGAAACCGCAGATGGCGGCACCGACCGTCACCTAGAGTCGCTGATCGTGGACAGACACATACGCTTCGACGGCCTGCACAACTTCCGCGACCTGGGCGGCTACCCGACCGGCGACGGCCGACGGGTCCGCTCGTCCCGCCTCTACCGCGCGGACTCCCTCGGCAAGCTGACCGAGGGCACGGCCGACTGGGACCGCTTCCTGGCCCTCGGCGTCCGCACGGTCATCGACCTCCGCTACCCGTGGGAAATCGAGAGCCACGGCCGCATCCCGGAGCACGCGTCCTTCACGTACCACAACCTCAGCATCGAGCACCGCCCCTACGACCAGACGGCGCTGACCCCCGACATCGACCCGGGCCCGTATCTGGCGGAGCGCTACCTGAACGTTGCGGAGGACGGCACGAAGGAGATCCGCCGCTCCCTGGAACTGGTCGCGGCAGCGGCCGAGGCGGCCGACCCTCTGGTCTTCCACTGCGCCTCGGGCAAGGACCGCACGGGCCTGCTGGCCGCCCTGGTCCTGGGCCTGCTGGGCGTCCCCGAGTCGACAATCGTCGAGGACTTCGCCCTCACCGAGCTGGCGGCACCGGCACTGCTGGCCGACTGGCGGTCCCGCAACAACGGCAGAACACCGACCTGGCCGGCCTTCGGCCGCGCCCCGGCCCCGGTCATGCACCTGTTCCTCAGGGATCTGACGGCCCGTTACGGCTCGATCGAGGGCTACGTGCGCCAGGCGCTCTCCCTCGACCCGGATGCCCTGGCCGCAACCCTCCGCGCGGCCCTTCTGGAACCGACGCGCACGACCTGGCCGGAACTGACGTACCGCCAGGCCACCGAAGCCGACGCCCCCATCCTGGTCCGCCTGCGCGACTCGGCCGCGATCTGGCAACTGGCCCGCGGCATCACCCAGTGGCAGCCGGGCGAGAAGGACGAGGCCCACTTCCGCCGACGCATGGCGGAGGGCGAGGTCTGGCTGGCCCACGCGGACGGCCACCTGGTCGGCGCCTGGGAACTCTGGTGGGACGACCCGGCCGCCTGGGGCCCCCGCCCACCCGAGGCCGGCTACATCCACCGCCTGATGACCACCCCGCACACGGCCCCACCAGCCACCGGCCGCGCCATGCTCACCCAGGCCGAATCCCGCATCACCGCCACAGGCCGCCAACTGGCCCGCCTGGACTGCCTCGCCTCCAACCCACGCCTGCGCGCCTACTACGAGGCGGCGGGCTACCGGGTGGTCGGCGAACAGCGGGCGAAGGAGGACGGCTCGGGCAGCACGTACGCGGTCACGCTGCTGGAGAAGCGACTCGCATGACCACGTCGGGGCCCGAGCCACGCCGACCCGGGCCCCACGTGAGCCGAACCTCAGCCCTTCACACAGACGACCTGCTTCAGCTTCGCCACGACCTCCACCAAGTCCCGCTGCTGATCGATGACCTGCTCGATCGGCTTGTACGCGCCCGGGATCTCGTCCACGACGCCGGAGTCCTTGCGGCACTCCACGCCCCGCGTCTGCTCCTCCAGGTCCTTCGTGGAGAAGCGCCGCTTGGCGGCGTTGCGGCTCATGCGCCGGCCTGCGCCGTGCGAGGCCGAGTTGAAGGACTTCTCGTTTCCGAGGCCCTTAACGATGTACGAACCCGTGCCCATGGAGCCCGGGATGATGCCGTACTCGCCGGAGCCGGCCCGGATCGCGCCCTTGCGGGTCACGAGCAGGTCCATCCCGTCGTAGCGCTCCTCGGCGACGTAGTTGTGGTGCGCGCTGATCTCGGGCTCGAAGGTCGGCTTTGCCTTCTTGAACTCCTTGCGGATGACGTCCTTGAGGAGCGCCATCATGATCGTGCGGTTGTACTTCGCGTACTCCTGCGCCCAGAACAGGTCGTTCCGGTACGCCACCATCTGCGGGGTGTCCGCCACGAAGACGGCGAGATCGCGGTCGACCAGGCCCTGGTTGTGCGGGAGCTTCTGGGCCACACCGATGTGGAACTCGGCGAGTTCCTTGCCGATGTTGCGGGAACCGGAGTGCAGCATCAGCCAGACAGAACCGGTCGTATCCGTGCACACCTCGACAAAGTGGTTGCCGGATCCGAGCGTTCCCATCTGCTTCGTGGCACGTTCCTGACGGAATTTGACCGCTTCAGCCACCCCGCCGAACCGCTCCCAGAAGTTGTCCCACCCGGCCGTGGCCAGCCCATGGAACCGCCCCGGATCCACGGGATCGTCATGCATCCCCCGCCCCACCGGAATAGCCTGCTCGATCTTCGACCGCAGCCGCGAAAGATCCCCCGGAAGATCATTGGCCGTCAGGGACGTCTTCACCGCCGACATCCCGCACCCGATATCCACCCCCACCGCCGCAGGACAAACAGCCCCCCGCATCGCGATGACCGACCCGACCGTCGCACCCTTCCCGTAATGCACGTCCGGCATCACGGCCAGCCCCTTGATCCACGGCAGCGTCGCGACGTTCCGCAGCTGCTGGAGCGCCACGTCCTCGACCGTCGTCGGGTCGGTCCACATCCGGATCGGCACCTTCGCGCCAGGCATCTCGACGTACGACATATCGCCTCATCCCCCGTAAAACCGGTGAAAACAAACCAGAAGTCCTGAATCGCAAAACCGGCGCCAAGGTCGACGTAACGGACAACGGACCGGCGTTCACGGCAGTGCGTGCGATACACATTGTCTCCAGGCGGCACCCCCGTGCGGCAACCGAATAACCAGCGGGGACACTGGCAGACCAGGCAAGCGCACCACCGTGGAGAGGAGCCTGACCGTGCAGCGGAAGGCGTACGTACCCGGCGTCGCCGCGCTCCTCGCGGCCCTGCTGGCCGGCTGCACCGGCAGCTCGGACGACGGTGGCACCACGGACGACTCCAACCCCGGCGGCTCCGGTACGGCGACGGCGGCGGCCGAGCCGGGCCGCTACCGCACGCTCCCCGAACCGTGCAGCGCGGTCGGTCAGGACACCCTCGACTCCCTCCTGCCCGGCATCCAGCAGATCGCCGACGAGGAACAGCGCGAAACGGCCTACGCGGGCGAGCCCACCCTCACCTACGACAACGACCGCAAGGTCGGCTGCCGCTGGAAGGTGGAGTCCACGTCCGCCACGGACCATCTGTACGTCGATTTCGAGCGCGTGGTGTCCTACGACAACGCCGTCAGCGACGACAGCCAGGCCGAGCAGCTCTTCGCCACCCGGCAGACGGCGGCCGACCTGCCGGAGCCCATCGCCTCCGAATCCTCGCCGTCCGCCCCGTCGTCGACGTCCTCCCCGTCCTCGACACCGTCGGAGTCCGCCGACTCCCCTGCCTCGCCCGGCTCTTCCGGCAGCCCCGAGGACGGTTCCTCCACCAACCCGACCTCGACCGCGAGCGCCACCCCGGCCGAGCTCCAGCCCCGCATCCTGGACGACCTCGGCGACGAGGCCTTCCTCGACGACGAGCTGAGCAGCTCCGGTTCGACGGCCAAACAGCGCACGGTGACTGTGGCGTTCCGCACGTCCAACGTCATCGTGACCGTCCAGTACGAGGAGCAGCCGGCCACGGTCGGCGTCGTGCCCGACAGCAAGGAAATGCAGGACAGGGCCCGGAAGCTGGCGTCCCGGCTGGCCGACTCGCTGGCGGAATGACACCCCTTCGGGCCGGACTGCAAAGCAGATGAAGCGGGTCCGCACAGTTCCTTCACCGCGTACCGTGGCCCCTCGGACCCGATCCGGACGCCGGCGCCACCGGCGGCACCGGGACCCATCCGGCCTCAGGAACCAGAGCGTGAGTGAAGGAACCATGCAGCGACGAGCACAGCGAGACGACCAGGCTGACCAGCGTGCCGAGCGGGCGAAGCGCCTGAACCGCGTCCTTGTCTGCGCGGCGGCCGTTCCCGTGATGCTGATCGCCGCCGGCTGCTCCTCGGACTCCGGCTCGAGTGATGACGCCAAGAAGGCGTCCGAGAGCGCGTCGAGCGTGTCCGCGAGCCCCTCGCCCACCGTGCAGGCGGCGGCGTACTCGGAGTTGCCCGAGCCGTGCGCGGTGCTGTCGAAGAAGACGTTGGGCGAACTCGTCCCGAAGGGCTCGAAGTCGGGCAAGGAGGGCAACTCCGACGATGTGTCGATGCGGGGCAGCTGCTCCTGGGACAGTCTCGACAACAACGGCGTCGACGGCTCGCAGTTCCGCTGGCTGAACGTCTCGCTGTTGCGCTTCGAGTCCGATGTCACCCGCGGCGAGGGCGACAAGCTGGCGCAGGAGTACTTCGCGAAGCAGGTCAAGGACGTCCAGGCGACCGAGGGCGCGAAGGGCACCAAGACCGAGTCGGTGTCCGGGACGGGCGACCAGGCGACGGCGGTGCGCTACGACCTGAAGAAGAAGGAAGGCACCTTCAAGCAGCAGACGATCGTCGCGCGCGTGGAGAACGTCGTCGTGACCCTCGACTACAACGGCGCGGGTCTGGCCGGCGACAAGACCCCCGACGCCGACGATCTGATGAAGGCGGCGAAGAAGGCGGCCGAGGAGGCGGTGGCCGCGGTGACGAAGGCGAACGGCGAGAGCGGCTCCGCCGCCGCTCCTGAGGCCTCCAAGTCCCCCTCGAAGTCGGCGACTTCCTCCAAGTCTCCGTCCAAGGAGAGCTGACGCCGCGGGTCACCGGACGCCACCGGTAGAGTCACGGAAGGGCTGACGTGCCCGGACCGGCCACCCGCCCCCCGTACGCATGTGCCACCCTGTTGGCCGCGCAACAACACGCAGTGGGAGGGGAGTACGGGTGGCCGCGCCACTACAGCTGACACGGACGCACCGCGTTCTCATCGCCGTGGTCGTCTTCGGTGCCGTGATCATCGCGGGCATCGGTTTCGCGGGTTCGTACGCCGCGGTACGTGAACTCGCGCTCAAAAAGGGCTTCGGGGACTTCAGTTACGTCTTCCCGATCGGCATCGACGCGGGCATCTGTGTCCTGCTCGCCCTGGACCTTCTGCTGACCTGGATCCGCATCCCGTTCCCGCTGCTGCGCCAGACGGCGTGGCTGCTGACGGCGGCGACGATCGCCTTCAACGGCGCGGCGGCCTGGCCGGACCCGCTGGGCGTGGGCATGCACGGGGTCATCCCGATCCTGTTCGTGGTGGCGGTGGAGGCCGCCCGCCACGCGATCGGCCGGATCGCCGACATCACGGCCGACAAGCACATGGAGGGCGTCCGCCTCACCCGCTGGCTGCTCTCCCCTGTCCCCACGTTCCTGCTCTGGCGCCGTATGAAGCTCTGGGAGCTCCGCTCCTACGACCAGGTCATCAAGCTGGAACAGGAACGCCTCGTCTACCAGGCCCGCCTCCGCTCCCGCTACGGCCGGGCCTGGCGCCGCAAGGCCCCGGTGGAGGCCCTGATGCCCCTACGCCTGGCCAAGTACGGCGTCCCCCTGGCCGACACGGCCCCAGCGGGCCTGGCAGCGGCGGGCATCGAGCCAACGCTGATACCTCCGGCACCGAGGCATGAGCTGACTGCGGCGGACGTGGCCGATGAGTCTGCCGCCACAGCTGCGGGCAGTCGTGCCGCTGGGGCGGCACGGGTGGGCGCAGCGGCGCCCAACAGCGGGCAGCGCCCCCAAGGCGACAGCACCCCCGACGCAGAGCACGTGGACTACACCGAGCCCCAGAACCCCTGGCTGCACGCCCGGGACCCGCAAACCATCGAGTACCACGGCGGCTACGACCCCACCTACGACCCCGAAGCCGCCTACGCCCGCTGGTACGAGGAACAGCAACAGGCCGAGCAGTACCAGCAGCAGTACGAGGAACCCCCTCCGCCCCCGGAACCCTCCCCGGAGGACACCGGCACGTTCCCCATCCCGGTAGGCCCCAACCGCACCCGCGAACTCGGCGAAGGCGGCGGCACCCCCGCCCCCGAACTGACGGAGGAGGACTACTACCAGGTCTTCAAGAAGTCGATCGACGGCAGCTATCCCACCTCGGGCCAGTTCAGGGACGACGTGGAAGCGACCTACGGCAGCGTGCTCCCGCAGCGCGAGGCCGAGCGCATGGTCAACCGCTTCACCAACCGCCACACGGCGGAACTGCAAGAAGACCACATCGCGTAACCCGCATACGACGATGGGGGCGCCCGGAGAACACCGGGCGCCCCCATCGTCGTAGCGTGGCTTACTCCCCGAGCAGCTTCCGCACCCGGCCCTGCCCCACCGCCAGCAGCAGCGTAGGCAGCCGCGGCCCGGTGTCCCGCCCCACCAGCAGGTGGTACAGCAGCGCGAAGAACGACCGCTGAGCCGTCTTGATCTCCGGCGGCAGCTCCTTCGGCGTGGCGTCCGCCGGGAACCCGGCCTGCACCTTGGGCACGCCGTACACAAGGTGCGTCAGCCCGTCCAGCGACCAGTGCTCCTCCAGCCCGTCGAGCAGCAGCCGGATCGACTGCTGGGACGCCTCGTCGAGCGACTTCAGCAGCTCGGCATCGGGTTCGTCCCGCACGATCGTCCGCTGATCGGCCGGCACATGCGTGTTGATCCACGCCTCGGCCTTGTCGTACCGCGGCCGCACCTCGTCGAGCGAGGCCAGCGGCTTCTCCGGGTCGAGCTCGGAGAGAATCCGCAGTGCCTGGTCCTCGTGCCCTGCGGTGATGTCGGCGACGGACGCGAGCGTCCGGTACGGCATCGGCCGGGGCGTCCTCGGCAGCTCACCGGCGGCCGTCCGCACGGCACGCGAGTGTGCGGCGACGTCGGCGGGCAGGGCGGAGCCGTCGGTGACCTTGGCGTCGAGCTTGTCCCACTCGTCGTAGAGCCGCTGGATCTCCTGGTCGAAGGCGATCTTGAAGGACTGGTTGGGCTTGCGGCGGGCGTACAGCCAGCGCAGGAGCTGCGGCTCCATGATCTTCAGCGCGTCGGCCGGGGTGGGCACGCCACCGCGCGACGACGACATCTTCGCCATGCCGCTGATGCCGACGAACGCGTACATGGGCCCGATCGGCTGCTTGCCGCCGAAGATCCCGACGATCTGCCCGCCGACCTGGAAGGACGACCCCGGAGACGAGTGGTCGACACCGCTCGGCTCGAAGATGACCCCTTCGTACGCCCACCGCATCGGCCAGTCGACCTTCCAGACCAGCTTGCCGCGGTTGAACTCGTTCAGCCGGACGGTCTCGGAGAAGCCGCAGACCGTGCAGGCGTACGTCAGCTCGGTGGTGGTGTCGTCGTAGGAGGTGACGGTGGTGAAGTCCTTCTCGCAGTTGCCGCAGTACGGCTTGTACGGGAAGTACCCGGCGGTTCCGGAGCTGCCGTCGTCCTCGGACGCGGCGCCGGACCCCTCCTCGGCCTCCAGCTCGGCCTCGTCGACGGGCTTCTGCGACTTCTTGGCGCCGGCCTTGGGCTTGGTCCGGTACTGGGCCAGCACCGCGTCGATGTCGCCCCGGTGCTTCATGGCGTGCAGGATCTGCTCCCGGTACGCCCCGGAGGTGTACTGCGCGGTCTGGCTGATCCCGTCGAACTCCACGCCCAGCTCGGCCAGCGACTCGATCATCGCGGCCTTGAAGTGCTCGGCCCAGTTCGGGTGGGCGGAGCCCTTCGGCGCGGGCACGGAGGTCAGCGGCTTGCCGATGTGCTCGGCCCAGGACTCGTCGATCCCGGCGACACCGGCCGGCACCTTGCGGTACCGGTCGTAGTCGTCCCAGGAGATGAGATGCCGGACCTGGTGTCCCCGGCGCCGGATCTCGTCGGCGACCAGGTGCGGCGTCATGACCTCGCGCAGGTTCCCCAGGTGAATGGGCCCGGAAGGTGACAGGCCGGACGCGACGACAACGGGTTTGCCCGGGGCCCGACGCTCCGACTCCTCGATGACCTCATCCGCGAAACGGGAGACCCAGTCGGTGGTCTCGGTGCTCTGACCCACGATCGGCACGTCCTTCTTTCCTCATCCGCAGCCGGCCCGGTCACACGGCTGCCCGCTCCATTCTCCCAGCAAGCCGAGCATCCACGAAAACCCCTTTTCACCGCGGTGAGAGCCTGCGGGCAGTCGCACCCGCCCAGCTGCGGGCAGTCGTGCCGCTGGGGCGGCACGGGTGGGCGCAGGCGGCACCCCGCCAGCGCCGGGCTGCGCGACCCACCCCCACACCGGGGCACACAGCTCACGGCACCCGGAAAAACCCCTTTACCCCCCATGGGATACTGGCCGTGTCTATCCATCCCACGAGGAGAACGGCACCCACTCCATGGCCCCGGTCACGTCCCTCACCGCTTCCGTCCACCAGCACCTCGCCGACGCCCTCGCTTCCGCCCTCCCGGAAGCCGACGGAGTCGACCCGCTGCTGCGACGAAGCGACCGGGCGGACTTCCAGGCCAACGGGATCCTGGCCCTCGCGAAGAAGGCGAAGGCGAACCCGCGCGAGCTGGCGACGCAGGTCGTCGCCCAGGTCACCACCGGCGATGTGATCAAGGACGTCGAGGTCTCCGGCCCCGGCTTCCTCAACATCACGGTCACCGACCAGGCGATCACCGACAACCTCGCCGCCCGCGCCGCCGACCCGGAGGGCCGTCTGGGTGTGCCGCGCGCGGAGCACCCCGGCACGACGGTGATCGACTACGCCCAGCCGAACGTGGCGAAGGAGATGCACGTCGGCCACCTCCGCTCCGCGGTGATCGGCGACTCGGTCGTCCAGCTCCTTGAGTTCACCGGCGAGAACGTGATCCGCCGCCACCACATCGGCGACTGGGGCACGCAGTTCGGCATGCTCATCCAGTACCTGGACGAGCACCCGCACGAGCTGGACCACAAGGACGCCCAGGTCACCGGTGAGGAGGCGATGTCGAACCTCGACCGCCTCTACAAGGCCGCGCGGAAGTTCTTCGACTCCGACGAGGAGTTCAAGACCAGGGCCCGCCGCCGCGTCGTCGACCTCCAGGCCGGCGACCCGCACACGCTCGCCATGTGGCAGAAGTTCGTCGACGAGTCGAAGATCTACTTCTTCTCCGTCTTCGAGAAGCTGGACATGGAGATCCGGGACGCGGACATCGTCGGCGAGTCGGGCTACAACGACATGCTCGCGGAGACCTGCCGCCTCCTGGAGGAATCCGGCGTCGCCGTCCGCTCCGAGGGCGCCCTGTGCGTCTTCTTCGACGACATCAAGGGCCCGGACGGCAAGCCGGTCCCGCTGATCGTCCAGAAGTCCGACGGCGGCTACGGCTACGCGGCGACGGACCTGTCCGCGATCAGGGACCGCGTCTTCAACCTGAAGGCGAACAGCCTGATCTACGTCGTGGACGCCCGCCAGTCCCTCCACTTCAAGATGGTCTTCGAGACGGCCCGCAGGGCGGGCTGGCTGAACGACGACGTGAAGGCGTACCAGCTGGCCTTCGGCACGGTCCTCGGCAAGGACGGCAAGCCGTTCAAGACGCGTGAGGGCGAGACGGTCAAGCTGGTCGACCTCCTCGACGAGGCGATCGACCGCGCCTCGGCCGTCGTACGGGAGAAGGCCCAGGACCTGTCCGAGGGGGAGATCGCCGAGCGCGGCGCCCAGGTGGGCATCGGCGCGGTGAAGTACGCGGACCTGTCGACGTCGGCGAACCGGGACTACAAGTTCGACCTGGACCAGATGGTGTCGCTGAACGGCGACACGAGCGTGTACCTCCAGTACGCGTACGCCCGTATCCAGTCGATCCTCCGCAAGGCCGGCGAGGTACGCCCGGCCGCGCACCCCGAGCTGGACCTGCACGAGGCGGAGCGGGCCCTCGGCCTGCACGTGGACGCGTTCGCGGAGACGGTCGCGGAGGCGGCGGCGGAGTACGCCCCCCACAAGCTGGCGGCGTACCTCTACCAGCTGGCGTCCCTGTACACGACGTTCTACGACAAGTGCCCGGTCCTGAAGGCGGAGACGCCGGCCCAGGTAGAGAACCGCCTGTTCCTGTGCGACGTCACGGCCCGCACCCTCCACCAGGGCATGGCCCTGCTCGGCATCCGCACCCCCGAGCGCCTCTGATCGCAAAGTCCGATTGTCAGTGGCTGCGCCTACAGTCACTGACATGGCGACTCTTCCCAACCCGCTGCCGAAGCTGGCCTCCGACCCCACCGGCCGCGCCCTCGGGCTCGAACTCCCGCCCGGGAGACTGATCGACGCGACGGACGAGGGGCAGTGGCACGAACCGCTGCTGTGGCATGCCGACATACCGGCGGCGGCCGGTGCCTGGGCGGCGCTGGAACCGGCCCGGCGGACCGGTGGGCTCCTCCCGCTGCTCGTCGATGTGGGCGGCAGCCAAGAAGGGCCGGACAGCTGGGAGTTGATGCCCGGCGAGATGTCGTACGCGGGGGATCACGACCCGGAGGACGTACTCGCCGAGTACTGGGAGGAGTACGCGGCGGACGAGGCCGAGCAGGGCGAATGGCCGGGCCTGGCGTCCGCGCCGGCCCGCGGCACGGGCGACCCCGATCCCGATGAACTCGCCGCCGAGATAGCCGACTTCCTGGTGGCAGACGGCTCCTGGCTGAAGGAGCCGCGCCTCGCCCTCGTACCCGCCCGCCGTAGCGCGGACATCCCGGCGGCGATCGGCTGGTCGGGCCCGCTGAACCACGAGAACGACGTGGCCCGCCTCTGCGCGGTGCTCCGCTCCTGGGAGGACCGCTTCGGCATACGCGTCGTCGCGCTCACCTTCGACCAGCTGATCGTCTCGGTCGCGGCACCGCCCGCCACCCTGGCGGAGGCGGAGGCGGTGGCCGTCGAGCACTTCGCGTTCTGCCCGGACAACATCCTGCAGAGCAGCGCCCCCGGACTGCGGTCGTACGCCGATCACCTGATCGACCAGGAGATCTGGTCCTTCTGGTGGGACTGACCGCACCGGCCGGGCCACCCCGCCCGCCCAGCGGCACCATCACCGGCTTCTCGATGCCGCCCAGCGGGACGTCGTATGCGCGGACTACCTCAGCTTCTGCGCCACTTCGGTGGCCCAGTACGTGAGGATGTTCTGCGCGCCGGCCCGCTTGATCCCGGTCAGCGTCTCCAGGATCGCCCGGTCCCGGTCGACCCAGCCCTTCTCCGCGGCGGCCTCGATCATCGAGTACTCGCCGGAGATCTGGTAGGCGGCCACGGGCACGTCCACGGCGTCCGCGACCCGCGCCAGGATGTCGAGGTAGGGTCCGGCGGGCTTCACCATCACCATGTCGGCCCCCTCCTCCAGGTCGAGGGCCAGCTCGCGCATCGACTCCCGTACGTTGGCGGGGTCCTGCTGGTACGTCTTGCGGTCGCCCTTGAGGGAGGACGCGACGGCCTCGCGGAAGGGCCCGTAGAAGGCGGACGAGTACTTGGCGGTGTAGGCGAGGATGGCCACGTCCTCGCGCCCGATCTGGTCGAGCGCGTCGCGGATGACGCCGACCTGCCCGTCCATCATCCCGCTGGGCCCGACGACATGCGCGCCCGCGTCGGCCTGCACCTGGGCCATCTCGGCGTACCGCTCCAGGGTGGCGTCGTTGTCGACCCGCCCCTGCTCGTCGAGCACTCCGCAGTGGCCGTGGTCGATGGTCTCGTCCAGGCACAGGTCGGACATGACGAGCAGATCGTCGCCGACCTCGGCCCGCACATCGCGGATCGCGACCTGGAGGATCCCGTCCGGGTCGGTCCCCGGTGTCCCGACCGCGTCCTTCTTCGACTCCTCCGGCACCCCGAACAGCATGATCCCGGAGACCCCGGCCTCCACCGCCTCCACGGCCGCCTTCTTCAGGCTGTCCCGGGTGTGCTGCACGACCCCGGGCATCGCCGCGATCGGCACCGGCTCGCTCACACCTTCCCGCACGAACGCGGGCAGGATGAAGTCGGCCGGATGCAGCCGGGTCTCGGCAACCATGCGCCGCATGACGGGAGTGGTTCGCAGCCGCCGCGGCCGCGAACCGGGAAAGGATCCGTACTTCGTCATACGCCCTACGCTACGCCCGCCAGACCCCCACCTTTGCCGACGGGACGTCGGGGCCCACGCCCCCGCAGCTGCCGTAGCTGCGGGCAGTCGTGCCGCTGGGGCGATGGGGGTCCCCCCGCTCGAGCGAAGCCGAGAGTGGGGGAGGGTGGGCGCAGCGGCACCCCGCAGCGCCGGGCTGCGCAACCCACCCCACCCGAGCCCCAACGCCGGGCAAGACTACGTCGTCCGCCTCCGCCGAGCCCCCGGCCGCCGCTCACTGGGCCGCGTCACCGGATCCCCCGCCTCCACCGCGGCAGCGCGCCGCTTCATGCCGAAGTCGGCCAGCGCCTCCGCCAGCTTGTGCACGGACGGCTCGGGAGCCATCACATCCACCCGCAGCCCATGCTCCTCGGCGGTCTTCGCGGTGGCCGGCCCGATACAGGCGATCACGGTCACGTTGTGCGGCTTCCCGGCAATACCCACCAGATTCCGCACGGTGGACGACGACGTGAACAGCACGGCATCGAACCCACCCCCCTTGATCGCCTCCCGCGTCTCGGCCGGCGGCGGCGACGCGCGCACGGTCCGGTAGGCCGTGACGTCGTCGACCTCCCACCCGAGCTCGATCAGCCCGGCGACCAGTGTCTCCGTGGCGATGTCGGCCCGCGGCAGGAAGACCCGGTCGATCGGGTCGAACACGGGGTCGTACGGCGGCCAGTCCTCCAGCAGACCGGCGGCCGACTGCTCCCCCGACGGCACGAGATCCGGCTTCACGCCGAAGGCGATGAGTGCCTTCGCCGTCTGCTCGCCCACCGCGGCGACCTTGATCCCCGCGAAGGCCCGGGCGTCGAGCCCGTACTCCTCGAACTTCTCCCGCACGGCCTTGACGGCATTGACCGAAGTGAAGGCGATCCACTCGTAACGGCCCGTCACCAGCCCCTTGACCGCGCGCTCCATCTGCTGCGGGGTCCGCGGCGGCTCGACGGCGATCGTCGGCACCTCGTGCGGCACGGCCCCGTAGGACCGCAGCTGGTCGGAAAGCGAAGCCGCCTGCTCCTTGGTCCGCGGCACGAGCACCTTCCAGCCGAACAGCGGCTTGGACTCGAACCACGACAACTGCTCCCGCTGAGCGGCGGCGGAACGCTCACCGACCACGGCTATCACCGGCCGCCCGCCCTCCGGCGACGGCAGCACCTTCGCCTGCTTCAGCGTCTGCGCGATGGTTCCCAGGGTGGCGGTCCAGGTCCGCTGCCGGGTCGTCGTACCGGCGACGGTCACCGTCAGCGGAGTGTCGGGCTTGCGCCCGGCCGACACCAGCTCCCCGGCGGCAGCGGCGACGGAGTCCAGGGTCGTCGACACGACCACCGTCCCGTCCGACGCCCCCACCTCCGTCCAGCACCGGTCCGACGCCGTCCGCGCGTCCACGAAGCGGACGTCCGCGCCCTGCGCGTCCCGCAGCGGCACACCCGCGTACGCGGGCACACCGACCGCCGCCGCAACACCGGGGACGACCTCGAAGGGAACACCGGCCGCGGCGCAGGCGAGCATTTCCTCGGCGGCGTACGTATCAAGTCCCGGGTCCCCGGACACCGCACGGACGACCCGCCTGCCGCCCCGCGCGGCCTCCATGACAAGATGTGCGGCATCCCGCACTGCGGGGACCCCAGCGGTTGTTGACGCGCCGTCAACAACCGTCAGCTGAGGCGTGCCCGTGCCCGGAACGGGGTCCGAAGAAGGACCCGGCTCCGTGTTCACGACGGCGACGCCAGGTCTGGCGTGCGTACGTACGACGTCGAGCACCTCGTGCTCGGCGACGAGTACGTCCGCGTTCGCCAGCGCCTCGACGGCTCGCAGAGTCAGCAGTCCCGGATCCCCGGGTCCGGCACCGAGGAAGGTGACGTGCCCGTGTTCCGGACCGGCGGCGGGAAGGGTGGTGGGGCTCACTGTGCTCGCTCCCCCATCAGACCGGCCGCGCCCTGGGCGAGCATCTCGGCGGCGAGTTCGCGGCCGAGCGCCACTGCCCGGTCTTGCGTCTCGGGCACGGGACCGGTGGTGGACAGCTGCACCATCCGGGTGCCGTCGGTCGTGCCGACGACGCCGCGCAGGCGCATTTCCTTGACAATCTGCCCGTCGGCCAACAAGTCGGCCAACGCGCCCACAGGGGCGCTGCAACCGGCCTCCAGGGCGGCGAGCAGTGACCGTTCGGCGGTCACGGCGGCCCGGGTGAACGGGTCGTCGAGCTCACCGAGCGCGGCGATCAGGTCCGCGTTGTCCGCGGCGCATTCGATCGCCAGGGCCCCCTGGCCGGGGGCGGGCAGAACCGTGTCGACCGACAGGAAGTCGGTCACGTCGTCGATCCGGCCGATCCGGTGCAGTCCGGCGGCGGCCAGGACGACGGCATCGAGCTCGCCGTCGCGGACGTATCCGATCCGCGTGTCGACGTTCCCGCGGATCGGGACCGTCTCGATGTCCAGCCCGTGGCTGCGCGCGTACGCGTTCAGCTGCGCCATCCGGCGCGGCGAACCGGTGCCGATGCGCGCCCCGCGCGGCAGGTCGGTGAGCTTCAGCGCGTCCCGGGCGACGATCACGTCCCGCGGGTCCTCGCGCTCGGGTACGGCGGCCAGCGCCAGCTCCGCGGGCTGCGTGGTCGGCAGGTCCTTCAGCGAGTGCACCGCGAAGTCGACCTCGCCCCTGAGCAGCGCGTCGCGCAGCGCGGTCACGAACACGCCCGTGCCGCCGATCTGCGCGAGGTGCTCGCGGGAGACATCGCCGTACGTGGTGATCTCGACGAGCTCGACGGGCCTTCCGGTCACCTGGCTCACGGCGTCCGCCACGAGCCCGGACTGGGCCATGGCGAGCTTGCTGCGCCTGGTTCCGAGCCTCAGTGCCTTGTCACTCATTGTGGCCCTCGGTTCTTCTCGGTGCTGTCCTCGGCGCGGGAGACGGAGGCCACCGTCTCGGGGTCGAGGTCGAACAGGGTGCGCAACGCGTCCGCGTACCCGGCGCCGCCGGGCTCGGCGGCGAGCTGCTTGACCCGTACGGTCGGCGCGTGCAGCAGCTTGTCCACGACGCGGTGCACCGCCTGCCGGATC
Organism: Streptomyces sp. NPDC127197; assembly: GCF_042672405.1. Classification (NCBI taxonomy): domain Bacteria; kingdom Bacillati; phylum Actinomycetota; class Actinomycetes; order Kitasatosporales; family Streptomycetaceae; genus Streptomyces; species Streptomyces sp. NPDC127197. The sequence goes on along the minus strand of NZ_JBHXVG010000047.1, from coordinate 14,248 downwards.
TCGCTGCGCTGCTTGTCGTCCAGGCCGGGCAGTCGCCCGTCGAGCCGGGCGATCTCACCGGCGACGACATCGGCGGCCATCGTCCGCAGGGCGACCACGGTGGGCGTGATGTGCGCGGCCCGCAGCGCCGCCCCGAAGGCGGCGACCTCGTCGGAGACGATACGCCGGACCTGGTCGACGTCGGCCGCCATCGGCGCGTCCGCGGAGGCCTCGGCGAGCGACTCGATGTCCACCAGCCGCACCCCGGCCAGCCGGTGCGCGGCGGCGTCGATGTCACGCGGCATGGCGAGGTCGAGCAGGAAGAGCACCGGCTCCGGCCGCGGGACCTCGGCGACCGGCTCGGGCTTGCGGAGCTCGGGGACCCGGCCGACGGTGGCCGCGGTCGCGGCGAGCGCGCTGATCAGCTCGAGGTCGGCCTCGGGCGTACGACGCCCAGCCTCACGCCGGTCGACGGCGCTGCCCGCGGCCCAGGCGGCGTGCTGCTCCAGGGTCGCCGCATCCATGCCGGCCACGGCGGCCTCGCCCATCACGGAGAAGCCCGGAGCCGTCAGATCCAGCGGACAGGCCTCGTCGGCGCCGACTCCGGCGGGCGGCAGCGGCGTCTTCCGTGCGTCGGCCTTCGTCGACGTACGACGCTCCTCGTGGCTCTCCTCGACGGCGACGGCGTGGCCCGTACGGCCCTCGACCGCGGCGGCGACCGCCTCGGCGTCGAGGACCAGCCCGGTCGCGCCGGTGCAGGAGACGGCGATGTCGGCACGTGTCAGCTCGGCCCGTACCGACTCCATCGGTACCGCCCGGGCCGGCACGTCCGTGTCGTCGGCCTCGTTGAGGATCTGTGCGAGACGCTCGGCGCGTTCATGGGTGCGGTTGGCGATGACGACCTCGGCGACCCCGGCACGCGCGAGCGTCGCGGCGGCCAGCGAGGACATCGAACCGGCGCCGATCACCAGGGCCCGCTTGCCGTGGGCCCACTTCTCGACAGCCCCGCCGGAGGCCAGCTGCTCCAGGCCGAACGTGACCAGGGACTGGCCGGCGCGGTCGATGCCGGTCTCGGAGTGGGCACGCTTGCCGACCCGCAGCGCCTGCTGGAACAGGTCGTTGAGCAGCCGCCCGGCGGTGTGCAGCTCCTGCGCCCGGGCGAGCGAATCCTTTATCTGGCCGAGGATCTGCCCCTCGCCGACGACCATCGAGTCCAGCCCGCAGGCCACCGTGAACAGGTGGTGGACGGCCCGGTCCTCGTAGTGCACGTACAGGTAGGGCGTGAGCTCGTCCAGGCCGACACCGCTGTGCTGGGCGAGCAGCGTGGACAGCTCGGCGACACCGGCGTGGAACTTGTCCACGTCGGCGTACAGCTCGATGCGGTTGCAGGTGGCGAGGACCGCGGCCTCGGTAGCGGGCTCGGCGGCGACCGTGTCCTGGGCCAGCTTGATCTGGCCGTCCGCGGTCAGTGCCGCCCGCTCCAGGACGCTGACCGGAGCGCTGCGGTGACTCAGCCCGACGACGAGGAGACTCATGCCGGCATCACGGCGGGTACGTCCCCGTCGGGCCCCTTGTCGGCGGACTGCTTGCGGGCGACGGCGGCCGGGACGCCACCGTCGGACGCGGCCTCTTCGCCCGCCTTGCGCTGCTCGTGGAAGGCGAGGATCTGCAGCTCGATGGAGAGGTCGACCTTGCGCACGTCGACGCCGTCCGGCACCGACAGCACGGTCGGCGCGAAGTTCAGGATGGAGGTGACCCCGGCGGCCACCAGCCGCTCGCAGACCTGCTGGGCGACGCCCGGCGGGGTGGTGATGACCCCGATGGAGACGCCGTTCTCCGAGATGATCCGCTCCATGTCGTCGCTGTGCTGGACGGTGATCCCGGCGACCTGCTTTCCGGCCATCTCGGGATCGGCGTCGATCAGCGCGGCGACCCGGAAGCCACGGGAGGCGAAGCCGCCGTAGTTGGCGAGCGCGGCGCCGAGGTTACCGATGCCGACGATCACTACCGGCCAGTCCTGGGTCAGGCCGAGTTCACGGGAGATCTGGTAGACGAGATACTCGACGTCGTATCCCACGCCACGCGTCCCGTAGGAGCCCAGGTACGAGAAGTCCTTGCGCAGCTTCGCGGAGTTGACCCCCGCCGCCGCCGCGAGTTCCTCGGAGGACACCGTGGGTACCGAGCGCTCGGAGAGCGCGGTGAGGGCGCGGAGGTACAGCGGAAGCCGGGCGACGGTGGCCTCGGGAATCCCTCGGCTACGGGTCGCCGGTCGGTGAGTTCGGCCAGTTGCCACGGTGCTCCTGCGGGTAGAGCGGGGCTGCAGGCGGTCATACGTTCCCTGACCGCCCCGTCGAAAGCAGGCTATGTCTTTGTGAACGCGTGCACAAAGATGGTGTCCGATTTGTCCGGCCAACGTGACCGGGGTCACGCGCAGACATGCGGGGGCCAAAACCGAACACTCTCCTCAACGATTCCCGCCCCCGAGACCAAGACGCCGTCGATCCCAGGTGACGTTCCGGCCGTTTTGGACTACTCGGTCAGTGCCTTGCGCAGCCGGTCCTCGTTCACGCGCCAGAACGTGTGCTGCCGGCCATCCACCAGGACGACCGGAATCTGCTCCCAGTACTTGTCATGGAGTTCCTTGTCCTCGGTGATGTCCTTCTGCTCCCACGACACGCCGAGGTCACCGCAGACTTTCTCGATCACGACCTGTGCGTCGTCACACAGATGACAACCGGGTTTACGGACGAGGGTGACGAGCCGGTCCTGGGGAGCCGGGGCGGCCTTCCGCCGAAAGATGGGACTCATGTCGGCCATTCTCGCGCCGCGGCGGCCGCTTGTTTAACGGCACGGTCGCGGAGAGTTCACAGCGTTCCAACCTGCCGACTCCGGAACTGCCGCACAGAATGGCTATGCTCACGCCATGGCCGCTCTCGGATGGCTCACTCCCCGTAGGCGCTCCGCCACGGCGCGGAGCGTGTTGGCAGGCGAGGCGTCGGCGGAGGCCGCGCGCAAGTCCACGCAGGTCACCCCCGCCGAGGAGCCGGAATTCCCGGTGCGCGGGGACGACAAGGCCGCCGCGTTCTTCGACCTGGACAACACCGTGATGCAGGGCGCCGCGCTGTTCCACTACGGCCGCGGCCTGTACAAGCGGAAGTTCTTCGAGACCCGCGACCTCGCCAAGTTCGCCTGGCAGCAGGCGTGGTTCCGGCTGGCCGGGTTCGAGGACCCGGACCACATGCAGGACGTCCGCGAGTCCGCCCTCTCCATCGTGAAGGGCCACCGGGTCGCCGAGCTGCAGTCCATCGGCGAGGAGATCTACGACGAGTACATGGCCGAGCGCATCTGGCCGGGTACGCGCGCACTGGCCCAGGCGCACCTGGACGCCGGCCAGCGGGTGTGGCTGGTCACGGCGGCCCCGGTGGAGATCGCACAGGTGATCGCCCGCCGCCTCGGCCTCACGGGCGCCCTGGGCACGGTGGCGGAGTCGGTGGACGGCGTGTACACCGGCAAGCTCGTCGGCGAACCCCTGCACGGCCCGGCCAAGGCGGAGGCCGTCCGCGCCCTCGCCGCCGCGGAGGGCCTGGACCTCTCCCGCTGCGCCGCGTACAGCGACTCCCACAACGACATCCCCATGCTGTCCCTGGTGGGCCACCCCTACGCGATCAACCCGGACAGCAAGCTCCGCAAACACGCCCGGGAAAAGGACTGGCGCCTGCGCGACTACCGCACGGGCCGCAAGGCGGCCAAGGTCGGCATCCCGGCAGCAGCAGGCGTGGGCGCCGTAGCAGGCGGCACAGCAGCAGCCATCGCCCTCCACCGCCGCCGCCGATAGCGCTCCGCCGGAAGCCGGGTACACCACCTGCGGGTGCGTCGTGGCTGGTCGCGCAGTTCCCTGCGCCCCTTTGGGGCGCGGATGCACCCGCCACCTCGTCAGTCCGCGGGCATTCGTGCCGCCCAGGGCGGCACGGGTGGGCGCGGGCGGCACCCCGCCAGCGCCGGGCTGCGCAACCCATCCCGCCCGGCCCTGACGCCGGGCACCTGGACACCCCCGCCCAACCCTGACGCCGCGCACCCGAAAACCCCCGCCCCGACACCGCCGCAACGCCCGGGCGCACCCGAAACACCGGCCAATCCAATTCCCGTACCCACCCAACCCCCCAACCAGTCCCCCCACCCCCACCCGACCACAACACGCCCCTTACCCACCCCAAACCCGAACCCTTCCAATCAACAACCGTTCATTCTGCGGCACCTGACCGAGCGTCATTCGGTTACAGAAGCGACGTAATCGATGATTTGAGCAACTGGGCGTAGCAGCGCCTGCACGAAGCGTTATTCTCCTCAGACGCAAACCGGTACCCCTCCGTCGCCACGACGGGTGAAAGGTCCCGCACTGCACGTGATGGAAGCTCTGCCTCTGGGAGTCCCGTGTACCCACACGTCGGGGTTGACGCCTCGGGCCTGGCTACGCTGCGCGCAAGGGTCCAAGACCTGTTGCGCGGCTTCGTCCCCACCGCGTACGCCGTCCCCGCATTCACCACCGCCGCGCCGCTGGGCCCGTGCTACGCACTGGCCGACGGCAGCGCCGCGGTCGGCAGACGAGGCCGCCCGGCCGGCGCGGCCACCGCACGCCGCCCGGCCGCCGACAGTGACAGCGCCCGGATGATGGACCTCGTGGAGCGCGCCCAGGCCGGCGAGGCCGACGCCTTCGGCCGCCTCTACGACCAGTACAGCGACACCGTTTACCGCTACATCTACTACCGCGTGGGGGGCAAGGCGACCGCCGAGGACCTCACGAGTGAGACCTTTCTGCGCGCCCTGCGCAGGATCGGCACCTTCACCTGGCAGGGCCGCGACTTCGGCGCCTGGCTCGTCACCATCGCCCGCAACCTCGTCGCCGACCACTTCAAGTCGAGCCGCTTCCGCCTCGAGGTGACCACCGGCGAGATGCTCGACGCCAACGAGGTCGAACGCTCCCCCGAGGACTCCGTCCTGGAGTCCCTCTCCAACGCCGCACTCCTCGACGCCGTACGCCGGCTCAACCCCCAGCAGCAGGAGTGCGTGACACTCCGCTTCCTCCAGGGCCTCTCCGTCGCCGAGACCGCCCGCGTGATGGGCAAGAACGAGGGCGCCATCAAGACCCTCCAGTACCGCGCCGTACGCACCCTCGCCCGGCTCCTGCCGGACGACGCACGCTGACAGCCATGCACGCGGCCACGACGAACGGCCTCCCGCACGCACCGAAGCCATACGCTCTGCAATCCCCAACTCACCAACGGTGAAGCTCTGTTGAGTTCACGGTCCACTCATCCGCCGTCCGTAACCGAAGTGCCGCGCCGCTCGTTGTGCGGGATGCAGGCTCCCTGTGGTCACTCCCTGGCCGACTCCGATCCCTCGTTCGTGTGGTTGCGGTCAGGGCGTGCAACCCTCAGGACCCCCTGGGGAGTCGACCGTCATGACGAGAGGAGGTGCCGCCAGTGATCGCGAACGTATCGGCGCACCGGCGGGCGAACGCCTTCGCCCAGGCCCTGGAGGAGCAGTCCGAGCGGGGCACTGTGGCCGAGCAGTCCGAGGAAGCCGAACCGGCCCCGGCTGCTGCGGAACGGACCGAGCAGGGCCGCCTGTTGGCCCTAGCGGCCGGTCTCGATGAGCTGCCCAAGCCGGAGCTGGACCCCGAGGTCAAGGTCGTCCAGCGAGCGCAGCTCGTGGCCCAGTTCGAGGCCATGCTGCAGGAGGGCGGCGAGGCGACCGACCCCGCGCTGCCCGAACAAAAAAGAGGGAGCGCAGCGACTTCCGCAGAAGGGCGGGGGCGGGAGACGGGCGGGCGCTTCCGGGGCCGCGGCGCACACCGGGCAACCCCGCTCGGGAAGTTGCGGCCCCGTACGCGACTGGCCAAGGGCCTCACCGCGGGTGGACTCAGCGTCGGTGTCGCCGCGGGCGCCTTCGGCGGAGTCGCCGCCGCCAGCGGTGACGCCCTGCCCGGCGACTCGCTGTACGGCCTCAAGCGCGGCATCGAGGACTTCAAACTCGGCCTCACCAACGGCGACGACGAGCGCGGACAGGCGTACCTCGACCAGGCCTCCACCCGCCTGAACGAAGCCCGCCGCCTGATGGAGCGCGACCGCAGCGGCCCCCTCGACCACGAGTCCCTGGGCGAGGTCCGCCGCGCCCTGTCCGGCATGCGGCACGACGCCTCCGAGGGCCACCGCCTGCTGAGCGCGGCCTACCAGCGCGACCCCGACTCGCTGGCGCCCATCCAGGCCCTCTCCTCCTTCTCCCGCTCGAACCGCGACACCTGGGGCGCCCTGCGCGACCGGCTGCCCGTCCAACTGGGGGACGTCAGCGAACAGGTGTCGTCGGTGTTCGACGCCATAGAGCAGGAGGTCGCCCCGCTGCAGTCCCTGCTCCCGCAGTCCCCGGCTCAGGGCGGCGGCGAGGACGGCGGCCGGAGCGGCTCCGGCACCGCGCAGTCTCCGGGTTCGGCCGAATCCGGACGATCCACAGCGCCCAGCACCGGCAGCGGCTCCTCCGACGCCGGGCGCACCGGCACCGACGGCCCGAGCCGGTCCGCCGACTCCGACAGCGAGGACGACGGCCTGCTCGGCGGCAACACCGGCGGCCTGCTCGACCCCCCGAAGGACACCGGCAGCGGCTCCCCGTCCCCGACCAAGCCACCGACCACCGAGCCCGACGTCACCCTCCCACCGCTGCTCCCGGGCCTGCTGCCCGGCCTGGGCATCGAAGGCGAGGACGCCGAGTAGGAGGCCGTACGACGATGGGGACGCCCTTCCCAGGAGGGGCGTCCCCGTTGTCGTACACCCACCTCGGTCAGAAGAAGACCGACCGGCGCTGCACCAGCAACTTGTACAGCGTGTGCTGGATCTGCTCCCTGACCTGATCGGTCAGATTGAACATCAGCATCGGATCCTCGGCTGCCTCCGGCGGATAACCACCCGTCGGAATCGGCTCACCGAACTGAATCGTCCACTTCGTCGGAAGCGGAACCGCACCCAGCGGACCCAGCCACGGAAACGTCGGCGTCAGCGGGAAGTACGGGAAGCCCAGCAGGCGAGCCACGGTCTTCGCGTTGCCCAGCATCGGGTAGATCTCCTCGGCCCCGACGATCGAGCACGGGATGATCGGCGCGCCCCGCCGGAGAGCCGTGGAGACAAAACCGCCACGGCCGAAGCGCTGCAGCTTGTACCGCTCGCTGAACGGCTTGCCGATGCCCTTGAATCCCTCCGGCATCACCCCGACCAGTTCGCCCTGCCTGAGGAGGCGTTCGGCGTCCTCGGCGCAGGCGAGGGTGTGGCCGAGCTTGCGGGCGAGTTCATTGACGACCGGCAGGACGAACACCAGGTCCGCGGCGAGGAGGCGCAGGTGCCGGCCCGCCGGGTGGTGGTCGTGGACGGCGACCTGCATCATCAGGCCGTCCAGCGGCAGCGTGCCGGAGTGGTTCGCGACGATCAGGGCGCCGCCTTCGGAGGGGATGTTCTCGATGCCCTTCACCTCGACCCGGAAGTACTTCTCGTACACCGGGCGCAGCAGGGACATCAGGACATTGTCGGTGAGTTCGGCGTCGTAGCCGAAGTCGTCGACCTCGTAGTCGCCGGTGAGGCGGCGGCGCAGGAAGGCCAGGCCGCCCGCGATGCGCCGCTCCAGACCGTCCGCGGCGGACGGCTCCTGCGCGGCTTGGTGGGGCTGGTCCGGGCGTTCCTGTTGTTGCAGGTGGTCCAGCTGTTCCCGCTGTTTCTCACGAGGCACAGGTCCATCATCCTGTGCATGTGCCCGGCTGGGCAGGGCCTGCACCTCACCGACCTCATGGCCCTCACCGACCCCGCCGCCCCGCCGGCTCCCCGCACTCCGGCGTCGCGACGGCCGCTGCACGGCGCTCCCGCGGGACCGGTCGTCGTCGAACGGAATGACCTTGGCGTCCGCCATCGTTGTTGCGCTCCTCAGTTGGCGCTCTGCGTCGGGGGGTGACCGCCGCCCGCGATGGGCAGCGCGGCGATCCGGTCGACGGCCCCCGCAAGGGCCTCCGGCGGCAGGAGTCCGGGTCCGCGGCTGCGCGCGAAGTCCGCGAACGTTTCTGCAGTGGTGTGCTTCGGTCGGAAACCGAGCGTCTCGCGCATCTGGGTCGTGTCCACCACCCGGCCGTGGGTCAGCAACCGGAACTGCTCCGGTGAGAAGTCCGTCATTCCCAGCGTACGCACCAGGGTGCCCGCCCAGGTGACCGCGGGCAGCAGCAAGGGCACCGTGGGGCGGCCGAGCCGCCTGGAGCACTGGGAGAGCAGCAGGACGCCGTCGCCGGCGATGTTGAAGGTGCCGCTGTTCAGAGTGCCCCGCCGAGGCTCGTGCGAGGCGATCCGCAGCACCTCGATCACATCGTCCTCGTGCACGAACTGCAGCCGTGGGTCGTAGCCGAACACCGTCGGCATCACCGGCAGCGAGAAGTACGAGGCGAGCGGCGAGTCGGCGCTCGGCCCGAGGATGTTGGCGAACCGCAGCACGCACACCGCCACGTCGGGCCGGCGGCGCGCAAAGCCGCGTACGTACCCCTCGACCTCCACCGTGTCCTTGGCGAAGCCGCCGCTGGGCAGGGACTTGGGCGGGGTCGTCTCGGTGAACACGGCCGGGTCGCGGGGGGCCGAACCGTAGACGTTGGTGCTGGACTTCACCACCAGCCGCTTGACGGTGGGGGACTTCTGGCAGGCGCCCAGCAACTGCATCGTCCCGATGACGTTGGTCTCCTTGACCGTGGCCCGGCTGCCGCTGCCCAGCGCGGTGGCCGTGACGTCCATGTGGACGACCGTGTCGGCGGCCGTCTCGGCCAGCACGCGCGCAATGGTGGGCTGCCGGATGTCCGCGCGGATGAAGTCGGCGCCACCCAGATGGTGCTCGGGCGGTACCGCGTCCACGGCGACGACCCGGTCCACTTCCGGGTCGCGCTGGATCCGTCGTACGAACCGGCCCCCCAGCTGACGGGCCACTCCGGTCACGAGCACGACCTTGCCCAAGATCAGCGCCTTCCTTCCAGCCCTCGTCCCTGCCGGGTTCCCCGTGTGCTCGCCAACTTAGCGGGTTGATGTTGCGCTGTGATGACTGCCCGAAGCAACAAGTGACGAGAACCCCCAGTCGTACGACCAGGGCCGGTCACCTGTGCTCGGGCGGACGTATGCGGTCTGTCCGTCCGGGGATATGCGTGTGGCCCCCCACCGGGTGTGGTGGAGGGCCACAGACACGCTTTCGCGGCGTTGCAGTGCGCCGTACTACTTCTTGTTACGACGCTGAACGCGCGTGCGCTTGAGCAGCTTGCGGTGCTTCTTCTTGGCCATCCGCTTGCGCCGCTTCTTGATAACAGAGCCCACGACTACCCTCGCTCACTTCTCATCACTCGGTGTTTGGGCGCCATGGGCCCACACGACCTACGAGGGGCTAGCCTACCCGCCCGAGCGCTGAGGTCGTAATCGAGGCTCCGGGGAGATCGAAAGTGCCCTGTACTCGATCCCCCCGGATCGCCGTCAGGCGGTTTCCACCCCCACGTAGCTCTCGCGGAGGTACTCGTGTACCGCTTGCTCCGGGACTCGGAAGGACCTCCCCACCCGGATCGCGGGCAGATGACCGCTGTGCACCAACCGGTACACGGTCATCTTCGACACTCGCATCACCGAGGCGACCTCCGCCACGGTAAGGAACTGAACCTCGTTCAGAGGCCTCTCGCCAGCTGCAGCCATGACACACCTGAACCTTCCGCACTCGACGGCCACCGGCTTCCCCTTCCGGTGACTCTTCGTCGTTGCGTGCTCACTCCCCAATGTAGGGGCGGGTGATGCGAGTGGGGAAGAGGTGCACCCATCGGCGGCCTACTGTGACAGACACGCCCGATTGAGTACGTAGCGGGTAAGCGGTCGGTAGTAATCAGACCGCACAGCGTCATCAAGTGGAACGACGACAGACACGCGCCCCTCGGCCTCACCGACGAAGAGCGCGGGGTCGTCCGTATCGGCCAGCCCGATGGCCTCCAACCCCAGCTGACCTGCTCCGCAGACCCAGCCGTGGTCCCCGATCACCAGCTCCGGCAGCGGCCCGCCGGCCTCGGCGATCGCGGCCAGCGCGGTCCGAACCGGGAGCGGCGAATGGGTGTGTGCGCCGGTCGCACAACCGGGGCCCGGAGCGCCGGGTTCCCGCACCAACGCGACACCCTGCACGTAATCGAGGTTGTACGTGCGTAGACCGAACCGGGTCGTTATGTCGACACAGCGACCCTTCGCCGGTGTGAGTACGGCACATCCAGCCGCCGACAGCGCGTCCGCCAAGGCGGCGTAGAAGCCGAGCAAACGGTGCGGATGCCCGGTGCCGAGCAGCACCGGAGCCCCACGCCGGGCAACCAGGGCGAGCCGCTCCGCGAACGCCTCAAGTGCGACCAGCGTCCGCTCCGGATCGATCACGTCCTGACCGGAGACATGTCGAGGATCGGCCGAGACCCCACACTTGTCGGCCATCAACCCGATCAAGTCCCGCTGCCCCCATGACCATTCGGGGTCGATCCCGATCAGCACCCGAGGATCCCGAGCAGCGAACAACCGGTAACTACGAAGACTCTCCTCCCGCGAGGTCGCCACAACCCCGGCAAGCCGGGCAGCCAGAAGATGCGCACGGAGAGCTCCGACGGTCACCATGGGGTGATCGTGACGGATGGACCCCGACGACCACCGCGAAAACGCGAAAAACACCGCACAGTTGGCGTAACCCCCGTCAATCCGCGGGCATTCACGCCGCCGCCGTCAATCCGCGGGCATTCGCGCCGCCCAGGGCAGCACGGGCGGGCGCGGACGACACCCGCCACCGCGTCAATCCGCGGGCATTCGTGCCGCCCAGGGCGGCACGGGTGGGCGCGGGCGGCACCCCGTCAGCGCGGGCTGCGAGACCCACCCCACCGAGCCCCCACGCCCGGCACCCCGGCACCCCACCCCCGCCCAGCACCCAGCACCCAGCACCCAGCACCCAGCACCCAGCACCCAGCACCCAGGCCAACGAACCCCTACGCCAACAACCCCCGCAACGGAAACACCGCCCGCCGCGCAGCCAACACCGCCTGATCCAACCGATCCGCAGGGTCGTACCCCGCCTCCCACTCCCCCCACACCACAGGCCACCGCCCATCAGTCATCCGCATCGGCGCCAACTGCCGCGTACGAGCAAAAACCTCCTGCCGCCACCCCTCCGGAATCACCGCCTCCGGCTCCACAGCCCGCCCCGCCGCAATCCCCACCAGATGAGTCCAGGACCGCGGCACCACATCCACCACCGCGTACCCACCCCCACCCAGCGCCACCCAACGCCCCCCGGCGTACTCATGCGCCAACTCATGACAGGCGACCTGCACCGCCCGCTGTGCATCCAGCGACACCGCCAAATGCGCCAACGGATCCTCGAAATGCGTATCGGCCCCATGCTGAGTCACCAGCACCTGCGGCCGAAAATCAGCGATCAGCTCCGGCACCACCGCATGAAACGCCCGCAACCATCCCGCGTCCCCGGTACCCGCCGGCAGCGCGACATTCGCCGCACTCCCCTCCGCCGACTCCGCCCCCGTCTCCTCCGGCCACCCGGTCTGCGGAAACAACGTCCGCGGATGCTCGTGCAGCGAGATCGTCAGAACCCGCGGATCCTCCCAGAACGCCGCCTGCACCCCGTCCCCGTGATGCACATCGACATCCACGTACACGACCCGCTCGGCCCCCAACTCCAACAACCGCGCGATCGCCAGCGACGCATCGTTGTAGATGCAGAACCCAGACGCCCCCGCCGGCATCGCATGATGCAGCCCGCCCGCGAAGTTCACCGCATGCAGCGCCTCCCCGCGCCAGACGGCCTCCGCGGCCCCCACCGACTGCCCCGCGATCAGCGCCGACACCTCGTGCATCCCGGCGAACGCAGGATCGTCCAACGTCCCCAGCCCGTACGACTGGTCGGCCGCCCCGGGATCCACCGACGCCGCCTTCACCGCCTGGATGTAGTCCGCCCGGTGGACAAGGCGCAACGTCGACTCCCCGGCCGCCTTGGCCGCCACGACGTCCACCTCGCGATCGAGCCCGAACGCCTCGACCAGTCTCCGGGTCAGAGCCAGCCGGACCGGATCCATCGGATGGTCCGGCCCGAAGTTGTAACCCGTTACTGCGTCATCCCACATCAGCTGTGCGCGGCCGCTCATGCCCGCCACCGTATCGGTCCGGTTGAGCAGCGAACGAACGGGCGTACACGAGTGTCACCAGCACCAACACCATCGGTACGAGCATCGCCCCGCGATAGCTCCATGCGTCCCCCAACGCCCCCACCAACGGCGAACCGATCAGAAACCCGACGTAGTTGAAGACATTGAGCCGCGCGACAGCCGCATCCGAAGCCCCGGGAAACAGCCGCCCCGCCGCCGCGAACGTCTGCGGTACGAGCACACACAGCCCCAGCCCGAGCAAGGTGAACCCGATCATCCCGACCCACGCCCCAGGCGCCCCGGCCACCACGGCGAACCCCACCGCCGCCACGACCGCCCCACCCCGTACGACCCCCACGGCCCCGAACCGCCGCACCCCGAAGTCCCCCACGGCCCGCCCCACCAACGTGGTCACCATGTAGACGTTGTACGGAACCGTCGCCAGCTGCTCCGAACTCCCCAGCACATCTTGCAGATACTTCGCACTCCAGTTGGAGACCGTCGCATCCCCGATGTACGCGAAGGTCATCACCAGACACAACGGCAACAGCGCCTTGAAGACGACACCCCCGGCCGTGTTCTCATCCCCACCATCCGCTGCCCCGGCACCCTCCCCGTCGACGTACCACCGGCTCCCCACCAGGGCAGCCGGCAACAACACCACCACAACCGGCAGATACGACACGGCCAACGCCAGATCCCAGTGCGCCCCGACCCACGCCAGCGAAGCCCCCACAATCCCCCCGAGGCTGTACGCAGCATGAAACCCGAGCATGATGCTGCGCCCGTACGACCGCTGCAGACTCACCCCGAGCATGTTCATCGAGGCGTCGAGCGCCCCCACGGCCAGCCCGAACACGCCGAGCGCGACCGCCAGCTCGACCATCCGCTCCCCCAGGCCCACCCCGAGCAGCGCCAGGAGCACGACCGGCTGCGACCACCGCAGCATCCGACTTGGCGGTATGCGCTTCACCAGCCGCTCGGTCGCCACACTCCCGACACCGGCCAGCACCGGCACGGCGGCCAGGAAGGCCGGCAGCAGTGCATCCGACACTCCGTACCGGTCCTGGATGGCCGGAATCCGCGTCACCAGCAGGGCAAACGCCACGCCCTGAGCAAAGAAGCCGAACGCCAACGAAGCCCTACCGCGCCGCAGCACATCAGTCATGGCGGCGAGCGTAGGGCCCCGGTGTACCGCTGGGTATATCCAGCCAAAGATGAATTTCCCTCAAGTTAGCCTGGGCGGCCGGCCGGACTGCTCACACCAGCAGCTCCAGCAACTCCCCCATTCCACCGAAGAGTCCGGTCGCCCCTGCAAGCCGCGCCGCCGGCGTCATGGCCGTGTACCCGTACACATCCATCCCGGCCGCCAGAGCCGCCTGCACCCCCAGCGGACTGTCCTCGACGACGACACACCGCTCCGCCGCGACCCCCATCCGCTCCGCCGCGTACAGAAACAGGTCCGGCGCCGGCTTCCCCCGCCCCACATCCTCCGAACTGAAGATCCGCTCCTCGTCGAACCACCGGTCCAGCCCGGCCGCCCGATGCCCCACCCGAATCCGCGCATGGCTCCCGGAGGACGCGACACAGTACGGCACCCCGTCCGCCGCCAGCTTCTCCAGCACGTCCACGGCCCCACCCACCGCCGTCAACTCCCGCTCGAAGGCGGCAAACACCCGCCCATGGAAGACATCATCGAAGTCCACCGGCAGCCGCTCCCCGGTCCGCTCCTCCACCAGATCGTGTACGCGATGCATGGCGGCGCCCATGTAGTCGCGCAGGGAGTCCTCGTACGAGGTCGGATGCCCGAGCTCGGTGAGATAGGCGGCCAGGAGCCGGTTGGAGATGGGCTCGCTGTCGACGAGAACCCCGTCGTTGTCGAAGATGACCAAGTCATAGCGCATAACCTCGACCCTAAACGCAGAAAACCCCCGTGCCGGACGGCACGGGGGTTTTCTCAAAGATTGTTCGGCGGTGTCCTACTCTCCCACAGGGTCCCCCCTGCAGTACCATCGGCGCTGTGAGGCTTAGCTTCCGGGTTCGGAATGTGAC
>NZ_JBHXVG010000046.1:0-52703 GCF_042672405.1 Streptomyces sp. NPDC127197 | reverse complement strand
CAAGGGCACCCGATCCGGCGACGGACGACACCGCCCCCACCCGACCAGAGCGATCGCGTGGGGCATCGGACCGTCCAGGCCGGATGGGGCACCCCTGGGCGTGAGGGAGCCCGCCCCCGCATTCCCGGACCACGCACACGATGCGTGCCGCCGGACTGTGGAGCGAACGCGGGCAACCAGAACGCCCAACACCGTTCGGGGCGTTCGGCTGAGCATGAATCCTGGCAACAGGACTCACTCCCGCTCAGTCCATAGGAACGGTCAGCTCTGCTGTGGGGCGGCGCTCCTGATCACCGCGAAGCGGGCGCCGTACGGGTCGGTGAGCTTGGCGATGCGGCCGACGTCGGGCACGTCCGTCGCGGGCATCCGGACACTGCCGCCCAGTTCCTGGGCCGTGGCGACCGTGGCGTCCGTGTCGGTGACCTCCAGGTACGGCAGCCAGTAGGGGTCCGACCCCGCCTCCGTGGGATCGTCGGCCAGTGCAACCAGGCCGCCGAACATGGCATCCTCCCCCTCGCGGGCGGGGTTCACGCACGTGTACGAGCCGCCGGGGAAGCTGACGGACGAGGTCTCCCAGCCGAGCACCGCGTTGTAGAACCCGGCGGCGGCCGGGAGGTCCGGCGTGTAGAGCTCCAGCCAGCACAGCGAGCCGGGTTCGTTGAGTACGTCCACGCCCCCCAGCTGCCCCGGCTGCCAGATGCCGAACGGCGCCCCTTTCGAGTCCGCGAGGATCGCCATGTGGCCCTGGCCCATCACATCCATGGGCTCCACGAGCACGCTGCCGTGCGCCTGCTCGGCGGCCTTGGCCGTGGCCGCGGCGTCCGCGCTCTGGAAGTACACGGTCCAGGACGGCGGGCCCTGCTCCGCGGGGTTCTGCATCCCGCCGGCGACCGTCCTGCCGTCCAGCTGGAAGAAGCCGTAGCCGCCGGCCTCGGGGCCCGCCGACTGGAACTGCCAGCCGAAGAGACCGCCGTAGAAGGAAGTGGCGCCCTCGATGTCGGTCGTGCCGAGGTCGATCCAGTTGGGAGCGCCGTTGACATAACGGGTGGTGAGCATCCTCGCCCTCCTCATGAAAGGGGACCCGTTGCGTGCAGTGCCGAGTCTTGCACCGCCCACTGACAATCGCCGCGGGAACCACGCCGTGCCGTCACCACGGCGACGCAGGGCATCCGCCTCGTTTCCGCACCCCTCTGCGCGCCGCCGTGCGCCGGCTTGTCCGCACGGTCACCATCGAGGCGGCCGGCGGCCCTCGGACGCGGCGTTGATCCCGCGTTGATCGAACGTTTTTCGCCGCACGGAATGCTCGGGACCATGCACTTCCAGACGATCACCCCGGCCGCCACCGCCTGGCAGGCCCAGGCCCTGTGCGCACAGACCGGGGCCGAGTTCTTCTTTCCCGAGCCGGGCAGCTCGGTGCGTGAGGCGAAGCGCATCTGCGGCATGTGCGAGATGCGCTCCGCCTGTCTCGAGTACGCCCTCGCGAACGACGAGCGCTTCGGCGTGTGGGGCGGACTGTCCGAGAAGGAGCGGCTCCAGCTCCGGCGTACCCCGCACTGAGCAGCGGGTGATCCGGCCGGGCTCCGCCCGGTGTGCGGGGATCAGCCTCCGGCCCGGGCCGCCATCCGTGCCTTGCGTGCCGCCAGCTTCTCGTCGAACTTCAGGGCTTCCGCGTCCAGGCCGTTCATGAACAGGCCGAGCTCCTCCTGGGCCTTCAGGCCCTCGGGGCCGAGGCCGTCGATCTCCAGGACCTTCAGGAAGCGCAGCACCGGCTGGAGAACGTCGTCGTGGTGGATGCGCAGGTTGTAGACCTCGCCGATGGCCATCTGCGCGGCGGCCCGCTCGAAACCGGGGATGCCGTGGCCGGGCATGCGGAAGTCCACGACGACGTCCCGCACCGCCTGCATGGTCAGGTCGGGGGCGAGTTCGAAGGCCGCCTTGAGGAGGTTGCGGTAGAAGACCATGTGCAGGTTCTCGTCGGTCGCGATGCGCGCCAGCATGCGGTCGCAGACCGGGTCGCCGGACTGGTGGCCGGTGTTGCGGTGCGAGATACGGGTCGCGAGCTCCTGGAAGGCGACGTAGGCGATCGAGTGGAGCATCGAGTGCCGGTTGTCCGACTCGAAGCCCTCGCTCATGTGGGCCATGCGGAACTGCTCCAGCTTGTCCGGGTCCACCGCGCGCGAGGTGAGCAGGTAGTCGCGCATCACGATGCCGTGCCGGCCCTCCTCGGCGGTCCAGCGGTGCACCCAGGTGCCCCAGGCCCCGTCACGGCCGAAGAGCGTGGCGATCTCGTGGTGGTAGCTGGGCAGGTTGTCCTCGGTCAGCAGGTTCACCACGAGGGCGATACGGCCGATCTCGGTGACCTTGGACTGCTCCTTGTCCCAGGCCTCGCCGTCCTCGAAGAGGCCGGGGAAGTTGCGGCCGTCGGTCCACGGCACGTACTCGTGCGGCATCCAGTCCTTGGCGACCTTCAGATGCCGGTTGAGCTCCTTCTCGACCACTTCCTCCAGGGCGTGCAGCAGCCGGGCATCGGTCCAGACGGAGGGGCTGCCGAGGTGGGAAGAGGTGATCGTCACGGGTACTCCAGGGGGACGTGGAACCAAAAACCGGTGGAACCGGCGTGCGATGCCGGGAACCTACGCGATCGTAGGCTACGAATCCGTAGGTTACGAAGCCGTAGGTTAAGCGTGCCGTAAAGGAACCGCTGTTCAGGCGGTCTTCCGCAGGCTCCCGGACCGCAAAAAGCCCCGGGACGCGCTGGTCCCGGGGCTGGCCGGTGAGGGCGTCGTCCGATCAGGCGTACAGCTCCCGCAGTCGCACCGAGAGGCATGTCACACAGCCCTCGAGCTTCTCGAACTCGCTGATGTCCACGACGACCGGCGTGTACCCGAGGTCCTTGAACAGCTCGGCGGTCTTCGGGGCGCTGGCCGCCATGAGCAGCTTGTCGCCGCCGAGCAGCACCACATGGGAGCCGGACTCCTCCGGCACATGCAGAAAGCGCCCGAACAGCGACGGCGTGTCCATCAGCGGGATGTGCCCGATGACCGTGCCGTCGGGGAGCGCCGTGACCGCCGACTTCAGATGCAGCACCTTGCTCACGGGCACGGCGACCACCCGTGCCCCCAGCGGTTCGAAGGCGGCACGCAGCTGCTGGACGCCGACGGCGTTGGTACGGCCGCCGCGGCCCACGTAGACCGTGTCGCCGATCTTCAGCACGTCGCCGCCCTCCAGAGTGCCCGGCTCCCAGACCCAGTTCACCGAGCAGCCCAGGCGCGCCACGACCTCCTCGACGCCCGCGGTCTCGTCCCGGCGGGACTCGGCGCCGGGGCGCGCGATCAGAGCGACGTTCTTGTACATCACCACCGTGTCCTCGACGAACACGGAGTCGGGGCAGTCGTCGGCCGGGTCCACCTCGATGGTTTCCCAGCCGTGCGTGCGCAACGCCTCCACGTACGCCTCCCACTGCTCCGTCGCGCGGTCGACGTCCACGTCCATGCGTTCGACGTGGGTGACGAGTCCTTCGGCCAGGCGGGGGCTGGGGCGGCGGACGAGGGCCTTCTTGCTGGGCACGAGGAGGTCTCCGTATCGGGTGGAACGTTGTGGACTTGCGTGGCCGAAACCCGTCGGGGTGCCGGCGCCCATGATGCAGGGCCCATTCTGGGCGACGACAGCCCTCCGGCGAGGGGCGGGGGCGTACTGAGCGCGGGGCGTGACCGCCTGGCGGTCACGCCCCTGCACTCGCTCACGCACGCAGCCAGGCGGCCTTCGCGAAGTCCGGTGCGGTACTTCCGGCGGAGCGCTCAGGCGGGCAACCCGACAGCTTCCGGCGTGGTTTCCGTGAGTTCTCCGTCGAGCAGCAGCCACCGCGTGATGCCGATCGACTCCAGGAACGGCAGGTCGTGACTGGCCACGATCAGCGCCCCCTCGTACGACTCCAGGGCCGTGGTGAGCTGTCGTACGCTCGCCATGTCCAGGTTGTTCGTCGGCTCGTCCAGCATCAGCAGCTGCGGTGCCGGTTCCGCCAGCATCAGCGCGGCCAGTGTCGCCCGGAAGCGCTCGCCGCCGGACAGTGTCGCCGCCTGCTGGTCGGCGCGGGCACCCCGGAACAGGAAGCGGGCCAGCCGCGCCCGGATCCGGTTGTTGGTGGCGCCCGGCGCGAACCGGGCCACGTTCTCGGCGACGGTGAGCCCGCCGTCGAGGACGTCGAGGCGCTGCGGCAGGAACCGCAGCGGAACGTGTGCCGTCGCCTCGCCGGACACCGGATCCAGCTCCCCGGCGATGGTGCGCAGCAGCGTCGTCTTGCCCGCGCCGTTGCGCCCGATCAGCGCGATCCGCTCGGGACCGTACAGATCGAAGCCGCCCTCGACACGCGCGCCGTACACGAGCTCCAGGTCGCGCAGGGTGAGCACGGTCCGGCCCGCCGGCACCGCCGTGTACGGGAGGTCGACGCGGATCTCGTCGTCCTCCCGTACGGCCTCCACCGCCTCGTCGAGCCGTTCTCTGGCCTCGGCGAGCTTCTCCTCGTGCATGATGCGGTACTTGCCGGCCGACTCCTGGGCCGTGCGTTTGCGCATTCTCATGACCGCCCGAGGCTCGCGCGTGTTGTCGAACATCTTCTGCCCGTACCGCTTACGACGGGCCAACACGACCTGGGCGTCGGCCAGTTCACGCTTCTGCTTCCTGAAGTCGGCCTCGGCGACGCGCACCATGCGTTCGGCCGCCTCCTGCTCGATGGCGAGGGCCTCCTCGTACGCCGAGAAGTTCCCGCCGTACCAGGAGATCTCCCCGGAGCGCAGATCGGCGATCTGGTCGACCAGTTCGAGGAGTTCACGGTCGTGGCTGACCACGACCATCACCCCCGGCCAGGCCGCGACGGCCGCGTAGAGCCGTTTGCGTGCGTACAGATCGAGGTTGTTGGTGGGCTCGTCCAGCAGCAGTACGTCCGGTCGGCGCAGCAGCAGCGCGGCCAGCCGCAGCAGGACGGACTCGCCGCCGGAGACCTCTCCGATGGTGCGGTCCAACGCGACGTGTCCGAGGCCGAGTTCGCCGAGGGTGGCGAGGGTGCGCTCCTCGATGTCCCAGTCGTCGCCGACCGTCTCGAAGTGCTCCTCGGCCACATCACCCGCCTCGATGGCGTGCAGCGCGGCCCGCACGTCGGCGATGCCCAGCGCCTCGTCGACCCGCAGCGCGGTGTCGAGCGTGACGTTCTGCGGGAGGTAGCCGACCTCGCCCGCGACGTGTACCGCGCCGTCGGCCGGGGTGAGCTCCCCGGAGATCAGCTTCAACAGGGTTGATTTTCCTGATCCGTTGACACCGACGAGCCCGGTCCGGCCGGCGCCGAAGGAGACGTCGAGGCCCTCGAAGACGGGGGTGCCGTCGGACCAGGCGAAGGTGAGGGAGGTGCAGGTGAGGGAAGTATGCATACGGGCCTCGCGGTTGCTTGATGTGGTCAGGGCAACGCGTATCGAGACACCGGAAGGCGGCGACCATCGCGGGGCCGTGGAGAGCCCAAGGGAAGAGGGGGCATGAGAAAGGCCCTGCTCCGCAAGGACGGCTCGAACGCCGAGGTCGCACGCAGCGCACACACCTGTGTGTGTGACGCGGTGTCTCAGGACCTCAGACGAGCAACGTCCTTCTCCAATCGACGGCAACAGAACCGCTGTAAACCGTACGAGGAGGGCTCACGGCTGTCAACGGAATAACGCGTGGGCCAAGGTGCCCCGGCTCGATGTCGGATTCCTGCCAGCCCGGATCCCGGTCCGCTGGTTGAGTGGGCCGCATGACCAACGAGAACCCGCTCCGCGACCGCGCCCTGACCTTCCGCTCCCTGCATGTCCCGGGCCGTCCGCTCGTCCTGCCGAACGCCTGGGACACCGCCAGCGCCCGCATCGTCGAGGACGCCGGCGCCGCGCGCGAGGCCGCGGACGGGGCGGGCGTGCCGTTGTTCGTGAACGCCCGGGTCGACACGTTCCTCAGGGGTGCCGGGGGAGTGGAACACACCCTGGAGCGGGCCGCCGCCTACCTCGCCGCGGGTGCGGACGGCATCTTCGTCCCCGGGGCCGTCGATCCGGGGACCGTGAAGCTGCTCGCCGACGGTGTCGACGGTCCGCTGAACGTGATGGCCGGTCCCGGCGCACCGCCGGTGACCGAACTGGCCGCGTTCGGGGTCGCGCGCGTGAGCGTGGGGGCCGGCCTGGCCCAGGCCGCGCGCGCCGTCGTCCGCCGCGCCGCGCGGGAGCTGCTGGACGCGGGGACGTACGAGTCGCTGGCCGGCGGTCTGGACTACGGCGAGCTCAACTCGCTGCTCGGCCGCAGCCGTTAGCCGGACTGTTCAGCAGGCGTCCCGCATCAGCTCCGCGAGATCGTGGTCCAGGTCCAGGTACGCGTGCTCCAGGCCCTCGGGCACCAGAACGCGCGTCGCCTGCAGGAACCGGCGCAGCTCGCCCGAGCGGACGTGGACGACGGCGATGCCCTCGGCGGCGTGGAACTCCAGCACGGTGCGGTCGTAGCCGTACGGCCGTACGCGTACGTCGCCGTGGCCCTCGGGGTCGTGGAGGCCGGCCGCGAGCAGCTCGCGGGAGAAGGTCCAGCAGACCTCCTCGCCCTCCAGCGTGGCCTGGGCCGGGAAGGCCATACGGATGGCGAACGGATCGCTGGTGTCGTAGCACAGCGTCGCGGGGATGCTCGGCATCCGCGGCGCGGCGGCGACGAGGCGGGCCTCGACGGCCTGCTCGATGACGGTGGACAACGCCTTGCTCCCTTGTGACGGCGGAACGGACTTCCGGGGATGAGGCCGGGCACTGGGTGAGACGACGGAATCGGCGCCTCCGTGCACACCGGTACGGAGTGACGTCCGTCACCGTGCCCCGTCGCGTGCGGGGCGACGGGGCCGGTTCCCGGCCCTCTGGACGGCGCCGGGGCGGTGGACTAGCTTCGCCCGCCATGAGGCGCTTGGGGAGCACGCGGCGGACGGCACGGGGGACACGGGCGGGACGTACGGGCCGGGCGGTGGTCGCGGGCCTGGTGTGCGGGGCGGCGCTGGCCGCCCTGACGGCCGTACCGGCACTGGCGCACGAGCCGGAACACCGGGCGCCGCACTGGGAACTCAAGGACAGCGGAACCCCGGACGTGCGCTTCCGGGGTCTGGCGGCCGTCAGCCGGAAGGTCGCCTGGGTGTCCGGGACCGGCGGGACCGTCCTGCGCACGACGGACGGCGGGGCGAGCTGGCGGAACGTCTCGCCGGACGGCGCCGGCGATCTGCAGTTCCGGGACATCGAGGCGTTCGACGCGCGGCGCGCCGTGGTGCTGGCCATCGGTGAGGGCGAGGCCTCCCGCGTGTACCGCACCGACGACGGAGGGCTGACCTGGACGGAGTCCTTCCGCAACACCGACGCGCGGGCCTTCTACGACTGCATGACCTTCTTCGACAGCCGCCACGGCCTCGCGATGAGCGACCCCGTGGACGGCAGGTTCCGGATCCTGTCCACGAGCGACGGCGGACGCTCCTGGACGGTGCTGCCCGATGCAGGGATGCCGCCCGCCCTGACGGGTGAGGCCGGGTTCGCCGCGAGCGGGCAGTGTCTGGTCTCCGCAGGGTCGCGGGACGTCTGGCTGGCCACCGGAGGGGGTGCACGCGCGCGCGTGCTGCACTCCGCCGACCGCGGGCTGACCTGGACGGCCACCGACATGCCGCTCCCGGCGGGCGACCCGGCCCGCGGGGTCTTCGCGCTCGCCTTCCGGGACCGTACGCACGGCCTGGCGGTGGGCGGCGACTACCGTCCCGACCAGACGTCTCCGCAGGCCGCGGCACACTCCTCAGACGGCGGCCGCACCTGGCGTCCCGCCGCTGCACCCCCGCCCGCCTACCGCTCCGGCGTCGCGTGGCTCCCGCACAGCCGCACGGCCGCCCTCGCGGTCGGCCCGACGGGGACGGACCTGACGACGGACGGCGGCCGCACCTGGCGCACGGTCGACCCGGGCTCGTACGACACCGTGGACTGCACGGCCGACCTGGGCTGCTGGGCCGCCGGGGAGCGGGGCCGCGTCGCCCGTCTGGAGAGCTGACCGCGCCGCGTGTGCCGCATGCGCCCGGGATGGGGGTACTCGTTTCGCACGACGCGAGAGGAGTGAGCGGACATGCCACGCGGTTCGAGCTCCAAGCGGGAACGCCAGTACGAGCACATCAAGGAGAGTGCGCAGGACCGGGGAGAGAGCACGGAACGCGCCAAGGAGATCGCGGCGCGGACGGTGAACAAGGAACGTGGCCGGTCCGGCGAGTCGAAGACCGCGAGCCGCACCTCGACCCAGGACATGTCGTCCGGCAAGCGGGGCGGTCAGCGGTCCGGCAAGGGGTCTGAGGGCCCCACCTACGACCAGCTGTACGAGGAGGCCAAGCAGCGCAACATCCATGGCCGTTCGGACATGAACAAGCAGCAGCTGAAGCGCGCCCTCGGCAAGTGACCGGCCCGGTATCCGGTCGTCGGCCGTCTTCCCCGTACTCTCGTCCCCACCATGACGACCGTACGCATTCCGGCGGGCTGGCCCGCGACCGAGGAACAGGCCCGCGTGGTCCAGGACGAGTTGCGCGAGCGGGTGGTGCTGGACGAGCCGGGGCCGCCGCCGGGAACGGGTCATGTGACCGGCGTCGACGTCGCCTACGACGACGAGCGGGACACGGTGGCGGCCGCGGCCGTCGTCCTGGACGCGGCCACCCTCGCGGTCGTCGCCGAGGGCACGGCCGTCGGGCGGATCTCCTTCCCGTACGTGCCCGGCCTGCTCGCCTTCCGTGAGATCCCCACCGTCCTGGCGGCCCTCGAGGCCCTGCCCTGCCCGCCCGGCCTGGTGGTCTGCGACGGCTACGGACGGGCCCACCCGCGCCGCTTCGGCCTGGCCAGCCACCTCGGCGTCCTGACCGGCCTGCCCACGATCGGCGTCGCCAAGAACCCGTTCACCTTCACCTACGACGACCCGGAGTCCCGGCGTGGATCGTCGGCCCCGCTGCTGGCGGGCAGGGAGGAGGTCGGCTGCGCCCTGCGCACCCGGGACGGCGTCAAGCCGGTCTTCGTGTCCGTCGGCCACCGCGTCGACCTGGACACCGCCTGCGCGCATGTGCTGCGGCTGACCCCGCGTTACCGGCTGCCGGAGTCGACCCGTCGCGCGGACTCCCTGTGCCGGCGGGCACTGCGAGAGGCCGTCGCCGGCTGAACGGCCACCTACTCACTCCCGCCTGAGTACGAGTACGGATATCCGGTGCGCCGGCATGATCGGCAGGCTGTGCCGTATGACGACGCACCGTGCCCCCAAGCCCCTCGCCCACCCCAGCCGGCCCGTCGAGCGGGCCGTGACGCTCGCGCTGCTGCTGGCCGTCCTCGCCGGGCTCGCCTGGATCGGCGGGATGATCTACACGCTGGCCGAGTGGTCGTTCTAGGAGTGGCCCGGCAGGACGGGGTCACCGGCTGGCGACCACCCGGAACGTGATCCCCACCGCGCGCAGCCGCTCGGTCAGCGCGTCGCCCATCGCCACCGCCGTGGTGACCTGACCGGCCGTCGGCGGCAGGTCGTCGAAGGCCAGGGACAGCGCCGACTCGGCGAACATCTTCGCCGTCTCCCCGTACCCGGGATCACCACCCGCGACCTCGGTGAACACCCGCCGGCCGCCGCCCTCGCCGACGAAGCGCACGGAGAACCAGCTCTTCGCCCGCCTCTCGGCGCTCGGCCCTTCCCCGGGCTTCAGCCGGTCGGACAACCAGCGCCTGGCGGAGGGCAGCTGGGCGGCCGCGGCGAGCGCGCCGACGGCCGCCACGCCGCCGACGGCGACGGGCAGATGCCGTACGGCCGCGTAGTGCCGGTAGCGGAAGTCGGGGCCGTACCGGTCCAGCGACCGCGCCGAACGGCGCACGATCTGCGGGTCGATGGTCGGCAGCGGCAGCGCCCAGGCGCCCACCTCCGGGGCGAACCGCGGAGCACCCGTCGGCGTGGCCGCCCGCCGCCCCATCAGCCGCGGCTCGTGGCGCCGGCGGTCCCGTGCTGCGGCCGTCATCTGCCGGGCCCGTGAGAACTGGTTCAGCGCGGAGGCGAACGTGCCGCCCGAGAAGGCCGCATCGGCGGTCACGAACCCGTCCACCGTCAGCGGTACGCCCTGCGGCAGCTGCCGGACCGTGAAGTACACGCCCAGGTCGTGCGGCACCGAGTCAAAACCGCAGGCGTGCACCAGCCGGGCACCCGTCTCACGCGCGCGTGCGTCATGGCGGACGTACGTCAGATCGACGAACTCGGGCTCGCCCGACAGGTCGAGATAGTCGGCGCCGGTGTCCGCGCAGGCCGCGACGAGTTCCTCGCCGTACGTCACATAGGGACCCACCGTGGTGGCCACCACGCGCGCGTGCTCGGCGAGCCGGCGCAGCGAGGCCGGTTCGGACACATCGGCCCGCAGCACCCCGATCTCCGCGCCGCCCGGTGCCTGTTCCCGCAGCCGCTCCCGCAGCCGGGCCAGCTTCAGTTCGCTGCGGCCGGCGAGCGCCCAGCGCAGGTCCTTCGGCGCATGGGCGGCGAGATACTCCGCCGTGAGTGTCCCGACGAAGCCCGTGGCTCCGAAGAGCACGATGTCGTACGGACGATCCGTCCTGTTCAGCCTGCTCATGACACCTCTCGCTCCTCAGCCCGCGCCGCTGTCGGTGGCTGAGGCTAGCGTGAGGGGTGCGCAGCCCGACGACGAGGCCGGAGGTGGACGGTGGCCGTACCCGCGAACGCCCTGAAGAAGTGGGAGAAAGTGCGCGAGTTCGCGCTCGGGCTGCCCGGTGCGGGGGAGGAGTTCCCGTGGGGTGAGAGTGTCGCCAAGGTCAACAAGAAGGTGTTCGTCTTCCTCGGCGTGGACGACGGCAGCTACCCCCTGGGCCTCACGGTCAAGCTCAAGGACGAGACGAGCCACGCCCACGCCCTCACGTCTCCCGGCGCCGAACTCGCGGGGTACGGCCTGGGCAGGTCCGGCTGGGTGCGCATCCCCCTGGAGCCGAAGGGCGCCCCCGGCGCGGAACTGCTCTGCGACTGGGTGGAGGAGAGCTACCGCGCCATCGCACCCAAGCGCCTGATAGCGGAGCTGGACGGACACTGACGGCGTCGGCGCTCACCAGCTCCGCAGCGCGTGGCTAAGCGCTTGCTCGCCCCAGGCCTTGTGTCCACTGAAACGTGTTCTTACCATCACCGGTGTTACATCAGTTGTGTCACAGCACAGGGGGCTGGATGACCACGGCAAAGACGCCACCGCACGGCCCGCTCACCGGCGTACGCGTGGTCGAGCTGGCCGGTATCGGCCCAGGCCCCTTCGCCGCCATGCTTCTCGCGGACCTCGGCGCCGACGTCGTCCGCGTCGACCGCCCGGGTGGCGCCGGACTCGCCGTCGACCCCGTCCACGACATCACCAACCGCAACAAACGCTCGGTGATCGTCGACCTCAAGTCACCGGACGGCCCGGCCCGCGTCCTGGACCTGGCAGCCCGCGCCGACATCCTGATCGAGGGCTACCGTCCCGGCGTCGCCGAGCGCCTCGGCGTCGGCCCCGAGGCCTGCCACGCCCGCAACCCGGCGCTCGTCTACGGCCGCATGACCGGCTGGGGCCAGGACGGCCCCCTCGCCCCCCGCGCCGGCCACGACATCGCCTACATCGCGCTCACCGGCACCCTCGGCATGATCGGCCGCCCCGACGAACCCCCGGCCGTCCCCGCCAACCTGGTCGGCGACTACGCGGGCGGTTCCCTCTACCTCGTCGTCGGCGTCCTCGCCGCCCTCCACCACGCCCGCGCCACCGGAACCGGCCAGGTCGTCGACGCCGCCATCGTGGACGGCGCCTCGCATCTCGCCGCGATGATCCACGGCATGCTCGCCGCCGGCGGGTGGCAGGACCGGCGCGGCGCCAACCTCCTCGACGGCGGCTGCCCCTTCTACGGCACGTACGAGACGGCCGACGGCCAGTACATGGCGGTCGGCGCCCTGGAGCAGCAGTTCTACGACGAGTTCGTGCACCTGCTGGGCATCGCGGACCAGGCCCCGGCCCGCAAGGACGTCTCCCGCTGGGCCGAGCTGCGCGAGACGGTCGCCGCCCGCTTCAAGACCCGTACCAGGCAGGAGTGGACGGCCGTCTTCGAGGGCTCCGACGCGTGCGTGGCCCCCGTCCTGTCGCTGCGCGAGGCACCGCACCATCCGCACCTCGCCGCCCGCGGCACCTTCACCGACCACGACGGCATCACCCAGCCCGCCCCCGCGCCCCGGTTCTCCGCCACCCCGACCGCCGTCCGCAGCGGACCCGCACAGCCGGGCGCCGACACCGCGGAGGTGGCCCGCGACTGGGACGTACCCGGACTGACGGAGCCCGGCACCTGACCCGGCGTCCGCTGCCCGCAGCCCCCGCAGACCCCGCCACCTCGACAAACCCTCATCGAAAGGCCTCCCCAGTGACCACCGAAGCGTACGTGTACGACGCGATCCGCACCCCGCGCGGACGCGGCAAGGCGAACGGCGCCCTGCACGGCACCAAGCCCATCGACCTGGTCGTCGGGCTCATCCACGAGCTCCGCGACCGCTTCCCGAGCCTCGACCCCGCCGCCATCGACGACATCGTGCTCGGCGTCGTCGGCCCGGTCGGCGACCAGGGCTCCGACATCGCCCGGATCGCCGCCGTCGCCGCCGGGCTGCCCGACACGGTGGCCGGCGTGCAGGAGAACCGCTTCTGCGCCTCCGGTCTGGAGGCCGTCAACCTGGCCGCCGCCAAGGTGCGTTCGGGCTGGGAGGACCTGGTCCTCGCGGGCGGCGTCGAGTCCATGTCCCGGGTGCCGATGGCCTCCGACGGCGGCGCCTGGTTCAACGACCCGATGACCAACCTCGCCGTCAACTTCGTGCCGCAGGGCATCGGCGCCGACCTGATCGCCACCATCGAGGGCTTCTCCCGCAGGGACGTCGACGAGTACGCGGCCCTCTCGCAGGAGCGGGCGGCCACCGCGTGGAAGGACGGCCGCTTCGAGCGCTCGCTCGTGCCCGTGAAGGACCGCAACGGCCTGGTCGTCCTCGACCACGACGAGCATGTGCGCCCCGGCACCACCGCCGACTCGCTGGCCAAGCTGAAGCCGTCGTTCGCCGACATCGGCGACCTGGGCGGCTTCGACGCCGTGGCCCTGCAGAAGTACCACTGGGTGGAGAAGATCGACCACGTCCACCACGCGGGCAACTCCTCCGGCATCGTGGACGGCGCCGCCCTCGTCGCGATCGGCTCCAAGGAGGTCGGCGAGCGCTACGGCCTCACCCCGCGCGCGCGGATCGTGTCCGCCGCAGTGTCCGGCTCCGAGCCCACCATCATGCTCACCGGACCCGCGCCCGCCACCCGCAAGGCGCTCGCCAAGGCCGGGCTGACCATCGACGACATCGACCTCGTCGAGATCAACGAGGCCTTCGCCGCCGTCGTCCTGCGCTTCGTCCGGGAGATGGGCCTGTCGCTGGACAAGGTCAACGTCAACGGCGGCGCCATCGCCCTCGGCCACCCGCTCGGCGCCACCGGCGCGATGATCCTCGGCACCCTCGTCGACGAACTGGAGCGCCAGGACAAGCGGTACGGCCTCGCCACCCTGTGCGTCGGCGGCGGCATGGGCATCGCCACGATCGTCGAACGCATCTGACCCCCAGCGGCAACGAGAGACTTCTACGGAGACCCGTCATGACCGAGAGCACCACCATCCGCTGGGAACAGGACGACACCGGTGTCGTCACCCTCGTCCTCGACGACCCCGCCCAGTCCGCGAACACCATGAACCAGGCGTTCCGGGACTCGCTCGCAGCGATCACCGACCGTCTGGAGGCCGAGCAGGACTCCGTCCGCGGCATCATCTTCACCTCCGCCAAGAAGACCTTCTTCGCCGGCGGCGACCTGCGCGATCTGATCCGGGTCACGCCCGAGACCGCGCAGGAACTGTTCGAAGGCGGCCTCGCGATCAAGCGCGACCTGCGCCGCATCGAGACGCTCGGCAAGCCGGTCGTCGCCGCGATCAACGGCGCGGCCCTGGGCGGCGGTTACGAGCTCGCCCTGGCCTGCCACCACCGTGTCGCCCTCGACGCGCCCGGCTCCAAGATCGGCTGCCCCGAGGTCACCCTCGGCCTGCTGCCCGGAGGCGGCGGCGTGGTCCGTACGGTGCGCCTGCTGGGCATCGCGGACGCCCTCCTCAAGGTCCTCCTCCAGGGCACCCAGTACAGCCCGCGGCGCGCCCTGGAGAACGGCCTGATCCACGAAGTGGCCGACACACAGGAGGAGCTGCTCGCCAAGGCCCGCGCCTTCATCGACGCCAACCCGGAGTCCCGGCAGCCGTGGGACAGGCCCGGCTACCGCATCCCCGGCGGCACCCCCGCCAACCCCAAGTTCGCGGCGAACCTGCCCGCCTTCCCGGCCAACCTGCGCAAGCAGACGGGCGGCGCGCCCTACCCGGCGGCGCGGGGCATCCTCGCCGCCGCCGTCGAGGGGTCCCAGGTCGACTTCGAGACCGCCCAGGTCATCGAGGCCCGCTACTTCGTGGAGCTGGCGGCCGGTCAGACGTCGAAGAACATGATCCAGGCCTTCTTCTTCGACCTCCAGGCCGTCAACTCCGGCGCCAACCGCCCGAAGGGCATCGAGCCCCGCCAGGTCCGCAAGGTGGCCGTCCTGGGCGCCGGGATGATGGGCGCCGGCATCGCCTACTCGTGCGCCCGCGCGGGCATCGACGTCGTCCTGAAGGACGTCTCCCCGGAGGCGGCCCTCAAGGGCAAGGCCTACTCCGAGAAGCTCTGCGCCAAGGCCGTCTCCCGGGGTCGTACGACCCAGGAGAAGGCGGACGCGCTGCTGGCCCGCATCACGCCCACCGCCGAGGTCCAGGACCTCGCGGGCTGCGACGCGGTCATCGAGGCCGTCTTCGAGGACACGGCGCTCAAGCACAAGGTGTTCCAGGAGATCGAGCAGGTCGTCGCGCCGGACGCGCTGCTGTGCTCCAACACCTCGACGCTCCCGATCACCGCGCTCGCCGAGGGCGTGCAGCGCCAGTCCGACTTCATCGGACTGCACTTCTTCTCGCCGGTCGACAAGATGCCCCTCGTCGAGATCATCAAGGGCGAGCGGACCGGTGACGAGGCCCTGGCCCGCGCCTTCGACCTGGTCCGGCAGATCAAGAAGACGCCGATCGTCGTCAACGACTCGCGCGGCTTCTTCACCTCCCGGGTGATCGGCCACTTCATCAATGAGGGCGTGGCGATGGTCGGCGAGGGCATCGAGCCCGCGTCCGTCGAGCAGGCGGCGGCCCAGGCCGGTTACCCGGCCAAGGTGCTGTCCCTGATGGACGAGCTGACGCTCACCCTCCCGCGCAAGATCCGCAAGGAGACCAGGCGGGCGGTGGAGGAGGCGGGCGGCACCTGGACCGCGCACCCGGCGGAGGCCGTCATCGACCGGATGGTCGACGAGTTCGGCCGCACCGGGCGCAGTGGCGGCGCCGGCTTCTACGAGTACGGGGAGGACGGCAAGCGCACGGGCCTGTGGCCGGGCCTGCGGGAGCACTTCACGCGTGAGGGCGCCGAGATCCCGTTCGAGGACATGCAGGAGCGCATGCTCTTCTCGGAGGCGCTGGACACCGTCCGGCTCCTGGAGGAGGGGGTGCTGACCTCCGTCGCCGACGCCAACATCGGCTCGATCCTCGGCATCGGGTTCCCCGGCTGGACCGGTGGCGTCCTGCAGTACATCAACGGCTACGAAGGAGGCCTGCCCGGCTTCGTGGCACGCGCGCGTGAGCTCGCCGACCGCTACGGAGAGCGGTTCACCCCGCCGGCGCTGCTGGTGGAGAAGGCGGAGAAGGGGGAGACGTTCACGGACGCGCGCTGACGCGCCCGGGGCGAGCGGGACCGGCGTATCGCTCGGCGACACGCCGGTCCTGGTCCCCCAACCCGTCTCAGGCGGATCCGCCTGCCTCCGACATCCCGTCAGGCCTGCCGTCGAGCCACTCCCGCAGCTCCTCCCGCAACGACCGCTGGAAGGTCGTCAGCAGCGCCTGCACCACGATCGGCTGCATGTGTGCCGACAGCGACCTCACCGCGCCGGCGTCACGCTCCGCCACCTCGCCGCGCAGCAGCTGCGACAGCTCGTGGGCGGCGGCGCGCGAGTGCTCGATGAGTGCGGTGCGCGCCGCGAGGATCGCCTCCTGGGACAGCGGCACATCGAGCAGCTGCACGCCGAGCCGCAGCAGACCGGAGTCGATGCGGTACATGCCGTCGGCCGGCGCCACCACGCCCATCGCCGCCAGCCGCTCCACGTCCTCGTCGCCCAGCGCCCGCCCCGCCCGTCGCTCCAGCTCGGCACGCGTCACCGTCTCCACCACGTCCGGCGCCCAGGAGGCCACCACGGCCCGGTGAATTGCCAGGTCATGAGCGGTGAGGTCCGGTGGCAGCTGCTGGAGATAGCGTTCGATGGCCGCCAGCGTCATGCCCTGGTGCTGCAACTCCTCGATCAGCGCGAGACGCGCCAGGTGCTCCCGGCCGTAGTGCCCCACCCGGCGCGGACCGATCACCGGCGGGGGCAGCAGGCCCTTGGTGCCATAGAAGCGGACCGTGCGCACCGTGACGCCGGCCCGGGCGGCCAGCTCGTCGATGGTGAGGGTCGGCTCCTCGGTGTCGGTCGTCATGTGCAGCAGTATCGCTGTCTCACCAGTGCTGTGAAACCTCGTACGCATCCTTCGGTGACCATGAAGTGAACGACCGATGATCATGGTGGATACCTGCGGTGGATCACGTGAGAAGTAACGCTCTGTGACATGGGCCACCGTGTCCACGCCGACCGGTGTGGGAAGGTGCTGCCTTGGTCCGTGCCGCGTCACGAGCGTGGGGCGGACCAAGGCACGTACGGACACCTGAGCGCACGACGCTCGGGCGCACCAGGAAGTGGTACCACCGTGAGCAAGGACGCCGTGGACACGGCCCGGATCGCCGCCGGAAGCGGGGCGACCACAACGCCCGCGGACGCGGGCGACACCGGCTACAGCAAGGACCTCAAGGCCCGCCACGTCAACATGATCGCCATCGGCGGCGCGATCGGCACCGGACTCTTCCTGGGTGCCGGCGGCCGTCTGCACAACGCGGGCCCCGCCCTCGCGCTGGCCTACCTCGTCTGCGGCGTCTTCGCCTTCTTCGTCGTCCGGGCACTGGGCGAGCTCGTCCTGTACCGGCCCTCGTCCGGCTCCTTCGTGTCGTACGCGCGCGAGTTCCTCGGCGAGAAGGGCGCCTACGTCGCGGGCTGGATGTACTTCCTGAACTGGTCGACGACCGGCATCGCCGACATCACCGCGATCGCGCTCTACACGCACTACTGGAGCATGTTCACCGACATCCCGCAGTGGGTGCTGGCGCTGATCGCCCTCGCGGTGGTCCTGGCCGTGAACCTGATCTCGGTGAAGATCTTCGGCGAGATGGAGTTCTGGTTCGCAATCATCAAGGTCGCCACCCTCGTCGGCTTCATGTTCGTCGGCATCTTCCTGCTGGCCACCCAGCAGGAGGTCGGCGGGCAGACGCCCGGCCTGAGCGTGATCACGGACAACGGGGGTGTCTTCCCGCACGGCCTGATGCCGGTCGTCCTCGTCATGCAGGGCGTGATCTTCGCGTATGCCGCGCTGGAGCTGGTCGGTGTCGCCGCGGGCGAGACGGCCGAGCCGGAGAAGGTCGTCCCGCGCGCGGTGAACTCGATCATGTGGCGGGTCGGCCTGTTCTACGTCGGCTCGGTCGTCCTGCTGGCCCTGCTGCTCCCCGGCTCGGTGTACTCGGCCGACGAGAGCCCCTTCGTCACCGTCCTGTCCAAGATCGGCATCCCGGCCGCGGGCGACGTGATGAACCTGGTCGTCCTCACGGCCGCCATGTCCTCGCTGAACTCCGGCCTGTACTCCACCGGCCGCATCCTGCGCTCCATGGCGATGGCGGGCTCGGCCCCGAAGTTCACGGCCCGCATGAACCGCAGCCAGGTCCCCTACGGCGGCATCCTGCTCACCTGCGCGGTGTGCGTCCTCGGCGTCGGCCTGAACTACCTCATGCCGAGCCAGGCCTTCGAGATCGTGCTGAACGTCGCCTCCCTCGGCATCATCAGCACCTGGGTGATCATCATGGTCTGCCACCTGATCTTCGTCCGCCGCGCCAAGGAGGGCCTGGTCACCCGGCCGAGCTTCCGCCTCCCCGGCAGCCCGGTCACCGAGATCGTCACGATCGCCTTCCTGCTGGCCTGCCTCGGCATGATGTGGAACGACCCCGAGGTCGGGCGCAAGACCCTGCTGCTCATCCCCGTCATCGCGGCCATGCTGGTCGGCGGCTGGTTTGCGATCCGCCGCCAGGTCGCCCGGGCGGCGGACCAGGAGCTGGCCGAGCTCACGAAGTAATCAGAGGCCGTTGTCAGTGGCGGCCTCTACGGTGGCGTCATGTCGGAGATCACTTACATCCGGGGTGACGCCACCGTTCCGTCGGTGAAGGGCGTCAAGGTGATCGCCCATGTCTGCAACGACATCGGGGGATGGGGGAAGGGCTTCGTCCTGGCCCTATCGCGCCGCTGGCCGGAACCGGAGAAGTCCTACCGCGCGTGGCACCGCGACCGCGCCTCGAACGACTTCGGGCTGGGCGCCATCCAGTTCGTCCAGGTCGAGCCGTACGTGTGGGTGGCCAACATGGTCGGGCAGCGCGGTATACGGACGGGCAGCAAGGGCGTGCCCGTGCGCTACGAGGCGATCGACACGGCGCTGGAACGGTTGGCCGACAAGGCGGCCGAACTCGGCGCGTCGGTGCACATGCCGCGGATAGGGTGCGGGTTGGCCGGTGGCAAGTGGTCCCGTGTCGAGCCGCTGATCATCGAGAGGCTGGTGCGGCGGGGGATCGCTGTCGCGGTCTACGACCATGGGGAGGGCCACAGTTGACTCGGGACACCGACGTGCTCGTGCTCGGCGGCGCGGGCGTCGACACGATCGTGTACGTACCGGAGCTGCCCCTCCCGTACGCCGACAGTTACATGATCGACTCGGGGATCCGCACCCGGGCCGGACAGACCGGGGACTTCGTCGCCGTCGGCCTGAGTGCCCTGGGCCTGCGCACCCACCACCTCGACATGCTCGGCGACGACCCCGAGGGCGAGCTGGTCCGCGCGCTGCACCAGGACAAGGGCATTCCGCTCACCGCCGTACCGCAGCCCGCGGGCACCAAACGCGCGGTCAACCTCGTCGGCCCCGACGGACGCCGGCTCTCCCTGTACGACACCAGCCGCTCGCACCCCGACGACCGGTTGCCCGAGCCGACCGTGCGGGCACTGGCGGAGGCGAGCCGCCACGTCCATGTCTCCCTCACCCACCCGTGCGCCCACGCCCTGCCCGTGCTGCGCGAGACCGGCGTGCCCCTCTCGACGGACCTGCACGACTGGGACGGCGAGAACCCGTACCACGAGCCGTTCGCCCTCGCCGCGGACGTCGTCTTCCTCTCCGCCGCCGCCCTCACCGACCCCGAGCGGACCATGCGCCGCATCGCCGAGCGGGGCCGGGCCGAGGTGGCCGTCGCCACGGCGGGCGCCGAGGGCGCGTACCTTCTGACCGACGGCGAGCTCACCCGGATACCGGCGGTGCCGCCGCCCGCGCCGGTGGTGGACTCCAACGGCGCGGGCGACGCCTTCGCGGCCGGGTTCCTCTTCGGCCGGCTCAGCGGCGAACCGCCCCGACGGTGCGCTCTGTACGGGGCGGTGGCCGGCGCCCACGCCTGCACGGTGCCGTCGACGGAGACCGAGGCGATAGGGCGGGAGGAGCTACTCAAACGCCTGGCCGAGGCGGAGAATTGATCAGGCGCCCCGCACAGGGATGACCGGCATTGCATTCCACGCCGAACCCACTCGGGAATCACTGTGCATTCAGAGGAAATGCAGGCGGAGGCGGCCGTCCTCCCGCGTATTCGGCTGAGATAGGGGTACCCGGCTGTGCATGATGGGGCGGGCACGCCCCGGCCCCTTGTACAGAGGCAGCGTGAGAACAGTGCGCCGAACCGGAACGCTGATGCTTGCGTCCATGCTCGTACTGGCCCTCGGCGGCTGTGGCAGTGCTGGGGAGCGCAGCTCGGACGCCTCTGCGGCGGCGACCGAATTCGAGCGACTGTTGCGCTCCGCTGATGCGAACGGCCTCTGCGCGGCCCTTGCGCCGGAAACGCGTAGCGAGTTGGAAGAATCCGAGAAATCGAGCTGCGCGGAGGCGATCGCTGCTCAGGAGATTCCCATCGGTGGCGCGGTCCGCGAAGTGGATGTCTTCGGCAGACAGGCTCGAGTTGTGCTGGATTCGGACACGCTGTTCCTGTCGCGGTTCGCGGACGGCTGGAAAGTCGTCGCCGCTGGTTGCACCCCCCGGCCGGGCCTGCCCTATCAGTGCACGATCAAAGGAGGCTGACGACATATGCGGATCATGTTCACGGTTTGTCTGGTGGTCGTGGTCGGCGGCCTCCTCTACTTCGGCGCCCTTGGACTGACGTATCGCTGACCGCGCGCAATCGAGTGCCCGTCCACGGTTCTCGGCCGCGAACAGGCGGGAAGGAGCGGGGCATGCGCCGATTTGTGCGCGACAACGGACTGACCCTGAGCTTCGGCATCGCGTTCCTGCTGGCTCTTGTCGGACAGGCGGTCGCCGGTCATGCGGATTTCAACAACCAACTGGCCGACGACGGAGTGGCACAGGTGGGATTCGGCGACTATCTCATGTCATCCGACTTCGCCGTCGACGTGACAGAGAACTGGCAGTCGGAGTATCTGCAGTTCTTCCTTTTCATCACCGTGACCGTCTGGCTCGTCCAGCGAGGCTCGCCCGAGTCCAAGGAAATGCACAAGACGGGCAAGGAGTCCGACAAGGACCAGCAAGTGGGGCGATACGCCCGCCGGAATTCGCCGCGATGGGCGGGCGTCGGCGGTGTTCGGCAGGGGCTTTACGCTCGCTCGCTCGGGTTGGTGATGGGCGTGATATTCGCGTTGTCGTGGCTCGTGCAGGCGATTGCGGGTGTTGCCGCGTACAACGAGCAACAGCTTCGACAACTCCAGGCGCCCATGAGCTTGGGTGACTATGTCGGGTCTGCCGATTTCTGGAGCCGGACCTTGCAGAACTGGCAGTCCGAGTTCCTGGCGGTGGCTTCCATGGCCATTCTCTCCGTATACCTGCGGCAGCGTGGATCTCCGGAATCCAAGCCGGTCGGCGCGGCCCATTCATCGACCGGCGTGGAAGGGTAGGTCTCCGCACGGCGCGGCCCGGAGGAATACCGCCCCTGGGCCGCGCGTACGCACGTACTGTCCTCACACCACGTGACTAATCGGTGTGCTCGTGCTCATGCACGTTGTTCGTGGCCGCGATCTTCTTCCACGACCTGGGCTGCTCGGGCGCGACCGACGCTTTCGCGATGGACGCGTCCCGCGCCGTCGGCGGACCCGGCTTCGACGGCTCGAACAGCCATGTGTCGAAGAGCGCCGCGAGCGGCTTGCCGGACACCTGCTCCGCGTACCGCCGGAAGTCGGCGACCGACGCGTTGCCGTGCGCGTACTTCGCCGGCCAGCCCTTCAGGACGGTGAAGAAGGCGTCGTCGCCGATCTCGTTCCGCAACGCCTGGAGCGCCAGCGCGCCCCGGTCGTACACCGCGAGATGGAACTGGTTCTCGGGCCCCGGGTCACCGGGCTTCACCGTCCAGAACGGGTCGTCGGCCGGACGGGAGGCGTACACGTAGTCCGCGATCTCCTGTGCCGTGCCCTCGCCCTCGTGTTCGGACCACAGCCACTGCGCATAGCGCGCGAAGCCCTCGTTGATCCAGATGTCCTTCCAGCCGGCCACGGACACGAGGTCCCCGTACCACTGGTGGGCCAGCTCGTGCACGACCACGGACGTGTTCGAACCGTTGGCGAACTGCCGCGGGCTGTAGAAGGGCCGGGTCTGCGTCTCCAGTGCGTACCCGGTGTCGGTGTTGGGCACGTACCCGCCCAGCGCGTTGTACGGATACGGCCCGAAGTACCCGGTCAGCCAGTCGGCGATCTCCCCGGTCCGCTCGACGCTGGCCCGCGCCGCGCCGTAGCGGTCGCCCAGGTCCTTGCTGTACGCGTTGAGGACCGGGATGCCGCTCTCCGTGGTGCCGGTGGTCACGTCGAACTTCCCGACCGCGAGCGTGGCCAGATAGGTGGCCTGCGGTTTGCCGGACCGCCAGCTGTAGCGGGTCCACCCGGCCCGGGAACTGCTCGACTGCAGCGTGCCGTTGGAGATGGCCTGGGTGCCGTCCGGCACCTGGACGGACACGTCGTAGGTGGCCTTGTCGAGCGGGTGGTCGTTGCTGGGGAACCACCACCAGGCCGCCTCGGGCTGACCGGCCGCGACACCGCCGTCCGGCGTACGGAGCCAGCTGGTGAACCCGTACGCCTGCTTCGCCGAAGGCACCCCGCTGTAGCGCACCACGACCGTCACGGCCGTGTCCTTGGCCAGCGGGGTCTTGGGGGTGATCGCCAGCTCGTGCTCGCCGGAGGTCGAGAACGCCGCCCGGGCGCCGTTGACCCGCACCTCGCTCACGTCCAGCAGAAAGTCCAGATTGAAGCGGGACAGATCCTGTGTGGTGCGCGCCAGCAGGGTCGCCGTGCCCTCCAACCGGTCCGTGGCGGGCCGGTACTTCAGCCGGAGGTCGTAGTGGGAGACGTCGTAGCCGCCGTTGCCGTACGCCGGGTAGTAGGGGTCGCCGATGCCCGGAGCGCCGGGGGAGTGACTCGCGGCCGATGCCGGGATCGCCAGCAACAGTAAGGCAGCCGCGAGTGCGCCCGGTGCCATGATTCTGCGGTGCACGAAAGCTCCAAGTCGTAGGGCCGGAAAGTCTGTTCGGAGCCTATTCATTCCCTGTGTCCCTGGGCGTGTCCACAGCAACCGCTGTCACACGATCGCCATTCGGCCGTCATACGTCTGGCCGCACCAGGGGCCCTTTTCGGCCACCGCGACGCACTCCATTCGCTGATTGCCCCCTTCTGCACGGGAGTTGACGCAGGTACCGTCCCGCGCATGCCGAAACGCACGCGCTTCACGATCTGGAGACCGCTCGCGACGGCGGCCACCGCCGCCCTGATGGCCACATTCCTCGCCCCCACGGCAGCGCACGGCGCCCCGCGCGAGAGCAGGCCCGTTCACTCGTACGACAACGCGGTCCGCGAGGCCGTCTGGGTGGACACCGGCCTCGACGGCGACGGCGACGGAAGGACCGACCGGGTCGCCGTCGACATCGTCCGCCCGCGCGAACCCGCCCAGCAGGGCCGCAAGGTGCCCGTCATCATGGACGCCAGCCCGTACTACTCCTGCTGCGGCCGCGGCAACGAGAGCCAGAAGAAGACGTACGACGCCGACGGCGATGTCGTCCAGATGCCGCTCTTCTATGACAACTACTTCGTGCCGCGCGGGTACGCCTTCGTCGGCGTCGACCTCGCCGGCACCAACCGCTCCGACGGCTGCGTCGATGTCGGCGGCCGCTCCGACATCCAGTCCGCGAAGGCCGTCGTCGACTGGCTGAACGGCCGGGCCAAGGCGTACACCACGCGTACCGGCACGGTGAGCGCCAAAGCGACCTGGACCAACGGCAGAACAGGCATGATCGGCAAGAGCTGGGACGGCACCATCGCCAACGGTGTCGCCGCCACCGGCGTCGAGGGCCTCGAAACCATCGTGCCGATCAGCGCGATCTCCTCCTGGTACGACTACTACTTCACCAAGGGCGCCCCGCTGTACAACTCCGGCCCCGACTGGCTGTCGAACTACGTCAACAGCCCCGACGCCCGTGCCAAGTGCGCCGCCGTCCAGCAGAAACTCGTCGACGGCGCCCCGCGCACCGGTGACTGGACACCGCTGTGGACCGAGCGCGACTACGTCAGGGCCACCAGCAAGGTCCGGGCGAGCGTCTTCCTCATCCACGGCATGCAGGACCTCAACGTACGGATGCAGCACGTCGGCCCGTGGTGGGACGCCCTCGCGAAGAACGGCGTCGAGCGCAAGATCTGGCTCTCCCAGACCGGCCACGTCGACCCCTTCGACTTCCGCCGCGCGGAGTGGGTCGACACCCTGCACCGCTGGTTCGACCACGAACTCCTCGGCTACGACAACGGCATCGACCGCGAGCCCATGGCCGACATCGAACGCCACCCCGACCAGTGGGTCACCGCCAAGGTCTGGCCGCCGCGCGGCACCGACACCGTCCGCCTGAAGCCCGCCAAGGGCACCCAGCCGGGCGTCGGCACCATCGGCCTGCGCACCGGCAAGGGCACCGAGACCTTCACCGACGACCCCCAGCACAGCGAGACCGACTGGGCGTCCGCCATCGACAGCCCCACACCCGACAAGGCGGGCTTCGTCACCGGGCCGCTCACCCGCGACCTGCGCCTGTCCGGCTCCTCAGAGGTGACCGTCACCGCGACGCCCACCACGTCCACGGCACACCTGTCCGCCGTCCTCGTGGACCTCGGCCCCGACACCATCCGTGACTACGCCGACGCCGCCGAGGGCATCACCACGCTCCCCGACCGCACCTGCTGGGGCGCGAGCACCTCGGGCGACAGCGCCTGTTTCAAGGAGACCCGGGCGAAGACGGCCGACGTCGACTACACGATCGTCAGCCGCGGCTGGGCCGACCTCGGCAACCACGCCTCCGACCTGAAGGGGGTCCCGCTCACCCCGGGCAAGCCGTACACCATCACCCTCGACCTGGCGGCGACCGACCACGTCGTCCCGGCCGGACACCGGCTGGCACTGATCGTCGCTGGTACCGACCGGGACCTCATCGACCCGCCGGCCGACACGCCGACCCTGACGCTGGACCTGTCCCGTACCTCCGCCCGCGTCCCGCTGGTCGGCGGCACGGCCGCGTTCGCCCACGCCACCTCGGGCACCGCGACCACCACGCCCGCCTCCGAGCCGCTCGACGGCGTCGAAGCACCGAGCACCGTCCAGCGCGTACCGGGCCCCCGCACCAAGGGCTGACTCACCCGGAGGCGGCCGGACACGCCAGCCCGGCCGCCTCCTGCGCGCACCCCCACGCCACGGTCACCCCCGCACCCCCGTGGCCGTAGTTGTGCACCAGCACCCGCCCGTCCGGCAGCAGTTCGCGTTCCAGCCGCACCGCATCCCGCGCCGGCCGCAGCCCCACCCGGTGCTCCAGGATCCGCGCCCCGGCGATCTCCGGCCGCAGGGCCGCGCACCGCCGTACGATCGCCTCGGCCACCGCCGGATCCGGCCGCAGCGACCACACGTCCTGCTCCGCCGTGCCGCCCAGCACCAGCCGCCCCGGCTGTGGGAAGAAGTACGCCATCTCCCCGGACGCGTCCTTGGAGACGAGCCAGGTGCTGATGCCCGGGTTCTCCACGACGACCAACTGCCCGCGCAGCGGCCGTACGGACTCGTCCGGCACCAGCTCACGCGCCCCCAGGCCCGTGCAGTTGACCACGACCGGCGCGTCGGCCTCGGCGAACGCCGACACCGTGCGCTCCTCGACCGAGCCGCCCGCCTTCACCAACCGCTCCCGCAGCCACGGCAGATGAGTCGACATGTCGATCAGCGGCAGCCGCGCCCACAGACCCGTCCCGGCGTACTCCGCGGCCGTCGCCGCCCGGAGCCCGGGCAGCCGCGCCGCCGCCCAGCTGTCCGTCTCGTCCAGGTCTGTCTCGCCCAGTACCCCTTCGACCATGCGTACGCCGGTGACCTCGGAATGCTCGGCCAACTCCTCGTAGACGTCCAGCGAGTGCAGGGCCCACCTGCGCGCCGATGCCTCCGGCTCGATCCGGTAGGGCCACCACAGCGCGCCCGCAACCGCCGAGGTGGTCCGCTCGACGGGCTCCCGCGTCCACACCCGCACCCGTCGGCCGCGCTCGGCGAGCAGCACCGCCGTCGTCAGCCCGATGACACCCCCGCCGACGACGATCACATCGCCCTTCACGTCACTGTCCACGCGGGGACGGTAGCGGAATGTGTCATGCCGCGCTCAGAGCGGCCTCACTCTGGGGATACTCACAGCATGTCTGCCGCGTACGCGACCTTCGGCCTGGCACCGGCGATGCGTGCCGGTGAAGTTCTCGCAGACGGTGGCTACCAGGTCCACCGGGACTTCGTGGACTTCATCGTCGACGGACGCCCCCTGCTGTTCCAGCTGTCCGACCTGGACGCCGTCTCCCCACTCGCCTCCGACGTCCCGCCCGCGATCTTCACCGCCCAGGTGCGCAGCCTGCTCCTCGAGGCGGAGGCACCCTTGCCCGGCGGGCGGTATGTCATCTACGGCTGCCCCGAATGCGCCGACCTCGCGTGCGGGGCGGTCACCGCAGTCATCGACAGAGCCGACGACGACTACGTGTGGCGGGACTTCGCCTGGCAGACGGAGGAGCAGGTCGACCTGGAGCTCAACGGCTACCACGGCATCGGCCCGTTCCGCTTCCAGGGCGAGGAGTACCG
This sequence comes from Streptomyces sp. NPDC127197, assembly GCF_042672405.1. Classification (NCBI taxonomy): domain Bacteria; kingdom Bacillati; phylum Actinomycetota; class Actinomycetes; order Kitasatosporales; family Streptomycetaceae; genus Streptomyces; species Streptomyces sp. NPDC127197. The sequence goes on along the minus strand of NZ_JBHXVG010000046.1, from coordinate 26,229 downwards.
GGCGGCGCTGAACTCCCTGCTGAACGGCGACGCCAACGGCAGCCGCCGCCGCGTCCTGCTGATCGGCGCCCGCGTCGCCCTGCTCGCCAAGCTCGCCACCGCCCTGCGCACCATCGGTATCGGCGCCGACATCACCCGCGACGCCGACGACGTCCCCGCCGACGAACTGCGCGGCTACGGCGCCGTCGTCTTCGGCCGCGGGGTCGGCAAGGAGGAGCGCGCCGCCGTGCGCCGGGCCTTCGAACGCGCCGGAGTCGACGTGGCCTGCGTCGACGGACTCGCCCCCATCGTCCCGCTCCTCGTCGCCCAGATCGAACACGCCCTCGACCGCAGCCCGGTGGAGCAGCGCCGCCTCACCCGGCTGGTCGCCGCCGACGGCGAGGCGGGCGTCGAGATCACCTCCGCCTGCCGGGTCCGCCTCACCGCGTACCGCCTCGACCGGCTCGCCCGCGCCCACACCCATGAGCTCTTCGACGGCCTCCTCGAAGCCGGCCGGCACCGCATCCCTCTGGACGCGAAGGCCGTCAAGGGGGAGTCCTTCGTGGTGGCGAGGACGGCGGGAAGCGTGCTGGTGAAGGCGATGGCCCACTGAAAACCGGGGCGCCCGCGCTGCCGGGCGGCCGCTAGGATCGACGGCCTGATGACTGCCACCCTCGTCGCCAAGAACCTCGCCGCCGGTCACGGCGACCGCGCGCTCTTCACGAGCCTCGACCTCGTCGTCGCGCCCGGCGATGTGATCGGGCTCGTCGGCGCCAACGGCGCGGGCAAGTCCACGCTGCTGCGCCTGCTCGCCGGGCTCGACACGCCCGAACAGGGCGAGCTGCGGCTGTCCCCGCCGACCGCGACGGTCGGGCATCTGCCGCAGGAGCCGGAGCGCCGGGCGGGCGAGTCGGTGCGCGAGTTCCTCGCCCGCCGCACCGGTGTCGCCGAGGCCCAGCGGGCCATGGACGAGGCCACCCAGGCACTGGTCGACGGGGCTCCCGGCGCCGACGACGCCTACGCGACCAGCCTGGAGCGCTGGCTCGGCCTCGGCGGCGCCGACCTGGACGAGCGGGCCGAGGAGGTCGCCGACTCGCTCGGCCTCGCCGTGGACCTCGACCAGCCGATGACCTCCCTGTCCGGCGGCCAGGCCGCCCGCGCGGGACTCGCCTCCCTGCTGCTCTCCCGCTACGACGTCTTTCTCCTCGACGAGCCGACCAACGACCTCGACCTGGACGGCCTGGAGCGCCTCGAACGCTTTGTGAGCGGCCTGCGCGCCGGCACGGTCGTCGTCAGCCACGACCGGGAGTTTCTCACCCGCACGGTCACCAAGGTCCTCGAACTCGACCTCGCCCAGCGGCAGATCAACCTCTACGGCGGCGGCTACGCGGCCTACCTCGAGGAACGCGAGGTGGCCCGCCGGCACGCCCGCGAGGAGTACGAGGAGTACGCCGACAAGAAGGCCGCCCTCGGGGACCGCGCGCAGATGCAGCGCGCCTGGATGGACAAGGGCGTGAAGAACGCCCGGCGCAAGGCGGGCAACGACAACGACAAGATCGGCCGCAAGTTCCGCAGCGAGGCCAGCGAGAAGCAGGCCGCGAAGGCCCGGCAGACCCAGCGCATGATCGAACGGCTCGAGGTCGTCGACGAGCCGCGCAAGGAGTGGGAGCTGCGGATGGAGATCGCCGCCGCGCCCCGGTCCGGCGCGGTCGTGGCGACCCTGCGCGACGCCGAGGTGCGGCGCGGCGACTTCGTCCTCGGCCCGGTCTCCGTGCAGATCGACTGGGCGGACCGGATCGCGGTCACCGGTGCCAACGGCGCCGGCAAGTCCACCCTCCTCGGTGCCCTGCTCGGCCGCGTCCCCCTGGACGCCGGGCAGGCCGCCCTCGGCTCCGGCGTCCTGGTCGGTGAGGTCGACCAGGCCCGCAAGCTGTTCCACGGCCCCGAGGCGCTGCTGGATGCGTTCCGCGCGGCGGTCCCGGACACCGAACCGGTCGAAGTACGCACACTGCTGGCCAAGTTCGGGCTGAAGTCGGACCACGTCCTGCGCCCCGCCGCGACGCTCTCCCCGGGCGAACGCACCCGCGCCGCCCTCGCCCTCCTCCAGGGCAGAGGCGTCAACCTCCTCGTCCTCGACGAGCCGACCAACCACCTCGACCTGCCCGCCATCGAGCAGCTGGAGTCCGCCCTGGACGCCTACACCGGCACCTTGCTCCTGGTCACCCACGACCGTCGCATGCTGGACGCGGTCCATGTGACGCGCCGTCTGGAGGTCGCCGGCGGCAAGGTGACCGAACGCTAACGGGGCGTCAGCCGCGTCGCCAGCCCGCGGTAGTCGACGACACAGCCGTCCGCATCGAACTCCACCTCACTGCGGAAGCCGTCCGAGGCGAACCCGACCCGCCCGCCGCCGTCGGTGCGCGCGAGATGCGTGTAGGTCTGCCGCGACGGCTGCACGGTCAGGTCCGGCACCGACACCCAGGCCATCAGGAGCTCCCGTTCCCCGGCCGTCCGGTGCAGGTCGTGCCGCAGCACCGGCATCGTGTTGGTCAGCGGACACAGCCCCAGATCGCAGTCGAGCGCCCCACCGACCTCCGGCACCGGCTCCCCGTCGGCCGTCCACCCGCCCCGCCCGTCGTGCCGCAGATCGAGGGCATGCGTGTGCTCCGCGGTCTCGGCGATCACCCGCAGCCGCCGCGTCACATAGCGGTCACCGGTTTCGAGCTCGTACGAGATCCAGTACGTCTCCGGAGCTGTCCCCACCGCCCGGCCACGGGCCCGGAGGGTTCCGCCTTCGAACTCGACCCATGCAGTCTCGTAACCGCGGCTCGCGGTGACGTCCCAGGTGAGTGCACGCGAAGTGGTCATACCGCCACGGTACGGGCAGCAGAGCCCCGAAGCCGGTAGGGCGCGGGCCTGGCCCCTGCAGCACGAGGGGCCGGAACGGGCCCGACCCGTGCGGTACAGGGGCCGGGCCCGCGCGTTTCAGCCCCGGCCCTTCTTCGGGTCGAGCAGCCCTGCCCGGCGCAGGGCGTCGGCCATCGCGCTGTTCGCCGGGGCCGGCGCCTGGCGGCCGCCGCCGGCCCCGCCCCCACGGCCGCCCTGTCGCTGCTGCGGCGGACGCCCGCCGCCCCGCTGCTGTCGGCGCTCACCGGACGGCTGACCCTGCGGCGCCGCCTCGTCGTCCAGCCGCAGCGTCAGCGAGATCCGCTTGCGCGGAATGTCGACGTCGAGCACCTTCACCTTCACGATGTCACCCGGCTTGACGACGTCCCGCGGGTCCTTGACGAACGTCTTCGACATCGCGGAGACATGCACCAGACCGTCCTGGTGCACGCCGACGTCGACGAACGCCCCGAACGCGGCCACGTTGGTCACGACACCCTCCAGGACCATGCCCGCCTGCAGGTCGGAGATCTTCTCGACGCCCTCCTTGAAGGTGGCCGTCTTGAACGCGGGCCGCGGGTCGCGCCCCGGCTTCTCCAGCTCCTTGAGAATGTCGCTCACGGTCGGCAGACCGAACGTGTCGTCCACGAAGTCCTGCGGCCTCAGCGAGCGCAGCACGCCCGTGTTGCCGATCAGCGAAGCCACCTCCTGGCCGGAGGTCTTCACCATGCGCCGGACGACCGGGTACGCCTCCGGGTGCACGCTGGACGCGTCCAGCGGGTCGTCCCCGCCGCGGATGCGCAGGAAGCCCGCGCACTGCTCGTACGCCTTCGGACCCAGCCGGGTCACGCCCTTCAGCTCCGAACGGGACTTGAACGGGCCGTTGGCGTCGCGGTGCGCCACGATGTTCTCGGCGAGTCCGGAGGAGATGCCGGAGACGCGCGCGAGCAGGGGTGCGGACGCGGTGTTCACATCGACGCCGACGCCGTTCACACAGTCCTCCACCACCGCGTCCAGCGAACGCGACAGCTTCACCTCGGACAGGTCGTGCTGGTACTGGCCCACACCGATCGACTTCGGGTCGATCTTCACCAGCTCGGCGAGCGGGTCCTGGAGGCGGCGCGCGATCGACACCGCACCACGCAGCGACACGTCCAGCTCGGGCAGCTCCTGCGAGGCGAACGCCGACGCCGAGTACACCGAGGCACCCGCCTCGGACACCATCACCTTGGTGAGCTTCAACTCCGGGTGCTTGCCGATGAGTTCACCGGCGAGCTTGTCCGTCTCGCGCGACGCCGTGCCGTTGCCGATCGCTACCAGCTCGACCGCGTGCTCCTTGGCGAGCCGGGCCAGCTTGGCAATGGCCTCGTCCCACTTGTTGGCCGGGACGTGCGGATAGATCACGTCCGTGGCGACGACCTTGCCCGTGGCGTCCACCACGGCCACCTTCACACCTGTACGGAAACCGGGGTCCAGGCCCAGCGTCGCGCGCGTGCCCGCCGGGGCGGCGAGGAGCAGGTCCCGCAGGTTCGCCGCGAACACGCCCACCGCCTCGTCCTCGGCCGCGGTACGCAGCCGCAGCCTCAGGTCGATGCCGAGGTGGACGAGGATGCGGGTCCGCCAGGCCCAGCGGACCGTGTCCAGCAGCCACTTGTCGGCGGGGCGCCCGCGGTCGGCGATGCCGAACCGGTTGGCGACGATGCCCTCGTACGACGAAGGCCCCTCGGTGGGCTCCTCCGGCTCCAGGACGAGGTCCAGGACCTCCTCCTTCTCGCCGCGCAGCATGGCCAGGACCCGGTGCGAGGGCAGGTCGGTGAACGGCTCGGCGAAGTCGAAGTAGTCCGCGAACTTCGCGCCCGCCTCCTCCTTGCCCTCCCGCACCTTGGCGGCCAGCCGCCCGCGCACCCACATCCGCTCGCGCAGCTCGCCGATCAGGTCGGCGTCCTCCGAGAACCGCTCGGTGAGGATGGCGCGGGCGCCGTCGAGCGCGGCCTGCGGATCGGCCACGCCCTTGTCGGCGTCCACGAACGCGGCGGCCGCGGCGAGGGGCTCGACGGCCGGATCGCCGAGCAGCCCCTCCGCCAGCGGCTCAAGACCGGCCTCGCGCGCGATCTGCGCCTTCGTACGCCGCTTCGGCTTGTACGGCAGATAGATGTCCTCCAGGCGCGCCTTCGTCTCGGCGCCCCGGATCTGCGCCTCGAGCTCCTCGGTGAGCTTGCCCTGCTCGCGCACCGACTCCAGGATCGCCGTCCGCCGCTCCTCCAGCTCCCGCAGATAGCGCAGCCGCTCCTCGATCGTGCGCAGCTGCGCGTCGTCGAGCATCTCGGTCGCTTCCTTGCGGTAGCGGGCGATGAAGGGCACCGTCGAACCGCCGTCGAGCAGCTCCACGGCAGCCTTGACCTGCCGCTCCCGTACGCCGAGCTCCTCGGCGATCCTGCCTTCGATGGACCCTACGAGGGGTGTCGTCACGATCCCGTACCGCCTTCTCCACTTCGGGTTGCGCGGCAATTGTGGCAGGTGACACCGACAGCGGGGGACCAGGGCGGAAATGCGGCGGGGCGGCGGCCGTCAGACGTGCCGCGCGCCGCGCCGGCCGGACCCCGAGGCTCCGCCGAGGAGGCGGGCCAGCGCCCGGAACGGCAGCGTCACGACGGTGGCGACGGCACCGCCGATCTGCCGCAGGACATCAGCGAGAGCGCGGAACACTGGAATCTCCTTTCGTCTTCGCCATGCTCACCAGGACCGGGCAACGCTCACCAGGACCAGGTGACGTCCGGGTACCGCACCCGTCGTCGACCATGCACCCGGCACGCGCGCGTGCCGGGGCGGGCCGCTTCATCCTGACGTGGACACGCTCCACGTGAAGCGTGGCTGCCGACGCTCCAGGAACGCGGTGACGCCCTCCGCGGTGTCGGTGTTGCCGCGCGCCCGGTCCGCCCAGTGGGCGTCCCGGTCGGTGCGTCCGTCGGCGAACTCCTTCGCCGCGGCCTGCGTCAGCTGCGAGCGGGACACCAGTATTCGGGCGAACTCGGCCACGCGCTTGTCGAGTTCACCCTCGGGCAGCACCTCGTCGACCAGCCCCGTGCGCAACGCCCGCTCGGTGCCGATCAACTCGCCCGAGAACAGCAGGTACTTGGCGGTGGCCGGACCGACCAGCGCCACCAGCCGCCGGGTGGCGGAGGCCGAGTACACGATCCCCAGCTTCGCCGGTGTCACCCCGAACAACGTGCCCTCCTCGGCGAACCGCAGATCGCAGGCCGCCGCGAGCTGTGCCCCGCCGCCCACACAGTGCCCGCGGATCGCCGCCAGCGTCGGCTTCGGAAACGCGGCAAGGGCCTCCTCGGCCTGCACGGCCAGCGCCTGCGCCGTCTCCGGCGAGTCCTGGAGCGTGGAGATGTCGGCCCCCGCGCAGAACGTGCCGCCCGCACCCGTCAGCACCAGGGCGCGTACATCCGGATCGGCGGCCAGGGCGTCGAGCAGCAGTGGCAGCGCCCGCCACATCGCGGCCGTCATGGCGTTGCGCTTGGCGGGATGATCGATCACGACGGTGGCCACCGAGTCGGCGACCCGGTGCGACAGCTTGGGCTCCATGCGCGGGATGCTAGCCGCAGGTACGTCAGCTGCTGTGTTCCGGGCACTGCAAACCCGTACAACCCGAAGAGTTCGCAAAGCCTGCATGAGTGGGACAGGAGCAGTCCCACAACTGACCGTGTCATACGCCAACGATCAGAAGTGTGCGATAACAGCTGACTTGTGTTCAGGTCTCCGGCATGGAGCGGCTCGTTACCAACACTCGACGTGTGGTGACAATCGAGCACAAGGGTGGCGACCGGACGATGGACAACCACGGGCGCGGGCCCGCCCCACGCCCAGAAGGCGGCGCAGATGCACCGGCCGAACCGAGGACGCGCCAGCCGCTGCCGTTCGAGGGCGTGTGGCGGTTCACCGCTCCCGCCGTCGACGCCTCGGTCCCGCAGGCCCGGCACGCGGTACGGGACCTGCTGATCCGCCAGCGGGTCCCGGTCTCGGACGAGCTGGTCCAGGGCCTGCTGCTGATCGTCTCGGAGCTGGTCACGAACGCCGTCCGGCACGCGGCGCTGCTGTCGCCGATGCTCGCCGTGGAGGTCGCCGTCGGCGCCGAGTGGGTGCGGGTGTCCGTGGAGGACAACCACCCCTACCGCCCGACCGCCCTCGAGGCCGACCACGGCCGGACGGGCGGCCGGGGCCTGCTCCTGGTACGGGAGGTCACCCGGGAGGCGGGCGGCGTGTGCGACGTCGAGCACACGGCGAGCGGCGGCAAGGTGATCTGGGCCGCCCTGCCGCTCGACCACGCCCGGCTGCTGTGAGGGGGGTCACCAACCCGCGGACGGGCCGGTCAGCTCCCTGATCGCGGGGCGGGCCGCGTCCAGCACCGTCATGAACCAGGACGAGAAGGTGTCCTTGGCGTGCCGCTCCGCCAGTTCGTCGGGGGTGACGAAGGCCGTCGCGTGCACCTCCTCCGGATCCGGCCGGAGCGGCGCCTGCACCAGGCCGACGAAGAGGTGGTTGTACTCCTGCTCCACCAGGCCCGAGTGCGGGTCCGGGTGGTTGTAGCGGACGGTGCCCGCCTCGGCGAGCAGCGCCGGGGAGACCCCGAGCTCCTCGTACGTCCGCCGGGCCGCCGCCGCGAACGGTGCCTCGCCCGGGTACGGGTGGCCGCAGCAGGTGTTGGACCACACGCCGGGGGAGTGGTACTTGCCCAGCGCCCGCTGCTGGAGCAGCAGCCGGCTGTAGTCGTCGAACAGGAACACCGAGAACGCCCGGTGCAGCTGTCCCGGGGGCTGATGGGCGGCGAGCTTCTCCGCGGTGCCGATCGTCACGCCGTCCTCGTCGACCAGTTCCAGCAGGATCGCTTCCGCGGTGCCGTTCGACGAGCTGTGCGTCGCGGTGGCAGGTGTGATCGGCATACCCATCCTTCGCCTCGTTCCTCGCGCCCCAGTCTGCCGTACGAATCCGGCACTCCCGGCACTTCCCGGCGCGTCGGCACCGGAAGAGGGGCCCGGTAGGTGATCGTGCCCGGCGCGGATCGGAGAGAACCGCCCGCGACGGGGGCGTACGACTACCAGGACGCGATCGCGCGCCGGACCGATGCGCTCCACCCCCGGCGGATCACCGGCGGCCGGGCGTCAGTAGCACAGCCGGGCCTCGTGTTCCGCGTGCCCGCTCGGCTCCAGCTGGAAGGTGCAGTGCTCCACGTCGAAGTGGTGGCCCAGGCAGCCCTGCAGCTCGTGGAGCATCTTCTCGTGCCCTATCGCGTTCAGGACGTCGGAGCGGACCACCACGTGCGCGGACAGCACCGGCAGGCCCGACGTGATCGTCCAGGCGTGCAGGTCATGGACGTCCTCCACGCCGTCCAGCGCCAGCATGTGAGCCCGGACCTCCGCCATGTCGACGCCCTTGGGGGCCGACTCCAGCAGCACGTCGAGGGTCTCGCGCAGCAGCTTCAGCGTCCGCGGCACGATCATCAGGCCGATGACGAGCGAGGCGACCGGGTCGGCGGCCTGCCAGCCGGTGGTGAGGATCACCACCGCCGAGATCAGCACCGCGACCGAGCCCAGCGCGTCGGCCGCGACCTCCAGGAAGGCGCCGCGCACGTTCAGGCTCTCCCGCTGACCGCGCACCAACAGCGTGAGCGAGATCATGTTCGCGACCAGACCGATCAGACCGAACACGACGGTCAGCCCGCCCTCGGTGCCGGCCGGCGTGATGAACCGCTGGATCGCCTCGTACAGGACGTACCCGCCGACCCCGAGCAGCAGCAGACAGTTGGCGAGCGCGGCGAGGATCTCGGCACGGGCGTATCCGAAGGTGCGGTTCGCGCTCGCCGGGAGGTTGGCGAAGTGGATCGCGAGCAGGGCCATGCCCAGGCCGACCGCGTCGGTCGCCATGTGCGCGGCGTCCGCGATCAGCGCGAGGGAGTCCGCGAGCACGCCGCCGACGATCTCGACCACCATGACGGTGAGCGTGATGCACAGCGCGATCCGCAGCCGGCCGCGGTACGCCGCGGCCGCCGTGCCGCTGACCGGCGCGGCGTGCGCATGCCCGTGATCGTGCCCAGCCCCCATGAAAAAGCCGCCCTCCTGCGATCGGTCCGAGACCACAGTGAACTACGGGCGGGGGACATCGGGCAACGCGGCACTGAACACCGTTGTCATATGCCCTGACCTGCGCAAACGAACAGCAGGTCAGAGTGCTTCGGTGATCATCCGCCGTGGTGCAGCAGCCATCCCCGCCAGGCCGAGCCGACCATCTCGCGCACCCCGCGCCGGGCCGTCCAGCCCAGCTCCTTCGCCGCCAGTTCGGCCGAGGCGACCGCCCGCGGGGCGTCCCCGGGGCGACGCGCCTCGACGACTGCCGGACGCGTGTCCCCGGTCACCTCACCGATCAGCGTGACCAGCTCGCGCACCGAGACGCCCTCGCCCCGGCCGATGTTCACCGTGAGGTCGCCCGCGGCGTCCGGTGCGGACAGCCGCCGGGCCGCCGCGAGGTGGGCGTCGGCGAGGTCGGCGACATGGATGTAGTCGCGGATGCAGGTGCCGTCCGGCGTGGGGTAGTCGTCGCCGAAGATCCGCGGTGCCCGGTCGCGGGTGAGCCGGTCGAAGACCATGGGGACCACGTTGAAGACACCGGTGTCGGCCAGCTCCGGCGTGGCAGCGCCCGCCACGTTGAAATAGCGCAGGCACACCGTCGCGATCCCGTGCGCCCGGCCTGCCGCCCGCACCAGCCGTTCACCGGCCAGCTTGGTCTCGCCGTACGGACTCATCGGGTCGCACGGAGTGTCCTCCGTGATGAGCCCCACATCCGGATTGCCGTAGACGGCCGCCGACGAGGAGAACAGAAACCGTCCGATTCCGGCTTCGGCGACCGCGTCGAGCAGTGTCGCGAGTCCGCCCACGTTCTCCCGGTAGTACCGCGTCGGCTGCGCCACGGACTCGGCGACCTGCTTCCGCGCGGCGAGATGCACCACACCCGTCACCGCGTGCTCGGCGAGGATCCGCTTCAGCAGTGCCCCGTCCAGCGACGAGCCCCGAACCAGCGGGACGTCCGCCGGGAGCCGCGCCGGAACCCCGGCCGACAGGTCGTCCAGCGCGATCACGCGCTCCCCGGCCCCGGCCATGGCCCACGCCACATGTGCCCCGATGTAACCGGCACCGCCGGTGATCAGCCATGTCATGGCAGCCCACCCTAAGCCCGGCCGAAAGAGCCATCGGCCCCCACCAGGGCGCCGGATGCCGTGAATGCCCGTTCTGAGAGCGCGATTTTGTGCGGCGGGCCCGGCATCCCTGATGATGATCGACGCGGAGGTCCCAGCAGACCGTGTCGACCGGGCCATGAACGGCCGGTGAACACAGGCTTGTCATCATCCGATAGCCTCTGCCGACATGTCGCCCGCCTGGCGCAGCCGATCACGCGGCCCGGGGGCGCCTCCACCATGCACACGGCCGACGTGGATGCGTTGGCACCCAGGGAGTGAGTTCGGTTGTCGACCGCCATCCTCACCGGCCAGCCGGTCCCCGGATCGTCGATCGAGGACGATCTGCGGTCCCTCGGCTTCGAGGTGTGTACCGCCGCCGACCCGGCCGCCGCCGAGACCCTCCTCGCCCAGGTGCCGGCCGACGAACGGGTTGCCGTGGTCGATGCGGGTTTCGTCGGCCACCTGCACGCCCTGCGCCTCGGCCTCACCGACCCCCGCTTCCCGCTCGCCGCGATCCCGGGCGCCGTGACGGCCCAGCCGACCGGCCGCCGGGCACTGACCCGCGCGCTGGCCCGCGAGAACTCGGCCGGCGCCGGGACGACCCTCGTCGGCAGTCTCGCCGACCGTATCGTCACCGCCCTCGACGCCGACGTGCACCGTCCCGAGCTCGGCAGTCTGGTCGCCGCGGTCCCCGCGGACCCGCAGGCCCGCAACGAGGCACGGCAGGCCGTCGCCGCCGTCGACGACGAGGCCGTACGCCTGAAGTCGGCCGTGAAGGCCCGCGACGGCTTCTTCACCACCTTCTTCATCAGCCCTTACTCCCGCTACATCGCCCGCTGGTGCGCCCGCCGTGGCCTCACCCCCAACCAGGTCACCACCGCCTCCCTCATCACCGCCCTGATCGCGGCGGGCTGCGCGGCCACCGGCACGCGGGGCGGCTTCATCGCGGCCGGCGTCCTGCTGATCGCCTCCTTCGTGCTGGACTGCACCGACGGCCAGCTCGCCCGCTACTCGCTCCAGTACTCCACCCTGGGCGCCTGGCTGGACGCGACGTTCGACCGGGCCAAGGAGTACGCCTACTACGCGGGCCTCGCGCTCGGCGCGGCCCGTGGCGGCGACGACGTGTGGGCCCTCGCCCTCGGTGCGATGGTCCTGCAGACCTGCCGGCACGTCGTCGACTTCTCCTTCAACGAGGCCAACCACGACGCCACGGCGAACACCAGCCCCACCGCCGCCCTCTCCGACAAACTGGACAGCGTCGGCTGGACGGTGTGGCTGCGCCGGATGATCGTCCTGCCGATCGGCGAACGCTGGGCGCTGATCGCCGTCCTCACGGCGGCCACCACCCCCCGCATCACCTTCTACGTGCTGCTCATCGGCTGCGCCTTCGCGGCCACGTACACCACGGCGGGCCGCGTCCTGCGGTCGCTGACCCGCAAGGCCCGGCGGACGGACCGCGCGGCGCAGGCGCTGGCGGACCTCGCGGACAGCGGTCCGCTCGTGGAACTGCTGAAGCGCACCGCTCCGCGTTTCCCGGCGCCCCTCAGCGCCGCCGTCGGCGGTCTCCTCGTAGTGATCTCCGCCGCAGTTTGGGGCGCCGCATGGCCGACCCTGCTGTGCGCGATCGCGTACGCCGCCCTGTCCGCCGTCGCCCGCCCCCTCAAAGGCGCCCTGGACTGGCTGGTTCCGCCCTTTTTCCGGGCCGCCGAGTACGGCACCGTCCTCATCCTGGCAGCTGAATCCGAGGTGAACGGGGCACTTCCCGCTGCTTTCGGGCTGGTTGCGGCCGTCGCCTACCATCACTACGACACGGTCTACCGCATCCGCGGCAACGCGGGTGCGCCCCCGCACTGGCTGGTGCGGGCGATCGGGGGGCATGAGGGCCGGACCCTGGTGGTCACCGTGCTTGCCGTGTTGCTGACCGCCGCGCAGTTCAAGGTCGCGCTCACGGTCCTCGCCGTGGCCGTAGCCCTGGTGGTGCTCGTCGAGAGCACCCGCTTCTGGGTGTCCGCAGGGGCCCCCGCCGTACACGACGAAGGAGAACCCGCATGATCGGCCTCGTGCTGGCGGCCGGCGCCGGCCGGCGTCTGCGCCCCTACACCGACACCCTGCCCAAGGCACTGGTGCCGGTGGGGCCCGCGGGCACCGAGGACGGGACCGACGGGATCACAGTTCTCGACCTGACCCTCGGCAACTTCGCCGAGATCGGCCTGACCGAGGCCGCGATCATCGTCGGCTACCGCAAGGAGGCCGTCTACGAGCGCAAGGCGGCCCTGGAGCAGAAGTACGGTCTGCGGCTCACCCTCATCGACAACGACAAGGCCGAGGAGTGGAACAACGCCTACTCCCTGTGGTGCGGCCGTGACGCCCTCAAGGACGGCGTGATCCTCGCCAACGGTGACACCGTCCACCCGGTCTCCGTCGAGAAGACGCTGCTCGCCGCCCGCGGCGACGGCAAGAAGATCATCCTCGCCCTCGACACCGTGAAGTCGCTGGCCGACGAGGAGATGAAGGTCGTCGTCGACCCCGCCAAGGGCGTCCAGAAGATCACCAAGCTGATGGACCCGGCCGAGGCCACCGGCGAGTACATCGGCGTCACCCTCATCGAGGGCGACGCCGCGCCCGAGCTGGCCGACGCCCTGCGCACGGTGTGGGAGAACGACCCCCAGCAGTTCTACGAGCACGGCTACCAGGAGCTCGTGAACCGCGGCTTCCGGATCGACGTGGCCCCGATCGGCGACGTGCCGTGGGTCGAGATCGACAACCACGACGATCTCGCCCGGGGACGGGAGATCGCGTGCCAGTACTGACCCGGCTCATACCCTCGCCGGTCGTCGTGGACATCCGCCCGGGTGCCCTCGACGACCTGGCCGGCGTGCTCGCCGACGAACGCATCTCGCACTCGGGCAAGCTCGCCGTCGCCGTCAGCGGCGGCTCCGGCGCCCGGCTGCGCGCCCGGGTCGCCCCGCAGCTGCCCGGCGCCACCTGGTACGAGGTCGGCGGCGGCACCCTGGACGACGCCGTCCGGCTGGCCGCCGACATCAAGGCCGGCCACTTCGACGCACTCGTCGGCCTCGGCGGCGGCAAGATCATCGACTGCGCCAAGTTCGCCGCGGCACGCGTGGGCCTGCCGCTGGTCGCCGTCCCCACGAACCTCGCGCACGACGGCCTGTGCTCGCCGGTCGCCACCCTCGACAACGACGCCGGCCGCGGCTCGTACGGCGTGCCCAACCCGATCGCCGTCGTCATCGACCTCGACGTCATTCGCGAGGCCCCGGTCCGCTTCGTCCGGGCCGGCATCGGCGACGCCGTCTCCAACATCTCCGCGATCGCCGACTGGGAGCTCGCCCACCGCGTCAAGGGCGAGAAGATCGACGGCCTCGCCGCGGCCATGGCCCGCCAGGCCGGCGAGGCGGTGCTCCGGCACCCCGGCGGCATCGGTGACAACGACTTCCTCCAGGTACTGGCCGAGGCGCTGGTCCTCAGCGGCATCGCGATGTCCGTGTCGGGCGACTCCCGCCCCTCCTCCGGCGCCTGCCACGAGATCAACCACGCCTTCGACCTGCTGTTCCCCAGGCGTGCCGCCGCCCACGGCGAACAGTGCGGGCTGGGCGCGGCCTTCGCCATGTACCTGCGCGGAGCCCACGAGGAGTCGGCCTACATGGCCGAGGTGCTGCGTCGGCACGGACTTCCGGTGCTGCCGGAGGAGATCGGCTTCACGGACGACGAGTTCGTCCGTGTCGTGGAGTTCGCTCCGCAGACCCGGCCGGGCCGCTACACGATCCTCGAACACCTCGACCTGACCACCGACCAGATCAAGGACATCTACGCCGACTATGTCAAGGCCATCGGTAGCTGAACTCCGCCCCGTCGTTCACCCCGCGGGGGTGAAGGACCGGCGCAGCGGTGAGCACTGGATGGGACGCCTCTACATGCGCGAGGTGTCCCTGCGGGTCGACCGCTACCTGGTGAACACCAGGGTCACGCCCAACCAGCTCACGTACCTGATGACCGTCTGCGGTGTCCTCGCGGCCCCGGCACTCCTGGTGCCGGGGATCCCCGGGGCGGTGCTCGGCGTGATCATGGTCCAGCTCTACCTGTTGCTGGACTGCGTCGACGGCGAGATCGCGCGCTGGAAGAAGCAGTACTCGCTGGGCGGTGTCTATCTGGACCGCGTCGGCGCTTACCTCACCGATGCCGCGGTCCTCGTCGGCTTCGGCCTGCGCGCCGCCGACCTGTGGGGCAGCGGCCGTATCGACTGGCTGTGGGCCTTCCTCGGCACCCTCGCCGCCCTCGGCGCCATTCTGATCAAGGCCGAGACCGACCTCGTCGGTGTCGCCCGCCACCAGGGCGGACTGCCGCCGGTCAAGGAGGCTGCCTCCGAGATGCGCTCCTCCGGCATGGCGCTCGCCCGCCGCGCCGCGGCCGCGCTCAAGTTCCACCGCCTGATCCTCGGCATCGAGGCGTCCCTGCTGATCCTGGTCCTGGCGATCGTCGACCAGGTCCGCGGCGACCTGTTCTTCTCCCGGCTCGGCGTCGCGGTGCTGGCCGGCATCGCGCTGCTGCAGACCGTGTTGCACCTGGTGTCCATCCTCGCCTCGAGCAGGCTGAAGTGAGCGGCATGAAGGTCGGGGCGGTCATCATCACCATGGGCAACCGCCCCGAGGAACTGCGCGCCCTGCTCGACTCGGTCGCCAAGCAGGACGGCGACCCGATACCCGTGGTCGTCGTCGGCAACGGCTCACCCGTGCCCGAGGTCCCCGACGGTGTCCGCACGGTCGAGCTGCCCGAGAACCTCGGCATCCCCGGCGGCCGCAACATCGGCATCGAGGCCTTCGGCCCCAGCGGCCGCGACGTCGACATACTGCTGTTCCTCGACGACGACGGCCTGCTCGCCCGCACCGACACCGCCGAGCTGTGCCGCCAGGCCTTCGCGGCCGACCCGAAACTCGGGATCGTCAGCTTCCGCATCGCCGACCCGGACACCGGCGTCACCCAGCGCCGCCACGTCCCCCGGCTGCGCGCCTCCGACCCGATGCGCTCCTCCCGGGTCACCACCTTCCTCGGCGGCGCCAACGCCGTCCGTACCCAGGTCTTCGCCGAAGTCGGCGGCCTTCCGGACGCATTCTTCTACGCACACGAGGAAACCGACCTGGCATGGCGGGCCCTCGACGCGGGCTGGATGATCGACTACCGGTCCGACATGGTGCTGTACCACCCGACGACCGCGCCCTCGCGGCACGCGGTCTACCACCGCATGGTCGCCCGCAACCGCGTCTGGCTCGCCCGCCGCAACCTGCCCGCCCCCCTGGTGCCGGTCTACCTGGGCATCTGGCTGCTGCTCACCCTGCTGCGCCGCCCCTCGCGGCCCGCCCTGCGGGCATGGTTCGGCGGGTTCCGGGAAGGCTGGCGCAGCCCGTGCGGCCCCCGCAGGCCCATGAAGTGGCGTACGGTGTGGCGGCTGACCCGGCTGGGCCGACCTCCTGTCATCTGACAAGCTCGTCCCTGAGAGCATTCGGGGCGTAACGCTCGGCTCCCGGCCCGTGGCCGGCCAGCACCGGCCGCGCATCTCGAAGACGAAAGTTTCCACCAGTGAGTGAGACAACCCACGACCGCTCAGTCGCGGTGACCGCGCCTGCGTCACCCGACGAGGGACTGACCGCGGCGGAGCTCGCGGCGAAGTACGGCCTGTCCGTGAGCGGTGCCCGGCCCTCCCTCGTCGAGTACGTCCGCCAGCTCTGGGACCGGCGTCACTTCATCCTCGCCTTCTCGCGGGCGAAGCTGACCGCCCAGTACAGCCAGGCCAAGCTCGGCCAGCTGTGGCAGGTGGTCACGCCGCTGCTGAACGCGGCCGTGTACTTCTTCATCTTCGGGGTGATCCTGGAGGCCGACCGCGGGATGGAACGCGAGGTCTACATTCCGTTCCTGGTCACCGGCGTGTTCGTGTTCACCTTCACGCAGAGCTCGGTGATGGCGGGCGTCCGCGCGATCTCCGGCAACCTGGGGCTGGTCCGCGCCCTGCACTTCCCACGGGCCTCGCTCCCGGTGTCCTTCGCGCTCCAGCAGCTCCAGCAGCTGCTCTTCTCGATGATCGTGCTGTTCGCGGTGACCGTCGCCTTCGGCAGCTACCCGGACCTGTCCTGGGTGCTGATCCTTCCGGCGCTGGCCCTGCAGTTCTGCTTCAACACCGGCCTCGCACTGATCATGGCCCGGGCCGGCGCCAAGACGCCCGACCTGGCGCAGCTGATGCCGTTCGTGATGCGTACCTGGATGTACGCGTCCGGCGTCATGTACTCCATCCCGATCATGCTCGCCGACAAGCCGCAGTGGATCGCCGACGTGCTGCAGTGGAACCCGGCGGCCATCTACATGGACCTGATCCGCTTCGCCCTGATCGACGGCTACGGCTCCGAGTGGCTCCCCGAGCACGTGTGGGCGGTCGCGGGCGGCTGGGCCCTCCTCTTCGCCGTCGGCGGCTTCGTGTACTTCTGGAAGGCGGAGGAGAGGTACGGCCGTGGCTGAACGCACCCCCGAGGACCGCATCCCCACCGTCATCGCGGACGACCTGCACATCGTCTACCGCGTCAACGGCGCCAAGACCGGCAAGGGCAGCGCCACCGCAGCCCTCAGCCGCATTCTGAAGCGCGGCGAGGAGCGCGGCGTGCGCAAGGTGCACGCCGTGCGGGGTGTCTCCTTCGTGGCCTACCGCGGCGAGGCCATCGGTCTGATCGGCTCCAACGGCTCCGGCAAGTCGACCCTGCTGCGCGCCATCGCCGGCCTGCTGCCCGCCGAGAGCGGCAAGGTCTACACCGACGGCCAGCCCTCGCTGCTCGGTGTGAACGCGGCCCTGATGAACGACCTGACGGGCGAGCGGAACGTGATACTGGGCGGGCTCGCCATGGGCATGTCCCGCGAGCAGATCAAGGAGCGCTACCAGGAGATCGTCGACTTCTCCGGCATCAACGAGAAGGGCGACTTCATCACCCTCCCGATGCGCACCTACTCCTCCGGCATGGCCGCCCGCCTGCGCTTCTCCATCGCCGCGGCCAAGGACCACGACGTCCTCATGATCGACGAGGCCCTCGCCACCGGCGACCGCAAGTTCCAGAAGCGCTCCGAGGAACGCATCCGGGAGCTGCGCAAGCAGGCCGGCACGGTGTTTCTGGTCAGTCACAACAACAAGTCGATCCGCGACACCTGCAACCGCGTCCTGTGGCTGGAACGCGGCGAGCTGCGCATGGACGGCCCGACCGACGAGGTCATCAAGGAGTACGAGAAGTTCACCGGCAAGTAGCCCGTCGTTCGGGGCCTCACCGGAACTGTTCCGGCGAGGCCCTGCGTCGTGTGCAAAGGGGCCTTGAGCCACCGGCAAAGGAAACGTCAACTCCGGCTTGCCGTAGGAATCTTGGGGTCAATCGGTGTGTTGTTGTGATGCGCCGGACACCCCCACGCTCCACGGCGCGTTGTACAACGTAAGCTGTACCGGTGCCGAATCACGGCAAGTAGGGCGATAATGCGCGACACCTACCACCGGGCGGCCGCGCGAAACCCGGGCGGCGTGTCCGAAATAGTGCGTATTGGGTCGGCAGTGTAGAACGGGAGATGTGACGGCAATGGCTACGGAAACTCCCCAGCTCCGCGCAGCATGTGCCGTCCCCGCCCCGGGCAGCAAACGGTGACGGGAACCGACACGGCGCGCACGGCCGATCCGGAGCGCGCGACGCTGGAGAAGGCCACGGCCGAGAACTTCCCCGTGGCCCCTTTCTTCCTGCCCAGAGCCTGGCGCACCGACCTGATGGCCGTGTACGGCTTCGCCCGCCTCGTCGACGACATCGGCGACGGCGACCTGGCCCCCGGCAGCGCCGACGCCCGGCTGCTCGGCGTGTCGGCCGACCAGGCCGGGGACCGGCTGGTGCTCCTCGACGCCTTCGAGGCCGACCTGCGCCGTGTCTTCGACTCCACGCCGCGCCACCCCCTGCTGCGCCGTCTCCAGCCGACCGTCCGCCGGTGCTCCCTCACGCCCGGTCCGTTCCTCGGCCTGATCGCCGCCAACCGCCAGGACCAACTGGTCAAGCGGTACGAGACCTACGACGACCTGCTCGCCTACTGCGAGCTGTCCGCCAACCCCGTGGGCCGGCTCGTCCTCGCCGTGACCGGCACCTCCACCCCCGAGCGGATCCGCCGCTCCGACGCGGTCTGCACGGCCCTGCAGATCGTCGAGCACCTCCAGGACGTGGCCGAGGACCTCGGCCGTGACCGCATCTATCTGCCCGCCGAGGACATGAAGCGCTTTCACGTCCAGGAGGCGGATCTCGCCACGCCCACGGCGGGCGCGTCGGTGCGCGCACTGGTTGCGTACGAAGCGCAACGCGCCCGCGTTCTCCTGAATGAAGGCGCCCCCCTCGTGGGTAGCGTGCACGGCAGATTGAGGCTGCTGCTTGCGGGGTTCGTGGCGGGGGGAAGGGCGGCAATCCGTGCGATCGCCGCCGCCGAATACGACGTACTTCCCGGCCCTCCCAAGCCCGGCAAGCTCCAGTTGCTGCGTGAGGTGGGCGTGACTCTGCGAGGAGAGGGGTGATTCGGACCGTGGAGTCGGAACCACACGTGTCCGCACCGGTACTCGCCGCCTACAGCTACTGCGAGGCCGTCACCGGACAGCAGGCCCGTAACTTCGCCTACGGCATCAGGCTGCTGCCGACGCCCAAGCGCCGGGCCATGTCGGCGCTGTACGCGTTCTCCCGCCGCGTCGACGACATCGGCGACGGCGCGCTCACCGACGATGTGAAGATCGCCAGACTCGAGGACACCCGGGCACTGCTCACCCGGATCCACGAGGAGGCGGTCGACGAGGACGACACCGACCCGGTCGGCGTCGCCCTCGCTCATGCCGCCCAGCAGTTCCCGATCCCGCTCGGCGGCCTGGACGAGCTCATCGACGGCGTCCTGATGGACGTACGCGGCGAGACCTACGAGACCTGGGACGACCTGAAGGTCTACTGCCGCTGCGTGGCCGGTGCCATCGGGCGGCTCTCGCTCGGCGTTTTCGGAACGGAACCGGGGGCGCGCGGCACCGAGCGCGCCTCCGAGTACGCCGACACGCTCGGGCTCGCACTGCAGCTCACCAACATCCTGCGGGACATCCGCGAGGACGCCGAGGGCGGACGCACCTACCTGCCCGCCGACGACCTGGCCAAGTTCGGCTGCTCGGCCGGGTTCAGCGGGCCGAAACCGCCGGAGGGCTCCGACTTCGCGGGCCTCGTGCACTTCGAAGTGCGACGGGCCCGCGCCCTTTTCGCCGAGGGCTACCAGCTCCTCCCCATGCTCGACCGGCGCAGCGGCGCCTGTGTCGCCGCGATGGCCGGCATCTACCGCCGCCTCCTCGACCGCATCGAGCGCGAACCGGAAGCCGTGCTGCGCGGCCGGGTCTCGCTGCCCGGACGCGAGAAGGCCTACGTCGCCGTGCGCGGTCTGTCCGGCCTGGACACCCGGCATGTGACCCGGCGGGCCGTCAGGAGGCGCGCCTGATGGACAATCTGGGAGAGGGTGACGCCACCGGCGAAATGCGGCACGCAACCCTCCGCTGCCGGGCCGCGTCCCAGACTGCAACGACCTGCCGTGGCCGGTTCTCGCGCCGTGGCCGGTACGTGGGGGAGGGTGCACGATGACCGACGGCACGTGGTCGGGGTCCGCCAGGGACGCCGTCGTGGTCGGCGGAGGGCTCGCCGGTATCACCGCCGCGCTCGCGCTCGCCGATGCCGGAGTACGCGTCACCCTGCTCGAAGGACGGCCCCGGCTCGGCGGGCTGGCCTTCTCCTTCCAGCGCGGCGAGCTGACCGTCGACAACGGACAGCACGTCTACCTGCGCTGCTGCACCGCCTACCGCTGGTTCCTCGACCGTATCGACGGTGCGGCACTGGCTCCGCTGCAGGATCGTCTCGACGTGCCCGTCCTCGACGTCACCAAGCCCGAGGGCCGGCGGCTCGGCAGGCTGCGGCGCGACGCCCTGCCCGTGCCCCTGCATCTGGGGCGCAGCCTGGCGACGTATCCGCATCTCTCACTCGCCGAGCGTGCCAAGGTCGGCCGGGCCGCGCTCGCGCTCAAGGGACTCGACCTCGCCGATCCGACCCTGGACGTACAGGACTTCGGCAGCTGGCTGACCGCGCACGGTCAGTCGGCGCGTGCCGTCGAGGCCCTGTGGGACCTGGTCGGGGTCGCCACCCTCAACGCGGTCGCGGGTGATGCCTCCCTGGGGCTCGCCGCGATGGTGTTCAAGACCGGTCTGCTGTCCGACCCGGGCGCGGCCGACATCGGCTGGGCGCGCGTCCCGCTGGGCGAACTGCACGACCGGCTGGCCCGCAAGGCGCTCGACTCCGCGGGCGTCCGTACCGAACTGCGCTCACGCGTCACCTCCATCTCCCGGAACTCCCAGTATGAGAACGGGCGTTGGATCGTTCAGGTTCCCGGCGAGACCATCGAGACGGACGCGGTCGTGCTCGCCGTACCCCAGCGCGAGACGTACGACCTGCTGCCGGACGGCGCCCTGGACGCCCCCGACCAGCTGCTGCAGATCGGCACCGCGCCGATCCTCAACGTCCATGTCGTCTACGACCGCAAGGTGCTCGCCAGGCCCTTCCTGACCGCGCTCGGCACCCCGGTGCAGTGGGTCTTCGACCGCACCGAGGCGTCCGGGCTCGAGGAGGGGCAGTACCTCGCGCTGTCGCAGTCCGCGGCCCAGGATGAGATCGACGCCCCGGTCGCCGAGCTGCGCGAGCGGTACCTGCTCGAACTCGAACGGCTGCTGCCCCGTACCCGCGGTGCCGAGGTGCGGGACTTCTTCGTGACCAGGGAGCGCACCGCGACGTTCGCTCCCGCTCCCGGCGTCGGACGGCTGCGGCCCGGCGCCCGTACCAAGGCACCCGGCCTGTACCTGGCCGGAGCGTGGACCGCCACCGGGTGGCCCGCGACCATGGAGAGTGCGGTCCGCAGCGGCATCGGTGCGGCGGACGCCGCGCTGAGCGCCCTGGGCCGGCCCCGCCCCCGCCACCTCTTCGACGTCGAGGAGGCGGCCTGATGATCGATCAGCGCGCGGCAGGCCCCCGCACCCCCGGTACCGCAACAAGAGGAGAGACTGTGCCCACTGTGCCCCCGGCCTCGAAGGCCGCTCGAGAGACCGCGGTGGACGTGACCGCGCTCCTGGAGCGCGGCCGGACCCTGGCCACACCGGTACTGCGGGCGGCCGTCGACCGCCTGGCACCTCCCATGGACACGGTCGCCGCCTATCACTTCGGCTGGATCGACGCCGCGGGCAACCCCGCCGACGGCGACGGCGGCAAGGCCGTGCGCCCCGCCCTCGCGGTGCTGTCCGCCGAGGTCACCGGGGCCGCGCCGGAGGTCGGCATTCCCGGAGCGGTCGCCGTCGAACTGGTCCACAACTTCTCGCTGCTGCACGACGACCTGATGGACGGCGACGAACAGCGCCGGCACCGCGACACCGTCTGGAAGGTGCACGGCCCCGCCCAGGCCATCCTGGTCGGCGACGCCCTGTTCGCCCTGGCCAACGAGATCCTCCTGGAGCTCGGCACCGTCGAGGCCGGCCGCGCCACCCGCCGGCTGACCACGGCGAGCCGCGCCCTGATCGACGGCCAGGCCCAGGACATCTCCTACGAGCACCGCGACCGCGTCAGTGTCGAGGAGTGCCTGGAGATGGAGGGCAACAAGACCGGCGCCCTGCTGGCCTGCGCCAGCTCCATCGGCGCGGTGCTCGGCGGCGCGGACGAGCGCACCGCCGACTCCCTGGAGAAGTACGGCTACCACCTCGGCCTCGCCTTCCAGGCCGTCGACGACCTGCTCGGCATCTGGGGCGACCCGGAGGCCACCGGCAAGCAGACCTGGAGCGATCTGCGCCAGCGCAAGAAGTCCCTGCCGGTCGTGGCCGCGCTCGCGGCGGGCGGCGCCGCCTCGGAGCGGCTCGGCGAGATCCTCGCCGCCGACGCCAAGAGCAGCGACTTCGCGAACTTCTCCGAGGAGGAGTTCGCGGCCCGCGCCGCCCTCATCGAGGAGGCGGGCGGCCGCGAGTGGACCACCGAGGAAGCGCGCCGTCAGCACACCATCGCCATCGAAGCCCTCGACGCCGTCGCCATGCCCGACCGGGTGCGGCAGCAGTTCACGGCGCTCGCCGACTTCGTCGTCGTACGAAAGAGATGATCACTATCGGCCGAATAAGCCTCGCGTAGTCGCCGGCCGGTGCCGCGGATTCGTGTGCACCGGCCGACGGCGGACCCACAGCAGACGCACCACCGGAAGTGACTGCACGAAGGGGAAGCCATGACAGCGACGACCGACGGAAGCACCGGGGCCCAGCCGCCCCGCGCTGCCGCGGCCAGCGAAACCGACAGCACCACCCCCGAGGCGGCCGGGGGCCGAGAAGCCGCCGTACACGCCGTCCGGCGCGCCACCGACTTCCTGCTGTCCCGGCAGGACGCCGAGGGATGGTGGAAGGGCGACCTCGAGACGAACGTCACCATGGACGCCGAGGACCTGCTGCTGCGTCAGTTCCTGGGCATCCGCGACGAGTCCACCACCCGCGCCGCCGCCCTGTTCATCCGCGGCGAGCAGCGTGAGGACGGCACCTGGGCCACCTTTCACGGCGGACCGGGCGAACTCTCCACCACCATCGAGGCGTACGTCGCCCTGCGCCTGGCCGGCGACGCGCCCGACGCGCCGCACATGGCGAAGGCCTCGGAGTGGATCCGGGCCCAGGGCGGCGTCGCCGCCTCCCGCGTCTTCACCCGGATCTGGCTCGCCCTGTTCGGCTGGTGGAAGTGGGAGGACCTGCCCGAACTCCCGCCGGAGCTCATCTACTTCCCGACCTGGCTGCCGCTCAACATCTACGACTTCGGCTGCTGGGCCCGGCAGACCATCGTCCCGCTGACCATCGTCTCCGCGAAGCGGCCGGTCAGGCCCGCGCCCTTCCCGCTGGACGAGCTGCACACCGATCCGGGTAATCCGAATCCGGTGAAACCGCTTGCCCCCGCGGCGAGTTGGGACGGCGCCTTCCAGCGGCTCGACAGGGGCCTGCACGCCCTGCGCAAGGTCGTGCCGAGGAAGCTGCGCAGAGCCGCCATGAACACCGCGGCGCGCTGGATCATCGAGCGGCAGGAGAACGACGGCTGCTGGGGCGGCATCCAGCCGCCGGCCGTGTACTCGCTCATCGCCCTGCATCTGCTCGGCTACGACCTCCAGCACCCCGTGATGCGGGCCGGGCTGGAGTCCCTGGACCGGTACGCCGTCTGGCGCGAGGACGGCGCCCGGATGATCGAGGCCTGCCAGTCGCCGGTGTGGGACACCTGCCTGGCGACCATCGCGCTCGTCGACGCCGGTGTGCCCGCCGATCACCCGCAGCTCGTCAAGGCCGCGGACTGGATGCTGGGCGAGCAGATCGTCCGGCCCGGCGACTGGTCGGTGCGCAGGCCGGGGCTGCCGCCGGGCGGCTGGGCGTTCGAGTTCCACAACGACAACTACCCCGACATCGACGACACCGCCGAGGTCGTCCTCGCACTGCGCCGGGTCAGGCACCACGACCCGGAGCGGGTGGAGAAGGCGATCGGGCGCGGGGTCCGCTGGAACCTGGGCATGCAGTCGAAGAACGGCGCGTGGGGCGCCTTCGACGTCGACAACACCAGCCCGTTCCCCAACCGGCTGCCGTTCTGCGACTTCGGCGAGGTCATCGACCCGCCGTCCGCGGACGTCACCGCGCACGTCGTGGAGATGCTCGCGGCCGAGGGCCTGGCCCACGACCCGCGCACCCGGCGCGGCGTCCGGTGGCTGCTGGCCCAACAGGAGCCGGACGGCTCCTGGTTCGGGCGCTGGGGCGTCAACTACGTCTACGGCACCGGGTCGGTGGTGCCCGCACTCGTCGCGGCGGGCATCCCAGGTTCGCACCCGGCGATCCGCCGGGCGGTGACCTGGCTGGAGAGCGTGCAGAACGACGACGGCGGCTGGGGCGAGGACCTGCGCTCCTACCAGGACGTCGAGCGATGGAGCGGCCGCGGCGCCTCCACCGCCTCGCAGACGGCCTGGGCGCTGATGGCCCTGCTGGCGGCCGGCGAGCAGGACTCCAAGACCGTCGAACGCGGTGTCGCCTGGCTCGCCGCGACCCAGCGGGAGGACGGCTCCTGGGACGAGCCGTACTTCACCGGCACCGGCTTCCCCTGGGACTTCTCCATCAACTACCACCTCTACCGGCAGGTCTTCCCGCTCACCGCCCTCGGCCGGTTCGTGAACGGAGAGCCTTTCGCACCGGCCAAGGGGAGCTGATGAGCACGCCGCCCGCCTCGGCACCGCTGCTGATCGCCTGTGCGCTCGGCATCGAGCGCCTGGCCCTGCGCCTGGGCGACCATGGCGGTGCCGACGGGCCGTTCACCGTGCTGCGCACCGGCATGGGGCCCCGGTCGGCCGAGCGCTCCGTCACCCGGGCGCTGGCCGACCCGGCCCTCGCCGAGGCGTCCGTGCTCGCCACCGGCTTCTGCGCGGGGCTGGCCCTCGGTATGCATCCCGGCGACCTGGTCGTCGCCGAGGAGACCCGGCACCCGGACGGCAGCACGCCGTGCGTGGGCACCGAACTGCTCGTCAAGGAACTCTCGCGTGCCGTGCCCGGCCGTACCGTCCACACCGGCCCGGTCACCGGCTCCGACCACGTCGTCCGTGGTCAGGAACGTGCCGACCTGCTCGCCACCGGCGCAATCGCGGTCGACATGGAGTCGGCGGCAACGCTTCTGAGCGCGGGGCGCGTGGGTGCGCGTCCGGTTGCGGCCGTCCGGGTGGTCGTGGACGCTCCAGAACATGAGCTCGTCCGGATCGGCACGGTGCGCGGTGGAATATCTGCTTTCCGTGTCCTTCGTTCCATTCTTCCCGCATTCTTTGAATGGCACCGTAATGTGTTGCTCCCCAGGAGGTGAGCCCGATGGCCATGCCGCTGCGTCAGTCCATCAAGGTCGCTACTTACTTGGCTGAACAGAAGCTCCGCAGGCGCGACAAGTTCCCGCTCATCGTCGAGCTCGAACCGCTCTTCGCCTGCAACCTCAAGTGCGAGGGCTGCGGCAAGATCCAGCACCCCGCCGGGGTCCTCAAGCAGCGCATGCCGGTCGCGCAGGCCGTGGGAGCGGTGCTGGAGTCCGGGGCGCCGATGGTGTCGATCGCCGGCGGTGAGCCCCTGATGCACCCCCAGATCGACGAGATCGTGCGCCAGCTGGTGGCCAGGCGGAAGTACGTCTTCCTGTGCACCAACGCCATGCTGCTGCGCAAGAAGATGGACAAGTTCAAGCCCTCGCCGTACTTCGCCTTCGCCGTGCATATCGACGGCCTGCGCGAGCGGCACGACGAGTCGGTCGCGAAGGAGGGTGTGTTCGACGAGGCCGTGGCGGCCATCAAGGAGGCCAAGCGGCGCGGCTTCCGGGTCACCACCAACTCGACCTTCTTCAACACCGACACCCCGCAGACCGTCGTCGAGGTGCTCAACTTCCTCAACGACGACCTCGAGGTCGACGAGATGATGATCTCGCCCGCCTACGCCTACGAGAAGGCCCCCGACCAGGAGCACTTCCTGGGTGTGGAGCAGACTCGCGAGCTGTTCAAGAAGGCCTTCGCGGGCGGCAACCGGCGCCGTTGGCGGCTCAACCACTCCCCGCTGTTCCTCGACTTCCTCGAGGGCAAGGTCGACTTCCCCTGCACCGCATGGGCGATCCCGAACTACTCGCTGTTCGGCTGGCAGCGCCCCTGCTACCTGATGAGCGACGGCTACGTGCCGACGTACCGCGAACTGATCGAGGAGACCGACTGGGACAAGTACGGCCGCGGCAAGGACCCGCGCTGCGCCAACTGCATGGCGCACTGCGGCTACGAGCCCACCGCCGTCCTCGCCACCATGGGTTCCCTGAAGGAGTCCCTGCGCGCCATGCGCGAGACGGTCTCCGGAAACCGGGAGTGACGCCATGACCGCCATCCCCCTGGGCGTCCCCGAGGTACCGGTCCGGCCGATCGCCGAGCGCCGGAAGAGCCGGCAGATCCAGGTCGGATCCGTGGCGGTGGGCGGAGACGCCCCGGTGTCGGTGCAGTCGATGACGACGACCCGT
>NZ_JBHXVG010000045.1:0-53672 GCF_042672405.1 Streptomyces sp. NPDC127197 | reverse complement strand
CTGGAGCTTGCCCGCGAGGGTGCCTCCGTGGCCCTGGTCGGCCGGCGCGAGGACCGGCTCACCGACCTCGCTGCGGAAATCACCGACTCCGGCGGTAAGGCCCTGGTCGTGCCCGCCGACATCACCACCGCCCAGGCCGCCGCGGAAGCGGTCGAGCGGACCGTCGAGAACCTGGGCCGCCTGGACACCCTGGTCAACAACGCCGGCCTCATGCTGCTCGGGCCCGCTCCCGGCGCGGACCTGAACGACTGGCGGCGCATGATCGACATCAACCTCATGGGCCTGATGTACACCGCCCACGCGGCCGTTCCCCACCTGGTCAAGGCAGCCGCCGAGGAGCCGCGTCAGGTCGCCGACATCGTCAACATCGGCTCACTCGCCGGCCGCAACGCCTACGCCATGTCCGCCGTGTACAGCGCCACGAAGTTCGGCGTCGGTGCCTTCAGCGAGGCGCTGCGTCAGGAACTGGCACGCCAGCACGTCCGCGTCTCCGTCGTCGAGCCGGGCAGCGTCGACACCGAACTGCGCACGCACAACCCCGACGTCATCCAGCAGCACATCGTCGCCGCCCTGGGCGACATCGACCGGCTGCAGAGTCAGGACATCGCCGACACCGTCGGCTACATCGTGACCCGCCCCCGGCACGTGGCCGTCGCCGAACTGCTCGTACGCCCCACCGAGCAGGTCTGAGCACCATCCCCGTGGCCAACTCCGAGACAGGCAAGGAGGCGTGATGGCGGCCCACACCCCTCTCACTCCAGCCGACACCATCGTCCGTGTCTGCCTGCTGCTGGCCACTGCCATCGCGCTCGGAGGCGGCTTGGAGCAATTGGCGCAGGGAGCTCCGGCGGGTGGGGCGGACGCGGACAACGTGCACCGCTTCCTGGCGGGCGTCCACATCGGATGGGCTCCCCTGTTCTTCTGGGCGGCGGCAACGATCCGCCGACAGGGAGTGCTCGTCTACTTCCTGGCCGTCCCGATCTTCCTCGGGGGCGTCGGGCGGCTGGTCTCCTTCGCCCGGGACGGCATGCCCAGCCCGGCGGGTGTCTTCCTCGCCTCCGCCCTCCTGGAGCTCATCCTCCCGATCGTCATCGTCCGGGCGCACTCCACCGCACTCAGATCCAGACGAGTGGCGGTGGCTGCCTGAGGCACCGGACCCGGGCGCTCAGTGTCATGTGCGGGTTGATGGAACTGCCCGGACGAAGGGCGAGGTGGGCGGTGCTGATCGGCGGTGCCTCCGGTCGACGGGTCATCCGGTCAAGGACCCGGTGCAGGTCGGGGACGGTGATTGCGGCCTGGGCGTACAGGCGCCGGTTGCGTCAGGTGTGGTTCTGCCACACCCGGCCCCGAATGTGTCGTTGGCCTGCAAAGGAGACGTGGGAAACGTGAGACGGAAAAAGATTCTGGCGGCGGTGACCAATCAGGCCACCTACGGGGCGAGCAAGCACCCGACCGGCCTCTGGCTGGGTGAGCTCGTCCATTTCTACGACAAGGCGGTCAAGAACGGCCACACCGTTGATGTGGTCAGCCCGGCCGGCGGCGAGGTGCCACTCGACCCCCGAAGCCTCGGCCGGTTGTTCGCCGACCGGACGGTTCGCAATTATCGAGCCGACCCGGCCTTCATGACCTCCCTGAAGTCCACCGCTTCCGTTGCCGACGCAGATCCGGACGACTACTCCACGATCTTCTTCACGGGTGGGCACGGCACTATGTGGGACTTTCCCGACAGTGCCGACCTGCGGGGAACAGCCGAGGCCATCTACGGCGGGGGCGGCATCGGCTCCTCGGTCTGCCATGGCGCCTGCGCCCTCATCAACCTCCGTGACGCCGACAGGAATCCGCTCGTACGGAACCGCACCGTCACAGGCTTCGCGACGGTCGAGGAAAGACTGGCCGGTGTGAAGGGCAGGGTGCCGTTCCTGCTGGAGGACGAATTGCGCGCGAAGGGCGCCAAGTATGTGCGCTCCACCGTTCCGATGACGCCGCACTCCGTGCGCGACGGCCGTCTGATCACGGGTCAGAACCCGGTGTCCACCAAGGCCGTCAGCGACTTGGTTCTCGCTGCCTTGGCCGAGGCCGAGTAGCCAGTGACCTACGAATCCAGACCGGCGCCACGCGGGCCGCGGCCGCGCTGACCGCCGCCCGTCTGCCTTCGCACGCGCTGGACGCCACCAGGCGGCGCACCGGATGGTCGGCGTCCGGGTACTCGGCGGCCGCGTTCAGGAACGGCGATCCGCGAAAGCCGCGCCCGCGGGCGCGCTCGGCGATCGCCTCGAAGATCAGGTGGATCGCCTCCGCGGACGGATGCTCGGCGGCCAGCGGTCCGGTCACTTCCCGGTGGTAGGCGTCCTTACCTTGCCCGTTCACGCCGACACGATCGACCACCCCACCCCATCCCCACTCTCCGACAAGGGCATCGACATGACCACCAGCACCACGCAACGAACAGCCCACTGCCGTCTCTGCAAGCCCTCGCAGGAGCCGAACGACTACACCCTGTTCCTGCGTCAGTGGGTGCGTGCACCGGCCCGCATGGGGGCCGTCGCCCCCAGCTCGCGGCACCTGGCCGAGGCGGTCTGCTCCCCGGTGCCCGAACGCGGCGAGCCCGTCGTGGTGGAACTGGGTGCCGGCACCGGACCGTTCACCGCCGAGATCCAGCGCCGGCTCGGCGGGCGCGGCCGCCACCTGGCCGTCGAGATCGATCCACTCCTCGCCCAGCGCCTGCGCCACCGCCACCCGGGGGCGGAGATCATCCAGCGCGACGCCGTACACCTGCGCCATCTGCTGGATGAGCGCGAAATCGAGAGCGCCGACGTGGTGGTCAGCGGTCTGCCCTGGGCACTCTTTTCCCCCCGCCGTCCAACACCGGCTCATGGACGCGACAGCCGCGGTGCTCGCCCCGGCGGGTGCCTTCACCGCGTTCACCTACCTCCACGCCGTTCCCCTCACCCCCGCCCGTCGGTTCCGCGAGCTGCTGGCCAGCCGCTTCGAGGAAGTCGTCCCCAGCCGCACCATATGGCGCAACCCACCCCCGGCCTTCGTCCTCCACGCCCGCAGACCCCGCCCATAACCCCCGGGTTCGGCGCCATGGTCACCCACGACTTGGCGTTGATGGTGCGCGGTTCCGTCGCTACGACACCTTCATCGCGCAGTCGGCGATTTGCAGCGGCTGATCGAGTACCCGAAGCTCGGCTTCGCGTCGAGCAGGAGTGCCGGCGGATGTGTACGGCGCTTACGAGCGACTCGTGCGGGCCGGGCTCGACAGCCGTCTCGTCACCCTCTGACGGCGATTCAGTCCCGAAGGTCCTTGACCATGACCGCGTACACCGGTGAGTCGGCGAACGGCTGCTGCTCGCCAACTTTGACGTATCCCCACGACGCACAGGCGGTTTGGCTCGGGAACCCGAACGGCCCGCAGTGGCCGCTACCCTCCAGGCAGCCACCACCGACGCGAGGAACGCCAGGATGGACGACGAACCGCTGAAGGACTGGGCGGAACGCCGTGACGCGGAGATCGGCCGGCTTCGTGCCGTGCCTGTCGTCTCCGGTGACGGCCCCCGGGGGTCGCATCTGCAGCCGGATGCGCCACGCGTCATCGAGCGGTGGAACGGGCACGCATGGGAGCCGCACGCCTTCGCCGCCAACCTCGCCGAGGCAAAGGCGATCCTTTACCCGGTGATCACCGAGTCCGCGCCTCCAGGGCCGGTGCCGAAGCCGCTCGGCTCCGGCACCGGGAAGCACCGCAAACCCCATGCACCCGCGTCGGATGGTGGCGGCCGGGCGCAGAGGTGATCAGCGCCGCCGAGTCTGAGACTGCTCCGCGCGCGGAGCGGTGGAGCGCACAGTGCCCTTGCCCAAACCCATGTGCCCTCAATGCGCCCAGGCCGCCTGACGGCCCCTCCCGGCACATGACGAGGGCGGGACCCGAAAGCCCCGCCCGAGCCCAACAAAACCCCAGGTCAGGGCCACACCAGGCAATAAGGCTGATGCCCCGCCTCATGCAACCGATGGCTGAAGTCCTGCCACTCGTGCAACAGCTGGTACACGTTGAACGCATCCCGCGGCCCACCCCGGTCCGGCACCGTCGACCAGATGAACGCCGCCGCGCCCACCGCCTCCTCGCCGATGCCCCGCAGCGGATCCACGACCGTCATCGGGAGCTTGACGACCGCGTAGTCGGGGTGCAGGACGACCAGCTCCAGCGGCGGCACCTTGTGCAGGGGGACGCCCTCGATGCCCGTCAGGACCATCGCGGCCATCGTCTCCGGCTTGATCTTGGTGAACATGCCGTTCATGCCGAGTTCGTCGCCGCCGAGTTCCTCGGGGCGCATCGAGATCGGGACGCGGGCCGCGGTCGCACCGTCCGGCGCGCCGAAGTACTTGTACGTCACCCCCACCCGACCACCATTCCTGCTCCCCGCCCGGAGGCGATCCACCTGGCGGTCGATCCGCCGGTCGATCGGTTCGGGCTCACTCGGTACACCCTGTGTCTGTGCCTGACGTGCTTCGGCGGCTTCCTCCGCGTCGCGCCGGTGCCTTCCCCGCCGGGCACGTCGAGGACCCAGGCCATCAGTCCCCTCGCCCAGTCCGCCACCGCGATGCATATCTCCACCCGACTGCTTTTCTAGGACGCGTGGCGCCCGCCGCGCAACCCGATCATCGTGTCAGTGACCTCCCCCACGGCCGCGCGCCGAAACGTGCGTGGAAACACCTGTCCGCAGGATCTTTGCAGCCCCTGAACGCCATACTCCGCATGAGCTGTACGTACAGGTCCCAGTATCGGCTCACAGTTTCGCAGACGGGAGTGGGATCGATCACCGGTTTGGCGGCCCCCTGCCACCCGGCCCCGCTGGCCTACCCTGAGGAGGTCACTGGCAACCGGAGTCCGAGAAGTCGGAGAACTCGCAGGTCATGAGCGAACTGCCTTATTCATACGAAGCGCCTGCGTCGCAGGCTCTGTTCGACCGTGCGGCCGCCGTCACACCCGGCGGCGTGAACTCGCCCGTGCGGGCCTTCCGCGCGGTGGGCGGTACGCCCCGGTTCATGGTGTCCGGCAGGGGGCCGTATCTGACGGACGCGGACGGCCGGGAGTACGTCGACCTGGTGTGTTCGTGGGGGCCGATGATCCTCGGGCACTCCCACCCCGAGGTGATCGCCGCCGTGCAGGAGGCGGTCGCGCGCGGTACGTCCTTCGGTACGCCCGGTGAGGGCGAGGTCGCGCTCGCCGAGGAGATCGTCGAGCGGGTCGCTCCGGTCGAGCAGGTGCGGCTGGTGTCCAGCGGGACCGAGGCGACCATGTCCGCGATCCGGCTCGCCCGTGGGTTCACCGGGCGGGCCAAGGTGATCAAGTTCGCCGGGTGCTACCACGGGCACGTCGACGCCCTGCTCGCCTCGGCCGGCTCCGGTGTCGCGACCTTCGCGCTGCCCGACACGCCCGGCGTCACCGGCGCCCAGGCCGGCGACACCATCGTCCTGCCGTACAACGACCTCGAGGCCGTGCACGCCGCGTTCCACGCCCACCCGGGTGAGATCGCCTGCGTCATCACGGAGGCCTCGCCCGGCAACATGGGTGTCGTACCGCCGCTGCCCGGGTTCAACCAGGGGCTCAAGGACGCGTGCCGGACCAACGGTGCGCTGTTCATCTCCGACGAGGTCATGACCGGCTTCCGCACCAGCCGCGCCGGGTGGTTCGGCGTCGACGGCGTGGTGCCCGACCTCATGACCTTCGGCAAGGTGATGGGCGGTGGGTTCCCCGCCGCCGCCTTCGGGGGGCGCGGTGACGTCATGGCGCACCTCGCACCGGCCGGGCCCGTCTACCAGGCCGGCACCCTCTCCGGGAACCCCGTCGCCACCGCCGCCGGGCTCGCCCAGCTGCGGCTGCTCGACGACGCCGCGTACGCCAAGATCAACGCCGTGTCGCAGCAGATCCAGGCGCTGGTCTCGGACGCACTGACCAAGGAAGGCGTGGCGCACACGCTGCAGAACGCCTCCAACATGTTCTCCGTCTTCTTCACCGACCGCCCGGTGCGCGACTACGAGGACGCCAGGGCGCAGGAGTCGTTCCGCTTCAACGCGTTCTTCCACTCGATGCTGGCCGGTGGGGTCTATCTGCCGCCGTCGTCCTTCGAGTCCTGGTTCGTGTCCACCGCGCACGACGAGCAGGCCGTCCAGCGGATCGCCGACGCCCTTCCGGCGGCGGCCCGCGCGGCAGCGGAGGCGACCGCATGAGCCAGACCCGTGACATCACCGTCGTCCACCTCATGCGGCACGGCGAGGTCGCCAACCCGGACGGGATCCTGTACGGCCGGCTGCCCGGCTATCACCTGTCCGAGCTCGGCCGGCAGATGGCCGACCGGGTCGCCGAGCACCTCGCCTCCCGCGACGTCACCTACGTCGCCGCCTCCCCGCTGGAGCGCGCGCAGGAGACGGCGACCCCGATCGCCAAGGCGCACGGCCTGGACCTGGCGACCGACGCACGGCTGATCGAGGCCGACAACGTCTTCCAGGGCAAGACGTTCGGCGTCGGCGACGGTGCGCTGCGGCGGCCCGGCAACTGGAAGCACCTGGTCAACCCGTTCCGGCCGTCGTGGGGAGAGCCGTACATCGAGCAGGTCATCCGCATGATGGGGGCGCTGGACGCGGCGAAGGACGCGGCGCGTGGGCACGAGGCGGTGCTGGTGAGCCATCAGCTGCCGATCTGGATCGTGCGGTCGTACGTCGAGCGGCGCCGGCTGTGGCACGACCCGCGCCGCCGGCAGTGCACGCTCGCGTCCCTGACGTCCTTCACCTACGACGGCGACCGGATCGTGTCCGTCGGCTACACCGAGCCGGCCCGCGACCTCGTGCCCGCCCATCTGCTGGCGGGCGCCAAGCCGGTGAAGGGGAAGGACAAGGCCTTCGGGGCGTAGCGCTCCGCTGGGTTGGTGGGGCTTCCAGGCAGTTCTTCGGCTGCCGGCCGGTGGGGGTTGTTCGCTCCCCCACTCTCGGCTTCGCTCGAGCGGGGGAACCCCCATCGCGGCGGAGCCGCATATAGATGCAGCCCCGCGCCCCTTATGAGGCGCTGTTGCGCCGTTGTTGCATTTGTTCCGAAGCGCTGGCAATTAACCGGAACCTCCCCGTTCGTTGCGCCCTCTGACTGGGTGACCAGCAGAGAGCGCAACGGACGGGGATGGCATGCGTCACATCAGTCGACGGGGAGCGATCGGGCTCGGCGCGGGGGCCGCGGCCGCCGTCGGACTCGCGGGGTGCGGCACCCTCACCTCCTCAGACGGGCCGGCCCACGCCGGAGGTTCCGCCACCAAGGGCAGTCCCACCCCTCGCCCCGACCGTCCCCTCGGCGACGGCTCCACCGCCTTCACCGGCAAGCAGCCCCACCAGCCTGCCAAGCCCGAGCCGTTGGAGCCGGGGCAGACCCCGCCGCAGTTCGTCGTCCTCTCCTGGGACGGTGCCGGCGAGGTCGGCAACGGGCTCTTCCCGCGCTTCCTGGGCCTCGCGCGCGACCACGGCGCCCACATGACCTTCTTCCTCTCCGGCCTGTATCTGCTGCCCGAGTCGAAGAAGCGCCTCTACGACCCGCCGAACAACCCGCGCGGCGCCTCCGACATCGGCTACCTCACCGACGCGCACATCAAGGACACGCTGAAGAACGTCCGCCGGGCGTGGCTGGAGGGCCATGAGATCGGCACCCACTTCAACGGCCACTTCTGCGCCGGGCCCGGCTCGGTCGGCAACTGGACGCCGCAGCAGTGGCGCAGCGAGATCGATCAGGCGAAGTCCTTCGTGAAGGAGTGGCGGACCAACACGGGGTGGACCGATCTGCCCGCCCTGCCCTTCGACTACGACAAGGAACTCGTCGGCGGCCGTACGCCCTGTCTGCTGGGCCAGGACAACCTGCTGCCCACCGCCCGCGAACTGGGCTGGCGTTATGACGCCTCCGCGCCGGGCGGCCTTCAGGTCTGGCCCTGCAAAAAGCAGGGCATATGGGACCTTCCGCTCCAGCAGATACCTTTCCCCGGACGCAGTTTCGAGGTCCTCTCGATGGACTACAACATGCTCGCCAACCAGTCGGTCAACTCCACCAACGCCCCCTCCCGCAACTACCCGGGCTGGCGGGAGCAGTCGGCGCAAGCCTACATATCCGGCTTCAAGCGGGCATACGAGACAAACCGCGCCCCCTTCTTCGTCGGCAACCACTTCGAGCAGTGGAACGGCGGCATCTACATGGACGCCGTGGAGGAGGCGCTGAAGCACATCGCGCGGGAGAAGGAGAAGGGCGGGGACGTACGGCTGGTGTCCTTCCGGCAGTTCGTGGACTGGCTGGACGTACAGAAGCCCGAGGTGCTCGACAAGCTGCGGACCCTCGAGGTCGGGCAGGCGCCCGCCGAAGGGTGGAAGCGGCTCTGAAAGAAGCGGTGCTGAAGCGGTCCTGAAATGCGGGTTCACGCCTGCAAGGGGGGTGCGCAAGATCCCCGGAACGGACATGCGAAACTTTTCACATGAGTGCCGCCAGCCGCGCCCCCCTGCGCTCGAACACCTCGCGCCGCACCCGTCGCCGCGCCGCCCTGCTCACGGCCGGGGCCGCCGCCGCGGCACTCGCCCTCACCGCATGCAGCTCCGGAGGCACCTCCGGTGGCGGCGGTGACACCAACTTCGTCGCGGGCTCCGACGGCATCGACACCGTCGAGAAGGCCGACCGGACCGCCGTACCCGACCTGTCCGGTGAGACCATCGACGGCAAGCAGCTCGACATCGCCGACTACAAGGGCAAAGTCGTCGTCCTGAACGTCTGGGGCTCGTGGTGCTCGCCCTGCCGCGCCGAGGCGAAGAACCTCGAGACGGTCTACGAGGACACCAAGGACCAGGGCGTCGAGTTCGTCGGCATCAACACCCGTGACACCAGCACCGGTCCGGCGCGCGCCTTCGAGAAGGAGTACGGGGTCACCTACCCGAGCCTGTACGACCCGACGGGCAAGCTGATGCTCCGCTTCGAGAAGGGCACGCTCAACCCGCAGGCCATCCCGTCCACGCTCGTCATCGACCGGGACGGGAAGGTCGCGGCGCGCGCTCTGCAGGCGCTCAGCGAGGACAAGCTGCGCGACATGCTCGACCCGGTTCTTGCGGAGAAGTGACGTGACCGGAGTGTCCACGCTGGCCGCCACCGGGGTCAACGACACCGTCCTCAACGGGGCCCTGCTGCTCGCCCTGCCCGTCGCCCTGCTCGGCGGCCTGGTCTCCTTCTTCTCGCCGTGCGTCCTGCCGCTCGTCCCCGGCTATCTCTCCTACGTCACCGGAGTCAGCGGCACCGACCTGGCCGACGCCCGGCGCGGCCGGATGGCCATCGGCGCCTCGCTGTTCGTGCTCGGCTTCACCGCCGTGTTCGTCTCCAGCGGGGCACTCTTCGGCTACTTCGGCCAGACCCTTCAGGAACACCAGTCCACCTTGTCCAAGGTGCTCGGTGCGCTCATGATCCTCATGGGTGTGTTCTTCATGGGGCTGATGCCCTGGCTCACCCAGCGCGAGTTCCGGTTCCACACCCGTCCGACGGCCGGACTTGTCGGCGCCCCGCTGCTGGGCGCGCTGTTCGGGATCGGCTGGACGCCCTGCATCGGCCCGACCCTCGCCTCCGTACTGGCGCTCTCCTCCAGCCAGGCCAGCGCGGGCCGCGGCGCGATACTCACCATCGCCTACTGCCTCGGCCTCGGCCTCCCCTTCGTCCTCGCCGCCGTCGCCTTCCGCAAGGCCCTCGGTGCCTTCGGCTGGGTCAAGCGCCACTATGTCTGGGTGATGCGCATCGGCGGGATCATGATGATCGCGACCGGTGTGCTGCTGCTGACCGGCGTGTGGGACAGCCTGGTGCAGGAGATGCAGACCTGGTCCAACGGCTTCAGTGTGGGGATCTGATCGATGAGCAAGACGACGACTGACAAGGCCCCTGGCACCGCCGAGGACCAGGACCTGGGCGCCGCCGGCTCCCAGCTGTCCACCACGCCCCGCGAGGATGCGCCCAACCTGCCCTCCCTCGGCGTCATCGGCTGGGCCCGCTGGTTCTGGCGGCAGCTCACCTCCATGCGGGTCGCGCTGCTGCTGCTCCTGCTGCTGTCGATGGCTGCGATCCCCGGCTCGCTCATCCCGCAGACCGGTAGCGACGCCACCGCGGTCGCCGACTTCCGCGACCGGCACGAAACCCTCGCACCGATCTACGACAAGCTCGGCCTCTTCCACGTCTACAGCTCGGTGTGGTTCTCCGCGATCTACATCCTGCTGTTCATCTCCCTCATCGGCTGTATCGTCCCGCGCACCTGGCAGTTCGTCGGCCAGCTGCGCGGCCGCCCGCCGGCTGCGCCCAAGCGCCTCACCCGGCTCCTGGCATACACGACCTGGCGCAGCGAGGCCGAGCCCGAGCAGGTCCGCGAGGCCGCGCTGGCCCTGCTGAAGAAGCGCTGGTTCCGTGCCCACGTCGCCGGTGACGCGGTCGCCGCCGAGAAGGGCTATCTGCGCGAGGCCGGCAACCTCGCCTTCCACATCGCGCTGATCGTGATGCTGATCGCCTTCGGCTGGGGCCAGCTGTTCAAGTCCGAGGGCAACAAGCTGATCCTCGAGGGCGACGGCTTCGCCAACACCCTCACCCAGTACGACGACTTCAAGTCCGGCAGCCTCTTCACCCAGGACGACCTGGACGCGTTCAGTTTCAACCTGCAGGACTTCGAGGGCACCTACGAGGTCTCCGGCCCCAACCGCGGCACCCCGCGCACCTACCAGGCGAACGTCACCTACAGCGTCGGCGCCTACGGCAAGGAGCAGCAGGCCACCATCAAGGTCAACGAGCCGCTGGAGATCGGCACCTCGAAGGTCTACCTCGTCAGCCACGGCTACGCGCCCATCGTCACCGTCCGGGACGCCCGCGGCAACGTCGTGATGAACAAGGAAGCCGTCGCTCTGCTGCCGCTCGACGAAAACGTCACCTCTTCCGGTGCGATCAAGGTCATGGACGGCTACCGCAACGCCGAGGGCGAGAAGGAACAGCTCGGCTTCAACGCCTTCTTCGTGCCGACCTTCGCCGGCGAGGGCCACGGCACGATGCTGTCCCAGTTCCCGGCGGTGCTGAACCCACGGCTCGCGCTGTCGGCGTACCACGGCGACCTGGGCGTCGACTCGGGCATCCCGCAGAGCGTGTACCAGCTGGACAAGAGCCACCTGAAGGAGTTCAAGGACTCCAAGGGCGAGCTGTTCAAGAAGCGGCTGAAGGTCGGCGAGACCATGACGCTCCCGAACGGCGCCGGCTCCGTCACCTTCGAGGGCGTCCAGGAGTGGGCCGGCTTCCAGATCGCCCGGCAGCCCGGCAGCGGCTGGGCGCTCGCCGGAGCGATCGCCGCGATCCTCGGCCTCGCCGCCTCCCTGTTCATCCAGCGCCGCCGCGTGTGGGTGCGGGCGGTGCGGGGCGCCGACGGTGTCACCGTGGTGGAGATGGCCGGCCTCGGCCGCAGCGAGTCCGCAAAGGTACCGGAGGAACTGGGCGAACTCGCCGGGCTCCTGTACGAGAAGGCACCGGGCGTACCCGATCCCGATCACGACCCCGATCCAACCGACCCCGCTGTTCCTGCCGAAGGGGCTGAGAAGTGACTCTCGCCGCCGCGACCAATGAGAACCTCGCGAACCTCAGCAACACGCTGATCTACTCCGCGATGGCCATCTACACCCTGGCCTTCTTCGCCTACATCGCCGAATGGCTCTTCGGCAGCCGCAGCAAGGTCGGCCGCACCGCCGCCGCGCTCACCGCCAAGACCGGCACCACGGCCGACGCCCCGGCCGTGACCGTGCGCAAGGCCGGCGGGACCGCCGTACTGGAGCGGCCCAAGGTCGTCGTCCGGGCCGCGGCCGGCAGCCGCGACGTACCGGACGGACCCGGCGCGCACGGCGGGGACGAGAAGGGCGACCTCTACGGGCGTATCGCCGTGTCCCTCACCGTGCTCGCTTTCCTCATCGCGTTCGCCGGTGTGCTCTGCCGGGCGCTCTCGGTGCAGCGGGCGCCGTGGGGCAACATGTACGAGTTCAACATCACCTTCTCCACCACCGCCGTCGGTGTGTACCTCGCACTGCTCGCGCTGAAGAAGAACGTCCGCTGGCTCGGCCTTCCCCTGGTCACCACGGTCCTCCTCGATCTCGGCCTGGCCGTCACTGTCTTGTACACCGCCAGCGACCAGTTGGTTCCCGCCCTCCACTCGTACTGGCTGTACATCCACGTCTCCACGGCCATCCTGTGCGGCGCGGTCTTCTACGTGGGCGCGGTCTCCACGCTGCTCTACCTCTTCCGCGACTCCTACGAGAACAAGCTCGCGAGCGGCGGCCAGCCCGGCCGCTTCGCGACCTCCGTGCTGGAGCGGATGCCCGCCGC
Organism: Streptomyces sp. NPDC127197; assembly: GCF_042672405.1. Taxonomy (NCBI): domain Bacteria; kingdom Bacillati; phylum Actinomycetota; class Actinomycetes; order Kitasatosporales; family Streptomycetaceae; genus Streptomyces; species Streptomyces sp. NPDC127197. The sequence continues at coordinate 41,281 of NZ_JBHXVG010000045.1, read as the reverse complement.
GGCCTCCCTCGACAAGTTCTCCTACCGCGTCAACGCCGCAGTCTTCCCCCTGTGGACGTTCACGATCATCGCGGGCGCCATCTGGGCCGGCGACGCGTGGGGCCGCTACTGGGGCTGGGACCCCAAGGAGACCTGGTCGTTCATCACCTGGGTCGCCTACGCCTGCTACCTGCATGCCCGCGCCACGGCCGGCTGGAAGGGACGCAAGGCCGCCTACCTGGCCCTCATCGCCTTCGGCTGCTGGCTGTTCAACTACTACGGCGTGAACCTCTTCGTCTCCGGCAAGCACTCGTACGCCGACGTCGGCCTGGGTGTGCTCCAGTCCGCCGGCTTCTGAACTCCCGTACCGTGAAGGCCGGTTCCTGTGACCCAGGTCACGGGAACCGGCCTTCGTCGTACGGACAGGTAGAGGGGCGTGGATACGAATCTGCGGAAACGCATCCGCGCGGGGGACCACGACGCCTTCGGTGCTCTCTTCGACGCGTACGCACGCTCCGTCTACAACCACGCCTTCCGGCTCACCGGAGAGTGGACGACCGCCGAGGACGTCGTCTCGCTGACCTTCCTGGACGCCTGGCGGCTGCGCGACAGGCTGGACGAGGAGGGCGGCTCGCTGCATCCCTGGCTGCTCGGCATCGCCACCAACGTCACCCGCAACTCCCGCCGCGCCGCCCGAAGACATGCCGCCGCCGTCGCCCGGCTGCCGCGCGACGAGACGGTACGGGACTTCGCCGACGAGGTCGCCGGGCGGCTCGATGACACGGCCCAACTGGCCCTCGTACGCACCGCCCTGGCCAAGCTGTGGCGCGCCGAGCGCGAGGTGCTGGCGCTGTGCGTGTGGTCGGGGCTCGACTACGCCGCTGCCGCCGAAGCACTCGGCGTGCCCGTCGGCACCGTACGATCACGGCTCTCCCGCGCGCGGACAAAACTCGCGAAACACATGGAACCGCCTCACCCGCACGGACAGATGAGAGGTGACCGCACCACCGCGGTCAGGCCCATCAGGGAGGGAAACCGATGAACCAGCTTCCCGAACGCGACCTTCCGCCGGGCCGTCACCGACTCCTCAAGGAGCATCTGATGACCGAGATCCGGCGCACCGAAGAAACACCGGCAAGGCGCGGGCTGCTGCGCCCCGCGCTCGTTTTTGCCGCCGTCGCCGCCATTGCCGCCGTGACGATCACCGTCGTGCCGTCCGACGAGGACATCTTCGTCCCGCCCGCGGCCACGCCCTCGCCGGGCGTTGCTCGGCTCCTGGAGGACGCGGCCCTCGTCGCCGAGCATCAGAAGGCGCCGAAGGTGCGCGACGACCAGTTCACCTACGTCAAGTCCAAGGTCGCGTGGGGTATCTCCGAGCAAACCTGCAAGCCCGCGACGGCCGGCCCGCTGCAAACCCGGGAGGTCTGGAAGTCCGTCGACGGCAAGAGCGAGGGAAGGGTGAGCGACACGGGGATCGGCGACCCCCTGCCGATCGAGCCCGACGCGGAGTCCAACCGGAACTACCGCAAGCTGGAGAACCTGCCCACCGACCCCGACAAGATGCTCGCCTGGCTGTACAAGAACAAGGAGGGTGAAGGCCGCAGTGCCGCGGACCTGGCCTTCGACCTCGCCGTTGAGACGGTGGGCGAGACCGTACTGCCGCCGAAGGTCAGCGCGGCGCTCTACCGGGCAGTCGCGAAGATCCCCGGGGTCGTCCTGGTGAAGGACTCCGTGGACGCCGTCGGCCGGCACGGCACCGCCGTCGGGTTCGTCAACGATGGGTCCTCGCGCCAAGAGCTGATCTTCGACAGGAAGACCCTGATCCTGCTCGGCAGCCGGGACGTGGTCCTCAAGGACTCGCCGACCAATCCCGGCCAGGTCTGCGACGGCATGATCAAGGCCGGCTCGGTGCAGGGCACCAGTGCGGTCCTGGAGCGTGCCTTCGTCGACAAGGTCGGCGAGCGCCCCTAACGCGTGCACGAGTCCTCTGCAGGAGTCACGCTGGTGCCATGACCGGTTCCATCGAGCAGGGCATCAGCCAGACCCACGGGAACACGCACATCCTGCACTTCCTGGTGCGGCTTCCGCGGCCCATGGAACAGGTCTGGCCCGCGCTGACCACGGGGGACGGGCTCGCGGCCTGGTTCACTCCGGCCGACGTGCTCGAACCCCGCCTCGGCGGCGCGGTCACCCTGCGTGACGTCGGCTCCGGACACGTGACCGCCTGGGACGTGGACCGGGTCGCCGAGTACACGGTGGAGCACGGCGGCCGGATCCGCTTCCACCTGGAGCGCGACGGGGAGGAGGGCAGCGCCCTGCGGTTCACCCACGAGTTCGAGGGCGAGCAGGAGTCGGAGCCACGCTGGCGCGCCCGCTTCGAACGCCTGATCGCATTCCTGGAGGCCGGCGCCCCGTAGCAGGCCTACGGCTCACTCACCGATGTCCTCGTTCCACAGAGCCGAGTGCGTGGCGATGAAGGCGCGCATCATCGCCACGCACTCGGGATCGTCGACGAGCACGATCTCCACGCCGTGCTCCGCCAGCCAGTCGTGCCCGCCGTGAAAGGTGACGGCCTCGCCGATCACCACCCGCGAGATCCCGAACTGCCGGACCAGGCCGGAGCAGTACCAGCACGGCGAGAGCGTCGTCACCATCGTCGTACCGCGGTAGGAGCGCTGCCGCCCGGCGTTGCGGAACGCGGCCGTCTCCGCGTGCATCGAGGGGTCGTCGTCCTGGACGCGCCGGTTGCGGCCGCGGCCGAGCAGGGTGCCGTCGGAGCCGTACAGCGCGGCGCCGATCGGGATGCCGCCCTCCGCCAGTCCGGCGCGGGCCTCGGCGACGGCGGTGGCGAGCCACGCGCGGGACTGTGCCTGATCCATACGCCCACTCTGCTGGCGCGCAAGCACCGGGGCAACGTGTCCGAGCCGACGGTCACTGCCTCAACGGCGGTGGTGTCACTGGCGTTCCAGCACCGCGTAGTCCACGAAGCTACGGCGGTATCGGGTGTGGTGAGTTTCCTGGGTGTGCCTGCGTTGCCACTCCTCCACCTCTGCCGGGTCGAGGCGCGGACCCGACCTCGCCCCGCAGTCGGCCTCCTCACCCGAGACACACCACGCCTCGTACTCCGGCTCCGCAGACGAGTCCTGGAACATCGAGTACGGCACATAGCGGAACACTCGGCGCCGGACGCCCTCCGGATGTGCCTGCGCCTGATGTCGGCGCAGCAGTACGTCCGCGTCCGTCTCCAAGCTCCCGTCCGACCGGGCCCGCGCATCCTCCCGCAACGCCGCCAACTCCGCGCATGACCCACACCCAGGCACCGGCACCGGCGGACGTGCCTCCGAAACGCCGTTCCCTGAACGGTGGTTGGCCGCCCGCACATTCGCGCTCAGCCGTTCCTCCGGAGTCGCCGTGCGGATGCGCGCCGGGTCCGCCTGCCACTCCCGGCCGCCGCCGACGGGGCGCAGCATCGCGTACGGGCCCGCCTTGCCGCGGTACTCGCCGACCCTGTCCGACCGGGGGTCGTAGACGAACGTCCCTGTCTCGAACTGCTCAACCATGTCCACTCCGAGCATGCTTCATTACGCTGGGTGTATCGAGCGTCGCCCAGGGGAACCGTCCGCATCAATGCATCACGCGTGCCACGCGGCACTGTCACGGAGGGGGAACCTGTGACCCAACGCAACGCCGACTCAACGGCAGGAGTCAGCAACGCCGCGCTGTTCGGCGAGTTACTACGGCACTTCCGCGAGGCCGCGTTTCTCACGCAGGAGGCGCTCGCGAGCCAGATCCCCTGCGACCGCTCGCTCGTGGCGCGGGTGGAGGCGGGGACGCGGGTTCCGCAGGACGCGTTCGCGAAGAAGTGCGATGAAGTGCTGGGGACCGCTGGGGCGTTGATGAGACTGTGGGGGAAGATCGACTGGTATCCCGAGGTCCAACATCCGAACTGGTTCCAGCGCAGGGCTGAGATGGACGCGAGGGTGGTGGCTCTTCGGGAGTATCAAGAGAAGGTCGTTCCTGGGCTGCTGCAGACACCGGACTACGTCCGTGCACTGCTGTCCCTGACGGCGGGCGGTAGTGAACTGGACGAGCGGGTCCGGGCTCGACTGAGTCGCCAGCAACGCTTTCTCTCCGAGGGCGGTCCGCTGTACGTAGCGGTGCTGGACGAGAGCTGCCTGCGTCACGTCGTGGGGGGACCAGCCGTCATGCGGGACCAGTGTGCGCACCTGCTGAGTGTGGGTCGACGCCCCAACGTCCGTATCCAGGTAGCCCCGTTCGCTCACGCGGGAATCGTTCGCCCTACGACATCCATGTCGCTGATGACGTTGCCCGACGGGGAGCGCTGGGTCTACTCGGAGTCGCTGAGCCTTGGCCACTTCAACAGCGATCCGGCCGTCTACGAGCGTCAGAGCCGGACCTATGATGTGCTCAGGGCCGACATTCCGTCAGCCGACGAGTCTGCTGCCCTGATCCGTGACGTGATGGAGGGGTACGGGGATCATGGACAAGTACGAGCTGAGCACGGCGACTTGGATCAAGAGCAGCTTCAGCGACCACGACGCCGGCAACTGCATAGAAATAGCCCCCACTATCCCCGCCGTCGTCCCCATCCGCGACAGCAAAAACCCTGACGGCCCCGTCCTCGTCGTCCGCCGCGAGGCGTGGTCCGCGTTCACCGCGGCTCTGCGCTGATCGACCGCCAGATCCGTTCCGGCAGGACACGCGCCGCCTCGTCGAGGTCGACGTCGCCGACGGCCAGCCAGCGGCGGGCGGTGCCGATGACGGGGCCGAGGACGAGGCTCTCGATCAGTGCCGGCGGCAGCGGCGCGATCTCGCCCTTCTCGACGTACAGGCCGATCCAGTCCGACAGCGGCGACAGTCGGGCCTCCTGGGCGTCGCGGAGTTGTCTGGCCTGCGTCATTCCGAGGCGGTCGGCGCGGGAGGAGTGCAGCAGCATGCCCGCTTCCGGGTGCTCCTGGATGAAGCCCAGGTAGGCCTTCACGATGGCGCGGACACCGGTCCGGGCGCTGCGGGAACGTTTCACGGCGGTGACCATCTCGCCCAGCAGCCGTTCCAGCCAGCGCATCAGCAGGGCGTTGACGAGACCGTCGATGCTGCCGAAGTGGTGGTAGAGGCTGCCCAGGCTGACCCCGCTGGCCTTGGTGACGGCGCTGACCGTCAGGCCCTGCTCACCCGACTCGGCGTACACGCGCAGCGCGGTGTCCAGGAGAAGGTCGGTGGTGACCTCGCCGCGGTGCTGCTTGGGGCTCATGAAGGAAAGTGTACGGCAGGTTTCTAGAGTGATTTTCTAGAAAAACCCTCCATCTCTGCTGCCCTTTGCCCCACACTTGTGCCCGTGCCCGGACTTGCGTCCGCCTGTTGGGGGAGGGGTGGACGTGGGTTCGGGTGCCACTGAACGGGGACATCGGGGGGCGTTGGCGCGTGTTGAACCTCAACGGCAGCGGGGCCGAGCCGCTGGAGGACGACGATCCGCGGCGGATCGGGCCGATCCCGCTGGTCGGACGGCTCGGATCCGGCGGCATGGGGCGGGTGTTTCTCGGCGTGTACGAGGGGCGGTACGTCGCCGTCAAGCAGCTGCTGCCCTCCGTCGTCGGCGAGGACCCGGCCTTCCTGCGCCGCTTCGGGCACGAGCTGGACAACCTCTCGCGGCTGCCCGAGCGCGCCACCGCGCCGCTGCTCGCCAGCGACCGCACCGCACGGCCACCGTGGTTCGCCACCGCATACGTCCCGGGGCTCACCCTGCGTGAGGCCGTCGAGGTGCACGGGGGACCCCTGCCCGCCGAGGCGCTGTGGCTGCTGTTGCGGGAGGCGGCCGCGGGGCTGGCGGCGGTGCACGCTCTGGAGATGGTGCACCGGGACGTCAAGCCGTCCAACGTCATGCTGACGCTCGACGGCCTCACCCTCATCGACTTCGGTGTTGCGCGCGCGGCCGAGCAGAGCCAGCTCACCCGGACCGGCATGGTCGTGGGCACGCCCGCCTACATGTCTCCTGAACAGGCCTCGGGGGGAGGCCGGTTGACTCCGGCCGTCGACGTGTTCGCCCTCGGCTCGGTGCTGGCGTACGCGGCGTGCGGCCGTCCGCCCTTCGGTGACGAGTCGGGGCACGGCGTGCTGTACCGGATCGTGCACGAGGAGCCGGACCTCGGGCCGCTGCGGGACCGGTGCCCGGACCTCGTCGAGACCGTGGAGGCGTGTCTCGACAAGGATCCCGAGGGCCGCCCCACGGCGGCTGAACTCGTCGAACTCGCTGAACGGCACGGGCCGTTCACCGAACCGCTGTGGCCGGAGGCCGTCACCGAGCGGCTGGCCGAGCGGGCCGCGTTCTCCGAGACGACTCCGGCGATTCCCACGATTCCGGAGAGTGTTCCGGACACCGTTCCGGACCCGGAGGCCGAACCGAAGCCGTCCTCGTCCCGCCCGGAGCGCCCAGAGCCCTCAGAGTCCCCAGAGCGCCCGGAGAGGCCCGACCGTCGCCCGACCCGCGTCTTTTTCGCCGTCGTCCCCGTCGTGGTCGTCGTCACCGGCACGACCCTCGCCATCCAGCTTCTGCCGAACACCTCCCCGCCACCGGACAAGGCCCGCGCCAAGCCGTCCGCCTCCGTCTCGGCCTCCCTCACCCCCACGCCGTCCTCGTCGCCCTCCTCGGACCCGAGCCCCTCGAACACAGCAAGGCCATCGAACTCCCCGCCCCCGGCCCCGTCGCAGGCCACGGACAGCGGAGCCCGAAGGGAAGGCGTTCAGGACGACTCCGGCGGTGCGGCCGCAGGCAGTGGCTCGGGCGGAAACGACGGTTCCGCAGGCTCGGGCACCTCCGGCCGGGACACCGACGGCGCCACCGGCTCGGGCGCGGGCGCAGCAGCCCCCACCGGCTACTTCCAGCTCAGGAACGCCTACAACGGCCGTTGCCTGGACGGGAGTCAGGGCACCTACGGGGTGAGGTTCGGAGGCTGCTCGGACAGCCCGGCGATGTCGTGGGCGTACAGGAACGGGTCTGGCGGCACCTACCAGCTGGTCAACGAGTACAGCGGTCAGTGCCTGACCGCCAGTGTCGGCAACGTCACCAGCACGGGCACATGCGACGGCAGCGCCCAGCAGTCCTGGCGCACCGGCTCCGGCGGCACCCTGCAGAGCACGTACAACAGCCTGTGCCTCGACGAGTCCGCCGGCTGGCCCAGCGCCGCGACCTGCGAGTCGGGGAAGGTCTCGCAGCGCTGGACGAAGTTGTAGCCCCGTCCCTGCATCGTCCTCACGACTTGGAGCTGCCAGTGTCGTCTTCGCCCAACCTCCCCTCCACCCCCACTCGGTCGCGCGGCTCCCAATGGCTGGGGGCGTTGGGAGCCGCCGCAGCGACCGTGTTACTCGTGACGCTGACCAGCGGATGCGCCGCCGGCGACAACACCACCGACTCCTCCGCCTACGAGAGCAGCTCCGCGCCCTACGACCCCAGCACCGAAGACCCGTACACGGAGGACGAGCCAACCGAGGACGAGTACACCGACGAGCCGTACACGGAAGACCCGTACACCGAAGACCCCTACACCGACGACCCGTACGACACCGAGACCGAGGCCCCCGACCCGTACGAGTCCGGCACCTGCCTCAACGGAACGCTGCCCACCTCCACCACCGCACAGGAGGTCAGCGACGCGGACGAGGTCTCCTGCTCGGCATCCGACGCCCACTACCAGGTGATCGAGACGATCCCCTTCACCTCGGACATGAGCCGTTGCAACAGCAATCCCAGGACGGAGTACGCCTTCTCCTCCCGGTACACCATCAACGGCGCGACCATCAACGAGTACGTGTACTGCCTGATCGGCCTCGGCTCGTACGCGCAGTACTGACACGCAGCCTCAGCTGTCGTCGCCGTCCTTCTTCTTGTCCCGGTCCTCCCGGCCTTCCCGGTCCTCCCGGTCCTCCTCGGAAAGGGACTTCAGGAACTCCGGGTTGTCGTCCGGCGCGACCCACTGCTGCCGGCGTCCGCCGGCCGCCCAGCCGCCGGGGCGGCCCGGTCCGGCCGGGTGCCGCTTCTTGCCCGCGATCAGCCAGGAGATCGATCCGACGAGCGGGAACAGCAGCACGAGGATCGCCCACAGCGGCTTGGGCATGTGCCGGATGTCCTTCTCGTCGGTGCTGATGCAGTCGATGAACGCATACACGCTCAGTGCCAGCGGCACCACGAACATCAGGATCCGGAGCATCAGCACTCCCCTTGTGGAACGGTGGTCGGGAGCCGCGCGCACGGCCCCCGTGACGGGGCCAGGGTAGCCCCTCGGGGATACTTGGCCCCATGGCATACGACGATCTTCGCTCCCTGCTCAGGGCACTGGAGCGCGAGGGGGACCTGAAGCGCATCAAGGTGGAGGTCGACCCGTATCTGGAGATCGGGGAGATCGTCGACCGGGTGCAGAAGGCGGGCGGTCCCGCGCTGCTCTTCGAGAAGGTGAAGGGGTCGTCGATGCCCCTCGCCATGAACGTCTTCGGGACCGACCGCCGGCTGCTGAAGGCCCTGGGCCTGAAGTCGTACGGCGAGATCAGCGACAAGATCGGCGGGCTGCTGAAGCCGGAGCTGCCGCACGGGTTCGTCGGTGTGCGCGAGGCTTTCGGCAAGCTCGGCGCGATGACCCACGTACCGCCGAAGAAGGTCAAGTCCGACAACGCGCCCGTCCAGGAAGTGGTGCTGCGCGGCGACGACGTCGACCTCGACGCGCTGCCCGCCCTCTTCACCTGGCCGCAGGACGGCGGCTCCTTCTTCAACCTGGGGCTGACCCACACCAAGCACCCGGAGACCGGGGTCCGCAACCTCGGCCTGTACCGCCTCCAGCGCCACGACAAGCGCACCATCGGTATGCACTGGCAGATCCACAAGGACAGCCGGAACCACTACCAGGTCGCGGCCGGGCGAGGGGAGCGGCTGCCGGTCGCGATCGCCTTCGGCTGCCCGCCCGCCGTCACCTACGCCTCCACCGCCCCCCTCCCCGGCGACATCGACGAGTACCTGTTCGCCGGGTTCATCGCGGGCAAGCGGATCGAGATGGTCGACTGCAAGACCGTGCCGCTCCAGGTGCCGGCGCAGGCGGAGGTCGTCATCGAGGGCTGGCTGGAGCCCGGTGAGATGCTGCCCGAGGGCCCGTTCGGCGACCACACCGGCTTCTACACGCCGCAGGAGCCGTTCCCGGCGCTGAAGATCGACTGTGTGACGATGCGGAAGCGGCCCCTCCTGCAGTCCATCGTCGTAGGCCGCCCCCCGACGGAGGACGGACCTCTCGGCCGTGCGACCGAGCGTTTCTTCCTCCCCCTGCTGAAGATCATCATCCCGGACATCGTGGACTACCACCTGCCCGAGGCAGGCGGTTTCCACAACTGCGCGATCGTGTCGATCGACAAGAAGTACCCCAAGCACGCGCAGAAGGTGATGCACGCGGTCTGGGGTGCGCACATGATGTCCCTGACCAAACTGATCGTGGTCGTCGACGCCGACTGTGACGTCCACGATCTGCACGAGGTCGCCTGGCGGGCCCTCGGCAACACGGACTACGCCCGCGACCTCACGGTCGTCGAAGGCCCCGTCGACCATCTCGACCACGCCTCCTACCAGCAGTTCTGGGGCGGCAAGGCGGGCATCGACGCGACGAAGAAGTGGCCCGAGGAGGGCTACACGCGCGACGGCGGCTGGCCGGACATGGTGCTGTCCGACCCCGATACGGCGGCGAAGGTCGACCGCCGCTGGAAGGAGTACGGACTGTGAGTTCGGCTTCCGCGGCGCTTCCCCAGCCGGGGCGCACGAAGGCGTTCCTGCGCCTGGTGATGATCGAGCACTCCGTCTTCGCGCTGCCCTTCGCCTACATCGCCGCTCTCACCGCGATGTACGAGTGGGACCTGAACATCCACTGGGGACGGCTGTTCCTCGTCACGCTCGCGATGGTGGGCCTGCGCACCTTCGCGATGGCCGTCAACCGGATCATCGACCGCGAGATCGACGCGCGGAACCCGCGAACGGCCCACCGCGAGCTGGTGACGGGCGCGATGTCGGTACGGCACGCCTGGACCGGCGCCCTCATCGCCCTGGTGGTCTTCCTCGGCGCGGCGGCCCTGCTCAACCCCCTCTGCCTGGCCCTGGCCCCCGTCGCGGTGATCCCGATGGTGGTCTACCCGTACGGCAAACGGTTCACGAACTTCCCCCAGGCCATCCTCGGTCTCGCCCAGGCCATGGGCCCGGTCGGCGGCTGGCTGGCCATCACCGGCGAGTGGTCCTGGGAGGCGGTGATCCTCGGCCTCGCCGTCGGCATCTGGATCGGCGGCTTCGACCTGATCTACGCCTGCCAGGACGTCGAGACCGACCGCGAGATCGGCGTCATGTCGGTCCCGGCCCGCTTCGGGATCCCGGCGGCGATCTGGGGAGCCCGGGTCTGCCACGCCGTGACGACGGCGCTGTTCGTCTGGTACGCCGTGGTGACCGACGCCGGCACGTTCTTCTGGCTGGGTCTGCTGATCGTCGCCGGCGCGTTCCTGTACGAGCACACGATCGTCCGCCCGTACGACCTGTCCCGCCTGAACCGTGCGTTCTTCAGCGTCAACGGGTTCATCGGCATTGCCCTGTTCGGGTGCGCGCTGCTGGATCTCCTGGTCCGGGGTCTGACCGTGTGAACAGCGTTCGGCCCACCATCGAGCGCAGGACCCCAGGGGCACCCCACCGGTCCTGAAGACCTTTCCGCCCACCGGTACGCTCAAGGTGTGAACGCAGGAGAAACGCAGCGCGTGCCTTGGATCGTGGGGGTGTCCGGGGCGTCCGGTACGCCCTATGCCGCCGCCGTGCTGCGGGCGCTGCTGGCTGCGGGGGAGAGCGTCGATCTGGTCATCAGCAGGGCCTCTCGGCTCACGCTGCTCGACGAGACCGGCCTGTCCTTCCGGGACGCGCACTGGCAGGACGACCTGCGGGAATGGCTCGCGCGAGGGGCCGACGGGAAACCGGACGCCTTCGCCGTGGACATCTCGGGCGTACGGCACTGGACTGCCGGGGACCTGGCCGCCGGGCCGTCCTCGGGGTCGTACCCCACGAAGGGCATGCTCATCGTCCCCGCCTCCACGGCCTGCGTCGCCGGTGTCGCGCTCGGGCTGTCCAAGGACCTCCTCCAGCGGGCGGCGAGCGTGACGCTCAAGGAGCGCCGGGCCCTCGTCGTCGCCGTACGGGAGACACCGTTGAACGGGCAGACCCTGCGGCACCTCGTCGCCCTGGACGACGCGGGCGCCACCGTGGTGCCGGCCTCGCCTGCCTTCTACGCGGGCGCCACCCACATCCAGGACCTCGTCGACTTCGTCGCCGGACGTGTCCTCGACGCGGCGGGCGTCCCGCACACGCTCTACCGCCGCTGGAAGGGCGAACTGGGCGGCGGGTCCCGCACCACCTAACGCCTGATCAACTCCAGGAACTCGTCAGACTCTTCAGCGGAAGGCTTCGATCGCATGGACGCCGTGGACAGGCAGCTCATCCAGGCCCTGAGGGAGAACGGCCGGGCCTCCTACGCGGAGCTGGGGCGCCTCGTCGGCCTGTCGGGCCCCAGCGTCACCGACCGCATCAACCGGCTGGAGGCGGCCGGTGTCATCACCGGCTACCGCGCCACCGTGAACGCCGCCTCGCTCGGTCTCGGCGTCACCGCCCTGATCGGTATCTCGCTCTCCGACGCCGCCGACCACGAGGACGTGGCACGCCGGCTGAAGGACCTGCCGGAGATCGAGGACTGCTGGTTCATCGCCGGCGACGACTCGTTCATGCTCAAGGTGCGTGCGACGGACGTCGACGGGCTGGAGAGGATCATCCGGCGGCTGAGCGGGACCAAGGGCGTGTCCAGGACCCGTACCACCATCGTGCTCTCCACCAAGTGGGAGAACCGGGTGGGTGAGCTGCCGGAGGAGGTCTAGGCGTAACGTTGGGCGAGCTGTCGTAGAAAGGGCGAACGCATGGACGTCGGGCTCAAGCGCGAGCTGGAGGAGAAGGTGAGGGCGGGCGTCCGCCTGACCCGCGAGGACGGCATCGCGCTGTACGAGTCGGACGACCTCGCCTGGCTCGGCGGACTCGCCCACGAGGTGCGGACGCGGAAGAACGGCGACGTCGTGCACTTCAACGTCAACCGGCACCTCAACATGACGAACGTGTGCACCGCGTCCTGCGCCTACTGCTCCTTCCAGCGCAAGCCGGGCGAGAAGGACGCGTACACGATGCGCATCGAGGAGGCCGTCAAGCTCGCCAAGGCGATGGAGGGCGAGAACCTCACGGAGCTGCACATCGTCAACGGCCTGCACCCCAACCTGCCATGGCGGTACTACCCGCGCTCCCTGCGCGAGCTGAAGGCCGCCCTGCCGAACGTCTCCCTGAAGGCCTTCACGGCCACGGAGATCCACCACTTCGAGACCATCTCGGGGCTCAGCGCCTCCGAGATCCTGGACGAGCTGATCGACGCCGGCCTGGAGTCCCTCACCGGCGGCGGTGCCGAGATCTTCGACTGGGAGGTCCGGCAGCACATCGTGGATCACCGGACCCACTGGGAGGACTGGTCCCGTATCCACCGGCTGGCGCACGAGAAGGGGCTCAAGACCCCCTGCACCATGCTGTACGGCCACATCGAGGAGCCCCGCCACCGCGTCGACCACGTGCTGCGGCTGCGTGAGCTCCAGGACGAGACCGGCGGCTTCCAGGTCTTCATCCCGCTGCGCTACCAGCACGACTTCGTCGACATGAAGGACGGGAAGGTACGCAACCGGCTGCAGGCCAGGACCGCGATGGCGACCCCCGCCGAGGCCCTGAAGACCTTCGCCGTCTCCCGGCTGCTGTTCGACAACGTTCCCCACGTCAAGGTCTTCTGGGTCATGCACGGCCTGCAGACCGCCCAGCTCGCGCTCCTGCACGGCGCCGACGACATGGACGGTTCAGTCGTCGAGTACAAGATCACCCACGATGCCGACAACTACGGCACCCCGAACAAGCTGACCCGCGACGACCTGCTGGACCTGATCCGCGACGCGGGCTTCCGGCCGGTCGAGCGGAACACGCGGTACGAGATCATCCGGGAGTACGAGGGCGCCGACCCGGCGCGCCGGGAGTCGCCGCAGCCGATGCGGGTGTGAGCTCGGAAACAAGGGTGAGCGGAGAAGCCTGACCCCGAACAAGGGGTACCCGGCCACCATGGTGAGCACAAAGGCCCCCGAGGACGCCTACACAGCCGCCCCCTTCGTCCCCGACCGCGGCGGCCTCGCGGCCCTGCGCCGCGCCGCCGCCGAATGCCGTGGCTGCCCCCTGCACCGGAACGCCACCCAAACCGTGTTCGGCGCCGGCAACAAGGACGCCCGCGTCATGCTCGTCGGCGAGCAACCCGGCGACCAGGAGGACCGCCAGGGCAAACCGTTCGTCGGCCCCGCCGGCCGCCTCCTGGACCGCGCGCTGGAAGAGGCCGGCATAGACCCCTCCGAGGCCTACGTGACCAACGCCGTCAAGCACTTCAAGTTCACCCAGGCCGAGCCCCGCAAGCGCCGTATCCACAAGACGCCGACCCTCCGGGAGACGACCGCGTGCGGCCCCTGGCTGGCCGCCGAGCTGGCCGTCGTGGAGCCCGAGCTGATCGTGATCCTGGGCGCGACCGCGGGGAAGGCGCTGCTGGGCTCGTCGTTCCGGGTCGGGGAGGTACGAGGGACGCTGCTGGAGCGCGAGATCCACGGCCGGCCGGAGAAGCTGGTGGCGACGGTGCATCCGTCGTCGGTGCTGCGGGCACAGGACGACAAGGACCGGAAAGCCGCGTACGAGGGGCTGGTCGCCGATCTGAAAGTGGCGGCGCGAGCGCTGTCGTAATAGCTACGATGGCGTGGTGTCCCTTACTTTCACACTCGACCCCGCCGTCGACCCCGCCCTCCACGACGGCATCCTCAACCTGTGGACCGACGTGTCCAACGCGGGCGGAGCCGTCGGCTTCGTCCCCCCGGTGACGCGGGAGGCGATCCGGCCGGAGCTGGTGAAGCAGCTGGTCGCCCTCAGTGAGGGCCGGGCCCGGCTGCTCGTCGGGCACGACGAGGACGGACGGGTGGCCGCGACCGCGTTCCTCACCTTCAACACGCACCGGCTCATGACGCACTGGCTGTGGCTGTACACGGTGATGGTGCACCCGCGCCACCAGGGCAAGGGCTACGGCCGCGACCTGCTGGCCGCCGCCGCGGACGCGGCCCGTACGTTCGACGGGATCGAGGCGATACGGCTCACCTGCCGGGGCGGGCTGGGTCTGGAGCGGTTCTACGGCTCCTGCGGCTACAAGGAGGTCGGCCGCGTGCCCGGCGCGATCCGGGTGGAGCCGGGAGACGACCGGGACGACGTCACCATGCTGCTGCCTCTGGGCTGACCGCGCGTACCCCCTTCCAAGATCGGCGCAGTGGCGTGCTTCACTGGAGGGTGCCCTTTGGTGACGTTCGGGAACGGAAGAGTGGATTGAGATGCTCCGCTACACACTGATGCGCCTCGGAATCTTCGCAGGCTGCTTCGTGGTCGTCTGGGGCCTCGTCTACACCGGCCTCGCCCCGCGTGGACTGGGCGCCTCCAACGGCGTCTGGGTCCTGCTGCTCGCCCTCGTCCTCTCCGCACCGATCAGCTTCGTGGTGCTGCGCAAGGAGCGGGACCGGGCCTCCGTCCGGATCGTGCAGAAGGTGGACCGGGTGAAGGCCAACCTGGAGGCCAACCGCAGCCAGGAGGACGCCGCCGACGACTCGGCCCGGGCGCAGGGGCAGACGTCGTAAGGTCCATCACACGCCTGTAAGTGCCCCGGTTTCCGGACCCCCGGAAACCGGGGCACTTTGCGTTGCTCGGGTCATAGTCGTCTCCCGCCTCTCAAAGCCAGGCTTTGAGGTTCCCAAAGCTCAGGTGTTACGGTCTACAGGTGAAGTCCGCAGCTGTGTCCGCCACGCCCCGAAGCGTCCCGCTCGTGGTGCGTCTGCACGTGGACCTCTGCCGGTGCGCGTCCGCGACCTGTCGCCTCTGACGTCCTGCGACCCTCGCGCCTTACGCCAGTCACCTCACGTCAGCCCCTGCGCATCCCCAACGGAGCATGTCCGTGTCCGCGAACACGAAGTCCTTCAAGCTGCCCTTCTGGGCCCAGATAATCGCCGGTCTCGTCCTCGGCGTCCTGCTCGGCTGGATAGCCAGGAGCCAGGACCTGTCCTGGCTCGTCACCACCCTCGAGAAGGTCGGCGACACCTTCATCGGGCTGCTGAAGCTCGCCGTCGCCCCGCTCGTCTTCTTCGCGATCCTCGTGTCGATCACCAACCTGCGGAAGGTGAACAACGCGGCCCGCCTGGCCTCGCGCACCCTCCTCTGGTTCATGATCACGTCGCTGATCGCGGTGGCCGTCGGCATCATCATCGGCCTGGTCACCAACCCAGGTGCCGGCACCGGCCTCACCCCGCAGGACGGCGCGAAGCCCGAGACCACCGGCTCCTGGATCGACTTCCTGACCGGCATCGTGCCGACCGATGTGATCACCCCGTTCACCGAGCTGAACGTGCTGCAGATCGTCTTCATGGCCGCCGTCGCCGGTATCGCCGCCCTCCAGCTCGGCGAGAAGGCCCAGCCGATCCTCACCCTGAGCGAGTCCGTCCTCGAACTCCTCCAGAAGGCCCTGTGGTGGGTCATCCGCCTCGCCCCGCTCGGCACCGTCGGCCTCATCGGCAACGCCATCGCCACCTACGGCTGGGACCTGATCGGCCAGTACGCCACCTTCACCGCCGACATCTACGTCGGCTGCGCGATCGTGCTGTTCGTGATCTACCCGGTGCTGCTGGCGACCGTCGCCAAGGTCAGTCCGCTGCAGTTCTTCAAGGGCGCCTGGCCGGCCATCCAGCTGGCCTTCGTCTCCCGGTCGTCGGTGGGCACGATGCCGCTGACCCAGAAGGTCACCGAACGCCTCGGCGTCCCCAAGGAGTACGCGTCCTTCGCCGTGCCGTTCGGTGCCACGACCAAGATGGACGGCTGCGCCGCCATCTACCCGGCGATCGCCGCGATCTTCGTCGCGCAGATCTTCGGCATCCAGCTGGGCGTCGGCGACTACCTGCTGATCGCGTTCGTCTCGGTGGTCGGCTCCGCCGCCACGGCGGGCCTGACCGGCGCCACGGTGATGCTGACCCTCACCCTGTCCACCCTGGGCCTACCCATGGAAGGCGTCGGCCTGCTCCTGGCCATCGACCCGATCCTGGACATGATGCGGACCGCTACCAACGTTGCCGGACAAGTTGTATGCCCGTTGATTGTGGCGTCGCGGGAGAAGATCCTTGACCGCGACAAGTACAACAGCGTCTCTACGGCCCCTGCCGACGCGGACGAACCTCAGGCGATGGCTGCCGCCGCCTGATCGCGGACTGACGACTATGGTCGGCTAGTTCAGCCGTATGACGCCCCGCGCTGACACTCTGTGCGGGGCGTCTTCTTGTGCGCGTTGTGGACTGGTGACCTACGCGGTCTACCGATGGGACGGGGGTCAAGTTAAGTACCCCGTTCGAGACGAACTGGGGAGCCTCGTGCCCGATGGGCATCGCCCCTGCCCCGACCGAGGAATAGCGCACGCGTCGCATCAACTGCGGCGTGTGGCCGCAGATGGACACGGCCATACAAATCGGCCCGACCGGCAAGAAGTTGCTGCCTCTGACGGTCAAGAACGGTGTGCCTGCTCCCAGCGGACACGCGCACTGAGGTGGGCGAGGCACTCGATCGGATGGTTGAGGCGTTGGCGGGGGTGAGCGAGGAGCAGGTGACTGCGGCGTTGGTTGCTGCGAGCGCTTCGCTCTCTCGCCCGCCGGCGCCACGGCCGCCCCTTCGGACGCCACTGCCGGGCCTTGGAAGTGCCCCGAACATCGTTTCCGAAGTGGAGTGGGTCTGAGAGCTCCAGGCTGGTGCGCGGCTGCCTGGAGCCAGCCACTTTCAGGCTCGGCGCTCGGAGGTGTGTGGTGGCGACCGGCGCTGCGCCGCGATCACCCGGCTGTGAAATTCATTTTCAACCAGTTCAATCATTGTGCTTTCAACACATTCAGTTCGCGAGCGGCGTACCATTCCTTCCGATCGCATCTAACTCAGGGGTGGAGCACGTGCAGACGGACTTCGGTGGGTTTGATCTTGTTCGCGCTGTGCAGGCCGTACGTGACGATCTTGTAGCTGCAGCTCGCGCTGGACAAGACGAACAGCTTGTTTTTGAAGTCGGCGATATCCACATGGAGTTCGCCGTGGAGTTCCGCGAGGATTCCACGATGAAAGGTGGAATCAAGGCATGGGTGGTCTCCATGGACGCTGGCTCTACTGCCTCCGCTGCGCAGACGCACAAAATCTCGTTCACTTTGGCGGCGAAGAAGGCTTCCGATGGGAGCGGCTGGCTAATCGCCAACGATGAACAGGGTGACACTACGGGTTTTGGTGCTCCTGCTCCCGCGAACTCCTAGAACAACGCGTAGCGGTCCGGGATCGATGTGGCCAGCCATGAAGATCGTATCGTCGCGATTGTCGCAGAACGTCAGGGCAGTGGAGTCCTACTGACGCCAAAACTCGTTCTTACTAGCGGGCATGTGATTGGAAATGCCCACGCGGTGAAGGCAATATCACCCTACGCGGAAAAGCCAACCAACTGCGACGTCATCTGGGTGGGCACTGAGTCAGGGTGCGACGCGGCCTTGCTGCGCTCCGACCACGATCTGATCGACACTGCGCTAGCAGAAACCCTTCCCGTCCTGCGCTGGGGACGCCTTGCTACTCGGTCTCCGCTAAGAGAATGTCAAATACTCGGTTTTCCAGCGGTGCAACGCTACGACGGCAACCATTTGGAATGCGAGCAAGTTACGGGCACCGTTAAGGCTGCTGCTGGTCTCCTGCGCAGAATGTATGTTCTTGATATCGACCACACTCCTCCTTCGGAAGTGGCAGGCGGTTCGCCGTGGGCTGGCTTGTCAGGGGCTCCACTATTTGTCGGATCCGTTCTTATTGGGATAGTGGCGAGAGATCCCGCGAACCGACAGCACGGCAGAATCGAAGTTGTGCCAATTGACCGAATACTCGGCGATGAAGAGCTTGTAACTGACCTATCCTTGCTCTGGAAGTCAGTTCCGAGCTTGGAGGAATTGACCAGCTCGCACCCTGACGACTGCAATTACGAGAAACAATATGCTAAGGCGATCAGGGCTCGTTATCGGCGAACTGAGATATTTGGCCTCGATGAAATTCCCGGCAACGATAGCAATTGGGATCTTGATACGGCATACCTCAGCCTTGAGGCTGAGATTGTAGAGCCGGGACGGTTGGAAGTAGGGGAAGCTCGCACCGTCCCAGCTACAACCGAGCGGCGCGTCATAGACGAACTCTTGGCCGTGTATCCGAAGATTGTGGTAAGAGGTGAAGCGGGCGCGGGGAAGACAACTTTGGTTTGGTGGCTAGCGTCGCACGCTGCATGTGGGACTCTAACGGGCAGCTTGGCTGCTCTGAATGGACTAGTTCCATTTGTGATTCCAATGCGCAATCTGGCGGACCAGGATTTCCCAACTCCTGCCGAGTTGCCCCGTGTTACACGTCTCCCCTTGGATGAGGCACCGTCAGGATGGGCCGGCCGCGTGCTTGACGCCGGACGGGCTGTGCTATTGGTAGACGGCCTTGACGAGGTAACCCAAGACAAAAGGGAGGGCGCGCGAAGATGGTTGTCGGACTTGCTGCGCATGTATCCGAACTCCCGCTGTATAGCCACGGTTAGGCCGCTCGCTGTAGAACGAGATTGGCTGCAGTCCGAAGGGTTCCGGGAAACACGCCTGCTCCCTATGCGAGACGCCGAGATTCGGGAGTTCGTCACGTCATGGCATGCTGCGGCGTGCCTCGAGCAGCACTCCCATACTGATCCAGAGGAACGTGCAGCGAAGAACGCACGAGTAGAAGAGCTGAAGAATGAGCTGCTACGAGAATTATTCCGCAACGAGGCGTTGCGTGACCTCGCCCGCGTACCACTCCTCTGTGCTGTCATTTGCGCCCTTCACCGTCGACGTCGTGGCGTCTTGCCTCAAACGCGATGGGAGCTGTATCGCGCAGCACTGACGATGCTCCTTGGTGAGCGCGATTCCCGGCGCAGCATCACAGCCCCCGAAGGTATAACTCTGAGCTTTGAAGAACATCAGCAGCTACTTCAGCGCATCGCCATTTGGCTCGTGAGAAACAATCGCTCTCAACTCTCACCAGAGCAAGCCCTTAAACAGATATCGACAGGGCTTCAGGGAATGCCCCAGGTCCGCAGCCAGGGAACAGCGGAAACGGTTTTCGCTCATCTACTCAACCGGACCGGACTGCTGCAGGAAATGTCTAGTGATTTCGTGCAATTTATCCACAGAACCTTTCAAGACTACCTAGCAGCGAAAGAATTCGTAGAGAATGACAGTCTGAACGAGCTGGTCTCGCATGCAGACGATGAGGCTTGGCAAGATGTCATTAAGATGGCGGTTGGCCATTGCAACCGACCGGATAGTCGACGCCTCGTGCAGGACCTCCTAAGGGTGGGAGAAAGGTTCGCAAGGGCAAGGAGCCGGCGAGACGCTTTCATCCTGGCGGCGATCTGCGCTAACAGTGCGATCTTCCTTGATGATTCGGTGCGAGCGAGTGTTTGGGAGAAAATCGCTTCTCTAGTCCCGCCGCGAAGTTATCGCGACGCCGTCCAGCTCGGACGACTTGGTCCGACAGTCTTGGACATGCTGCCGGGCCCTGATGGCTTAGATTCTGTTAGCGCTGCAGCAGTCGTCACAACTGCTGGAGAAATCCGCGGGAGTAATGCGCTAGCGCTGATTAAGCAATTCGCGACGCATCCAAGTATGCATGTCCGGCGAAATGTCGTGGAAGTTTGGAATGAATTCCCTATCGAGGAATTCGCCATCCAGATCTTGTCCTCGATGTCGTTGAGTGATGTCCAACTAACCCTTGAGAATCACCAACAGTTCGACTGTCTTAGGCACCTCTCTGGTGTGTGCAACTTGCGGTGCGTCGGAGATTGGGATGAAGACTTCATTCTGGAGAAAACTCGTTCCATTGACGTGCGTGAACTTATATTCCATGAAAACACTTCATTGTATGGCCTGGATTTTCTGCGAGAATACCCGAACCTCCATTCGCTGTGGCTGCGCGGGTGTACTAACGTAGAGAGCCTGTCTGCACTTGCTGAAACCCAGTTGAGATTTCTAAATCTTGTGCATGCGCGAGACGAGATAGATGTGTCTGTACTGCCGGACCTCGCGCATCTGCGCTCGCTCAATATCAACACAAAGCTTCCGTGGTCAGATTTTCGACAGGCTCCGGCTCTAGAACAAGTTGAAGCACTATGGTTCGGTGCAGGGATGGATCAGAGAATCTCCTTGTGCGGCATAGAGCGCTGGGTCAATTTGCAGAAAGTTCGCCTAATGGGGCCTTGGGATGCGGCGGAAGTTGCACATCTCCGCCCTCTGGAGTCTCTGGAGGAATTGGAAGTTCATCTCCACGCTGTGGAAGGCTTGGGAAGTCTCACGTTCCCTCGGTTGCAAGTGCTTGATCTCCGCTGTCCTCAGAGAGTATCCGTGGCCCCAATTCTAGAAACCTTCCCGGGGTTGCGTAAATTGACCTTGAGTAATATAAGTGGTGACGGCGTGGTGGACCTCCGTGACGTACAGTTCAGGAATGGGCTGAGAATTCAACTTCGCGGTTTTCGTGAACGACTAAATGTGCATGATGGTATATCTGGGATGCTCAGAATATCGGGAACGCCGTCTTGAGGAGACGCTGCTTTGATTGATGCCGACCGGTCTTCAACCCCTTGAGGCCTGGGTACGGTTGTGTCCGGCGCGCGTTGGGTTGGTCACCCGCAGGCGTGTGCTCGTTGATCGCGCGACTAGGGGAGCTGGTACGGGCATGGCGGTTGACGCTGCTCGATCGCAAGAGGGGTTCACGTCGGCGAGGGCAACACAGGTGATGGGTGCTGCGTGCCGGGCTGCGGGACTCGACGACAGAGGCGCTGAGCTGATCCGCCTGGGCGAAAACGCTCTGTTTCTGCTGGCCACGGAACCGGTGATTGTCCGGGTGGCTCGCGGCGAGCCGTGGTTGCCGAAGGCTCGTGTCGAGGTTGCTGTTGCCAGGTGGCTTGCCGCAGAGGGGTTCCCGGCGTCCCGACTCGTTGACGGCCGCGAACAGCCCCTCCTGATCGACGGCCACCCGGTGACCTTCTGGCGTCTAATTGTGGAGGGCGACCGTAAGGCTACGTACGGCGAACTAGGCGGCATCCTGAGGGACCTGCACTCTATGACGGTGCCTGCGGACCTTGAGCTGCCGAAGTTTGATCCCTTCGACAAGCAAGAGCTGCGGATCAGTAAGGCATCGATCCCAGAAGACGACCGGGTTTTCCTCCGTAAGCGGTGGCAGGAGCTGCGCGGCCAGTTTGAGGAGTTGACGTTCGAGACTCCTAAGGGGCCAGTGCACGGTGATGCCCACGTGCAGAACCTCATGGTGAACGATCGGGGCGAGGTGATCCTGATCGACTTCGAGGCCTTCTGCTTCGACCACCCGGAGTGGGATCTGATGGTCACGGCGGTCGAACATCACAGCCTTGGGTGGCAGACCGATGAGCAGTATGCGGACTTCGTGCGGGCGTACGGGCGGGACCTGTACGAGTGGCCCGGCTATGACACGCTCCGGCGGCTCCAGGAGTTTGGCATGACGACGTGGCTCATGCAGAACGTGCAGGAGAGCGAGAAGACGGCGGCCGAGTACCGCCGGCGCATCGCTGGCTTGCGTAACGACGATGCGCCGCGTGACTGGCGTCCCTGGTAGCTGCTACTCGTCTTCATCGTCCAGGCGGGCGAGTGCTTCGCGCACCTGCTCGTTCAAGGTGACGACGGTGGGGTGTGTGGCGTGTGCGCTGACCTCGGCCTGGAAGTCGGTGACGTAGCGCTGGAAGCGGGAGGATTGGAGGGAGTCACCGCCGTCCACGGCAAGGCTCGCGGTGGTGACGGCGGCTTCCAGTTCGCCGTTCAGTAGCTGGCTCTGGGCGAGCACCATGCGGCAGAAGCCCAAGGTGCGGGCGTACTGCGGGTCGGTGCTGTCCACAGCGCGCTGTGCGTGCTCGACGGCTTCCCGCCGCATCTTCAGGTCACGGAAGCAGTGGCAGAACTCGCCCAGGAGTTCGGCGTCATCGAAGTAGCCGAGCCATGCCGGGTCGTCGGCGCTATCAGCGCGTTCGAAGTGCCGCTCTGCTTGGTTCATCGCCTCGGCTGCCCCGGTCCGGTCGCCAGCGTTGGAGAGTGCGCGGGCTTCCATGGCCCAGTAGTTCGCCATGGCTCGTGGGGTGGCTCGGCCCTTGGCGCCCTCGACGGCTGCGCGGGCAAGCTGGATGGCTTGGGTGTGGTTGCCCAAGTAGTTGGCCTGGTGGCTCAGGTTGCCCAGGATGCGTGATCCGAACATGCGGTCATCGATGACCTGGGACAGCCGCAGTGTGGACGTGAGGTAGCGGTGGGCAAGCCGGTGGTTGCCGACGTCGTACGCGGTCCATGCGAGCAACTGGGAGACCTCGGCGGCGGCCCCGAACAGTGCCGTGCCCACCTTCTCGCTGTAGCTCGCGTTCAGCAGGGGAAGAACCTCGTGGCGGAAGTAATGGCGTAATGCCTTGTGACCGTGGCCGCCGCCGTACCTGAAGTCGAGCTGCATGAACATCGAGGCGGCATCCCTGATCGCGCGTACGTCACGCATGCCGACCCGTTGGTGTGCGGGCTTGTCGGCCTGGACGCCGTCGGGCCGGGAGATCATCCATGACAGGACGGCAGAGCTGAGGTCGGTGTCCGCGATGATCAGTTGGTCTGTGGCGGGCTCGTCGGCACGCTCCTGAGCAAGGCTGTCCAGCATGGACAGGGCCTCGGGGACGGTGCTCGGGTAACCGATCGGCTCCGGGGCGGCTGGTCGGGTGTGGTCGAAGAAACCAAGATCACCTGGCGTGATGCGACGGCCCAGCTTGGCGCTCAGGACGTCGGCCATGATCGCTGCCGTCTCCGGTTTGATGCCGGCGCCGTCTCGCCAACGCTGCACGGCGATGTGTGTCGTCCCGAGACTGATCCCTCGCTGGGCGGCAGCGTCCTTCATCCGCTTTGCCAGCCCTTTGTTGGAGACCTTCGCCTCGTCCATGACCGCGATCAACTGGGCGTTCGTTTCTCGGCTCATGCTCCCCTGCCAACCCGAGAATTACGGCGAGTGTTCATCGTGTCACAGCAGTCCCGCTCTGGGGGGTTCATTGATGAACCCCCTTCGCATTTGCCGGTGTTCACGTGAACCCCCTGGCGAACGCTGCCGGTCGCGGCGCTGGCGCCGTGTACTGACGTTGCACGAAGCAATCGGTGCTACGAGAGCTGGGAAGGGACGCGATGGACGCGGCGAAGACCAAGCATCTGAGCGGGGAGCTGGACGCCTACGCTCACTGGTTCGTAGCGCCGGATCCGGCTGCGGGCGGGCATTTTCTGGCGGTCACTCTGTTCGCCGAGTTCGGCGACACGGCACGCATCGCACGTGAGGTGACGGCGGTGTTCCTGCGGGGTGCTGGTGCGAGTGAACTCGTGGACGACGCTCAGTTGGTCGTCTCGGAGCTAGTGGCGAACGTTGTGAACCACACCGTTCCTGATCGTCACCTCGCCCAGCCCGGTAGCTCCCGGCGTATCGACGTGACCTTCAAGAAGTACCCGAAGTGGGTCTTCCTGGGGGTCGCCGACGAAGACTCGACTCCGCCACTGCTTCCGGTGGGTGATGCGTTCCCTGCCGCTCTGGTCGGCGAGCTGTCGGAAGCGGTGCTGCCGGACAGTGGTCGCGGGCTGCTCATCGCTCAGCGGCTCGCCACCTCTGTCTGGTGGTCGCCGGAGGAACGAGGCGGCAAGACCGTGTGGTGCCGCTTCGACCTCGACCGGCCGGGCGCCTGCTCGGCCTGACAGACGCCGGGTCGTCGCCCCTGTCTTCTCCTTCGCGATCGGGAGTGGGGTGGCGGCGCGGTCATGGCTGGAGCCTGACCACTCCGGCCCAAGGGGCGCGGTCTCTCGGACGGCCCAGGGGCTCCCCTCCTGAGCGAGAGCCCGCGCTTCACATCCCCATATAGGCCGGGCCACCCCGTCAGCCCTGGAAAGCGAAGGGTGGCCCGGCTGGGAACACGGCGGTTCCCGGTGCCTGATGGTACCGGGGCCGCCGTGCTGCGTTTTGGCCCTGGTCCAAGGAAGTTGATGATCCGTTACCTAGATCAGGGCAGAGGTGGGCAAGGTGACCGGCTTCGGTGAGGACTGGCTGAACGATGGTCTCGACGTGCCGGGCGCGGACTCAGGGCTCTGGGTGGCCGGGGTGGACTACATCGCCAGCTGGCGTGAGGCGCGTGAGGCTGCCGACCGACTGAACCGCGCACTCCTCGGCGTGGGCCTGGAGCTGTCTGCGGTGCGGGCCGTCGCGTCGACGAGTGAGGACGGCCGCGGGGTGGTGCGGCTGACCGGTTGGCCGGACGTCGTGGATCGGCTCGCTGATCTCCTGGAGGCGCGCGCGAACGGTGCCGGTGGTGCGGTATGAGGCGCCTTCTCGCTGATGGACGCTGCACATGGGCACGTCGCCGACTGGAGGGACTTTGGGCTGGAGCTGCCATGGGGCGAGTGAACAGGGGGCCTTACGCTGGCCCGGCGAATCGGGCAGGCACTGGTCCTGCCCGCGTGTGTGCCCGATTGGCCCCCTGTTCTTCGAGGCTCGCCCCATGGTGGCTGCCTAAAGTCTCGGAGGCCGGCGACCCCCAGCCCACCACGCCTCGACCCTCGACGGTAAGTCGGGGCCTCGACTCCCTGGGTGTGCTGCGGGCAGGGGCGTCGGCCGACCGGACGGGACCGGCGTCCACGCCGCACGCCCGGCCGGGGCGGCTGGGCGTCCCGGCGCGCCGCAGGCGCGCCCTTGAGGAAGTGAAGGCTGTTTCGACCGATGCCGCTTGCCGGTCAGGCGCGGGTGCGTCGCGTGGGCTGTTTGTCGGCGGTGATCCGGTAGGCGAGTTCGGCACGATCCGCGCCGAAGCGGAGCTCTTCGAGGAACAGCGGGCGGTCGTCGGCACCGTGCGCGACGCGGGCAACGTGCAGGACCGGCGTCGCGTCCGGGACCTGGAGCGTGGAGCGCTCGTCGGGCAGGGGCATGCGCGCGCGTACCGTCTCGGCCCACGACAGCTTGTGTCCGGCCTGGGTGAGCACCCAGTAGATCGCTGCCGGAGGCTTGCACGGCTCCTTGCCGAGCAGTGGGACGGCCTCGGCGACCTCGAACGGGATCAGGGTGCGGTGCATGGCACGTGTCCCGGTGCTGGGGTCGATGAGCAGCCGGTCACAGCCGAACAGGGCTTCTTCCGCGTCGAGGTGGAGGAGTCGACCGGTGTCCTTGGTGGTGCGGGTGCGGTAGGTGCTCGGCTCCTCGGTCTCCTGCCAGATGTCGCCGTTGGGCATGACGAACTTGCCGTCGGCGGTGCGGCTGATGCGGCGTTCGAGGGTGAGGACGGGCTGTCCGCCGGCTCGTACGAAGCTGCCTTTGCCGTGGCGGACGTCGATGAGGCCTTCCGCGCGCAGGGCGGCGATGGCGTTGCGGACCGTGGGGCGGGAGACGCCGTAGCGGGCCATGAGCTGGGCTTCGGACGGCAGCAGGGAGTCGGGCGCGAACTCGCCCGTGAGGATCGCTGCGCGGATCGCGGCGGCCACCTGCTGGTAGAGGGCTCCGGGGCGCTGGATCTCTGACATCTCGGCATCTCCGGGTTGAGGTCGTAGTCACGTCGCACGCGCGACATCACTCGTCAGCATAAGTAGTTGCACTCTCGCCGTACAGGACTTCATAGTCGTAACTCGTAAGGACAAGTGACGTCAGTATGTGACTGGCGTCCTGACTGGCCAGGGAGGCCAACGAAATGCAGTCCATTCCCGTGGACACGGCGCGCCTGGGCGTACTGCGGTGCGCCATCGCGCCCGAAGCAAAACTCGGCAACCCCGAGACGCAGGAGGTGAAGAGGGACCGGGAGGGCAACCCGGTCTACACCGTGGCCGTCACCGTGCGGCAGGACCGGCGGCGGATCTCCGTCATCGAGATCGCCGTGAGCGGTGCCCCGAAGGGCATCGAGGAAGGACAGATCGTCCGGGTCACCGGCCTGACGGCGTTCGTCTGGTCGATGGGCGAGAGGCACGGCGTCAGCTTCCGCGCGGACGCCATCACCCCCGTGCACAGCAGCCCGGCGAACACCAAGGGCGGTGAGGCGTGATGGGGCCGATCCTGCTCGCCTTCGGGCTCGCCGTGCTCGCCTGGGTGCTCGTCGTCGGCGACCTGGTGCGCCGGTACCGGCCGGCCTGGCACTGGTACGTCGCCGGGTATCCGGTGGCCGCGTGCCGGGTGGTGTTCACCTGGCGCCGGGTCGCCCTGCTCAACGACCTGTCCGTCTCCCGCCTTCCGGCGCGCACGCTGATCGGTCATCTGTTGGTCAAGGGCGATCCGGTGCGGCCGGTGCCGCCGCGGATCTCGTTCCCTCGCGTCACCGGCCTCGGGCTGAGCGTGAGCGTGCGGCTGCATGCGGGCCAGACTCCGGCGACTTACATGAAGGCGGCCGATGCCCTCGTGCACGCGTGGAAGGTCCATGCGGTGCGGGTGACGTCGCCGGAACGCGGCCTCGTCCAGTTGACCGCGATGGCCAGTGATCCGCTGGAGCGGCCCGGCTTAGCCACTGCCCCGGCCGATCTGCTCTCCGCCCTCATCGGGGCACTGGAGACCGGTGGCGCCTGGGTGATGAACCTGCGCCTGGTGCCGCACTGGCTCATCGCTGGGGCCACCAGGTCCGGCAAGTCCACCCTGCTGGCCCGGCTGATCACCCAGCTCGCCCCCCAGCCCGTCGCCCTGGTCGGCATCGACTGCAAGGGCGGCATGGAACTGGGCCTGTTCGCCGGTCGGTTGAGCGCGTTGGCCACGTGCAGGCGTGAGGCGGTCGCCGTGCTCTCCGCGCTCGTGGTCGACATGCAGGACCGCATGAGCGCGTGCCGGTCCGCCGGGGTCCGCTCGATCTGGGAACTGCCCGAGAAGCTGCGGCCCGTGCCGGTCGTCGTGCTCGTCGACGAGATCGCGGAGCTGTACCTGTCCGACGGCACCCGCGAGAGCAAGGCGGAGGCGGAGCAGTGCTCCACACTCCTGCTGCGGCTGGCCCAGCTCGGGGCGGCGCTCGGCATCCACCTGGTCGTCGCCGGACAGCGGGTCGGCTCCGACCTCGGGCCGGGCGTCACCGCCCTGCGGGCCCAACTCGGAGGCCGGGTCTGCCACCGGGTCAACGACCCCGGCACGGCAGAGATGACCCTGGGCGACCTGAACAAAGATGCCGTGGCCGTCGCGCAAGCGATCACGGCGGAGGAACGGGGCGTGGCCGTGTGCACCGGACTGGACGGCGGATGGAGCCGTGCCCGCTCCCACCTCACCCCCACGGAAGAGGCCGTCTCGACGGCCCGGAAGCACGCCGCCATCACCCCGGAACTGCCCGCCATAGGCCGCGCTCTCGCGGCGCTGGAAGGAGAGAGCAAGTGATCAGCGAAGGTACGGCGTTCACGTTCGCGGTGATCTTCGGGATCATCACCGTCCTCCTCGTCCGCTCCCGCGACGTACGCGCCTGGGAAGCGGTCTGCGTCGGCCTCTTTGGCCTCTACGTCGGGCAGACCCCCGTGATCTACACCGTCCACGGCCTCGTCACCTGGCTCATCAGCGGCTTCTCCCACACCTGAGCAGAAAGGACACGACGGCATGCCCATGCCCCGCGTGAGGTGCCCCCACTGCAAGGGCGACGGAGCCCGCAAGACCTGGACCGGACGGATGCGGCGTTGCCGCGTCTGCCGGGGCACCGGAACCATCCGCTGAACCCGCGCACCACACCGACCACGCAACGGAGGCGATCCCCATGGCCCACAGCGCCCCACCCCCCATCCACCGTGCCGCCTCGGCGGCCCACGCCGGAAGGTCACCACCATCACCCCGGAGTCCACCACTGCGGCTGACCGGCGCGCCGTCCTTACCCGCACGGCGCGCCTGCGTCAGCTCCCCGAAGCAGACCACGACGCCATCCGCCTTGCCCAAGACCCCAAATTCCCGCGCTGGCTGGAACAGGTCACCTCCACCGGCGGCTGTGCCCACCCGGTCCACCTGTCCGGCTCGACAACCACCCTGGACGCCGAAACCGGCGAGATCCTCCACCACTACGACACCCGCAACGAACCCGGCGAACGCCTCCTCGTCCGCTGCCGCAACCGTCGCGCAACCGTCTGCCCGGCCTGCTCCCGTCTCCACGCGGGCGACACCTTCCACCTCGTCCGCGCGGGCCTGATCGGCGGCAAGAACATCCCCACCACCGTCCGCCACCGGCCCCGGCTCTTCGTCACCCTGACCGCCCCGTCCTTCGGCCCGGTCCACCGCGTCGGGGAAGTGTGCCGCCCCCGCCGTGACGGCGGCACCTGTGAACACGGACGACCCTTCGGCTGCGGCACTGTCCACGCCCCGGACGCGTCGGTTGTCGGTCAACCGCTCTGCCCCGACTGCTACGACTACACCGCCCACGTGCTCTGGCACGCGCACGCCTCCAAGCTGTGGGACCGCTTCGTCATCGACGTCCGGCGGCGCCTGGCCTCCTCGGTCGGCCTCGTACAGTCGCATTTCGCCCGGCACGCCCGGCTGTCCTTCGCCCGCGTGGCTGAGTACCAGAAGCGGGCGGCCGTCCACGTGCATGCCGTCGTTCGCCTCGACGGCCCGAACGGGCCCAACGACGAACCTCCGGCCTGGGGCACGGCGGAACTGCTCATCAGCGCCGTACGCGCCTCCGTCCGGCGGGTCCTGGTCCACACGCCCTACAGCCCGGCCGTGGGTGAGCTGGCACTGCGCTGGGGCGCCCAGGTCGACGCCCGGCCGCTGCGTGCCAACGGCGACGGCCCGGACGATGACGCGGTCGCCGCATACGTGGCCAAGTACGTCACCAAGGGAGCGAGCGAGACAGGCGCCGGCATCGACCACCCGCTCACCACCTGGGACGACGTCGAGTCGGCACCCGTGAGCGAACACGTCCGCACCCTTATGCGGGCCTGCTGGCGTCTCGGCGGCCTCCCCGAGTACGCGTCCCTGCGCCTTCGGGACTGGACTCACACGCTTGGCTACCGGGGTCACATCCTTACCAAGTCCCGTGCCTACTCGACGACGTACGCAGCGCTCCGCGCCGAACGCGCCGACCACATGGGCCACACGGACGTGCCCGACACGGTCACCGAACGGCACTGGCGTTACGTCGGCTCCGGCCACACCCCCGGCGCTGCACTCATCACTGCGGGAATTGCTGCGGACCTGGCGGAGAGCAGGGAGGAAGCACGTTCCTATCGGGGCTCTTATGGCTGATAAGCCCTTACAGCCGGTTCCTGACTGGATTGCTGAGATCCTCCATCGCTGGGTACCGCCCAAGGACTATGACATCCGCATGAGTGCTGTCGTCGATAGCTACGTTGCCGACCGCTTTGAGCCGGTTATTTCGGCGAAGCCTCCTGCGACGCACCGACCGGCGTGATCTTGATTGAGGTGATCTCGGGCGGCTTGCGCCTACCACGGCCGATGCTGAAAACGTCAACGTGGTCGATTACGGTCGCCACGATGGCGCGGCGGCGTTCGAGGTTCTCGGGCTCGTCGTCCTTCCAGACTGCAAGTACATCCGTCTCGGCGCGGGATCGACGGATCACCGTGGTGGCTTCGCGCGTGCGTAGGCTCTGGAGCTCTGTGCGAAGGTGAGCCAAGGAATCGAAGTAGTCTTCGTCCTCCATGTCTCCTTCCTTCCAGCGACCTCGAAGTGCCCGGATACGCTTCTCCAACAGGTCGATCTCACCTGTGAGATCCTCTGCGGGCACCTCTTCCTT
Source organism: Streptomyces sp. NPDC127197 (assembly GCF_042672405.1). Taxonomy (NCBI): domain Bacteria; kingdom Bacillati; phylum Actinomycetota; class Actinomycetes; order Kitasatosporales; family Streptomycetaceae; genus Streptomyces; species Streptomyces sp. NPDC127197. Next base: position 11,338 of record NZ_JBHXVG010000045.1, on the reverse strand, counting down.
CCGAGGCATACGGGATTGCAGCGCTGCCTCGATCACCTCGTTGAGTCGCTCCTCGATCCACTCGTACTTGCGGCTCACCTTGCCGCAGCCCAGGCGGCCGTTCCTGCCTCGCTGCCCCGAGTGACAGAACGTCCGCCGGAAGGTCCGTCCCTGGATGGTCGCCCACTGGACGCGCATGACGGACCCGCAATACCCGCACCGCAGGAACCCGGAGTACAGGTGCTTCCGCTTGCCCGACCCTTGCGCTGCCGGTGTGGCTCGCCCATCGAGCAGGGTCTGGACGTTCTCCCACTGCTCGCGGGTCAGAGGGGCGCCATAGATGCTGTCTCCGATGTCCTGGCCCTTGTAGGTGACGATCCCCCCGATCCGTTCCGACCGGTACACGCGCTTCACTGACTGGATCGTCCAGGCACCGCCCTGCGGAGTCGTAGAGCCCTCGGAGTTCCAGTACCGGGCCACATCGCCGGGTGTCTTCGGGTTCCGGTCCATCAGCATGCGATAGCCCTTGCGAATCAGCTCGGCTTCGCCTTCGTCCAGCTCCTTGAAGTACGAGCCCTCCTTGAAACCGAACTGCCTCTTCCCGCCGGCGTGCGGCTTGCCCTGCTCTCTGCGCTGCAGGAGGGAGTTGTTCACCCGCTCCGACATGCGCTCGGTCTCTTGCTGAGCCACCGCGCCCTTGATCGTGAGGATCATGCGGCCGTTGGCTGTCGACGTGTCCTCGCCCTCCGTCGTGGCGAACGCGAACCCGTGTTCCTTCTGCTCTTCGAGGAAGCTGGTCAGTTCGCTGATCCGACGCGTCAGGCGGTCGATGGAGTAGACGACGATCCCGTCAATGAGGCCGTCGCGGGCGTCTCGGAGCATCTCCGTGTACTGCGGGCGTCGGCGCTTGCTTGTGGTGGACGCCGATACGTCGTTTTCCGGGTAGACCTTGAGAACACCCCACCCCATGCGTTCGCACAGCTCCCGGCAGGCCTTCTCCTGGCGCTGGATGCCGAGTTCCTGGCCCTTGCGGTCCTTGCTGATTCGTACGTAGATCCCCACACGCTTCGGCTTGGCCATATCTCCCCCCGGGTCACAGATGGTGTGCCTGCGCCATGGACAACATGCATACAGACAATACGGTTACGAACGTCGCCGGGCAGGCCCTGGTGCCGGTGCTCGTCTCCGCCCGCGAGGGACTGCTCGACCGCAACGCCTATGACAAGGCGGCGAGTTCCCCGGTGGACGAGCCGCAGCAGGTGACGGTCGCCTAGGGCCTGTCCGGCCGATCATGCCGCAGACGCGGGGTCTGGCACGCCCATCTGCGGCGTTGTCGTCACTCGCCGACGCTCCGCGTCGACTCCCTCCTCCGCCTTGCAGCTGCACGCACCAGACCCCGCTCACCGGCACTGCCGAAGCACCGTCCCTTTCCTGCGACTTGATCGGCCGGACAGGCCCTGACCGGGCGCCGCCGGTGCTGCGCGGACCGTACGCTGATCCCCATGGGTGCCGTGAAGACCAAGCGGATGCCGCGTGCGGTCCGTGAGCAGCAGATGCTGGATGCCGCCGTGCAGACCTTCGGACAGCGGGGGTACATGGCCGCGTCGATGGACGACATCGCCGAACTCGCGGGCGTGTCCAAGCCGTTGGTGTACCTCTACCTCAACTCCAAGGACGACCTCTTCACCGCCTGCATCCGCCGCGAGGCCAAGGCGCTCACCGCCGCCGTCCGGGCCGGCGTGCACCCCGAACTGCCCGCCGACCGCCGGCTCTGGGAAGGCCTGCTGGCGTTCTTCACCCACACCGCCCGGCACCCCGACGGCTGGTCCGTACTGCACCTCCAGGCCCGCACCCACGGCGAGACCTTCGCCGCCGAGGTCACCGCGATGCGCACGGAGATCGTCACGTTCGTGACGCAGCTGATCGCCGACGCCGCCCGCGAGGCCCACCGGGACCCCGACCTGCCCGACAAGGAGGTCGCCGGGCTGGCCGAGGCCCTGGTCGGCGCCGCCGAGTCGCTGGCCACCTGGGCCAACGCCACCCCCGGCGTCACGGCCCGGCAGGCGGCGGCGACCCTGATGAACTTCGCCTGGGCGGGGCTGGGCGACCTGATGGCGGGGCGGGCCTGGTCACCGCCGTCCGCGTGAGGTGAGCGGGAACACCTCGCCGGTCACACACCGGCGTTCCCCGCTCCGGAGCTCGAACCGCCCGCCGTCCGCCGCGTACTCCACCGCCCCCGGCAGCAGCACCGGCGCCCGGAACTGTGCCCGTACCAGCACCGCGTCGGGCGTCCCGTGCGCGGCGAGGCAGCGGGCCACCGTCCACATGCCGTGCGCGAGGGGCCGGCGGAAGCCGAACAGGCGGGCGGTGAGCGGGTACAGGTGGATCGGGTTGCGGTCGCCGGAGACGGCACCGTACCGACGCCCGATGTCACCGCCGAGCCGCCACTCGGCGCGGACCGGCAGCGGGGCGTGCTCGGTCCCGTTCGAGGGCTGCCGGGCGTCGGTGCGATGCCGCGCGAGATAGGTGCTCCTCGACTCCCATACGACCTCCCCGCCGGCCCGCGCCTCGGTCACGACCGTCGCCTCCGTCCCGCGCCGGTGCGGAGCCAGTCCGTCGACGCACACGGCAAGTTCGTACTCCCCGGCGGCCGGGAGCGCGGCGTGGCGGCTGATCTCCACCGAGGTGTGGACCAGGCCGAGCAGCGGCAGCGGGAAGTGCCGGTCGCTCATCAACCGCATGGCGAGCGGGAAGCCGAGGACGTGCGGATACGTGAGGGGCAGGGCGTCCTCCCCGGTCGGGAAGCCGCACACCCGCTCGTAGGCGGCGAGCCGGGCCAGGTCGACGCGTACACCGGACAGGACGAGGCGGGTGCGGGGGAAGCCGGCGTCCGGGCGGGGCTGTTTGAAAGGGGAGAGCAGCGCGCCTCGCGCGAGGGAACGGACCTGGCCGGGTGCGGTGCCGGTGCAGCTCAGATGCCGGTCGGCCATGAGTACCCCCTGTCCTCACTGTTTACTCTGGAGTAAGGTTACCGCAGGTAAGCCCAAGCTCTGTCGGGCCCCGAGCTGCACACCCCCGTCCCCGGACCACCTCGGAAGCACCCCCGAACCCGCGCAATCTCCCCACGCGGGCCCCGTAGGATCTCCGCCCACCGGCGGACGACGGACGAGCCGCGCCGCCGCCGGTGAACGCCTTCGTGCGCACCACGCGTACCTCATGCAGCGAGCAGTGCCGAAGTGCGTCGCTGCAGGCCCCAGGAGCTGCCATGCCCATCTCGTACTCGTCTTCACCTTTACCGCCCGAGTCGTCCGACCCGTCCACGGCCGCGTCGCTCGAGTACGACCCCGACGGCGGGCCGGTCCTCGTCGAGCCCGAGATACGGCGGCTGGACGGGGAGGTGCGGGAAGTGGCCGTACCGCCGCTGGTGCCGCCGGTGTCGCACGGTTCGCTGGCCGACCTGCCGTTCGAGAACGCGGACGCGGCGCCCGGACATCCGGTGCTCAGCCGCCGTACCGGGGACGGGCGTTGGGCGGACGTGACCGCGGCGGAGTTCGCCGCGCAGGTGCTGGCCGTGGCGAAGGGGATGATCGCCGAGGGGCTGATGCCGGGCGATCGGATCGCGGTCATGGCCCGCACGTCGTACGAGTGGACGCTCCTCGACTTCGCCGCCTGGGCGGCCGGTCTGGTGACCGTCCCGGTGTACCCGACCTCGTCCGTCTTCCAGACCCGCTGGATCCTCCAGGACTCCGGCGCGGTGGCGCTGGCCACGGAGACGGTCGGGCAGGCGGCCGCGCTCGGCCCCGAGCGGGAGCATCTGACCGAGCTGAAGCACATGTGGGTCATCGAGAAGGGTCACGTGGACCGCCTGGCGGAGCTCGGCCAGTCCGTACCGGACACCGAAGTGGACGTACGGCGCGGAATGCTGGGCCCGGACACCCTGGCCACCCTCGTCTACACCTCGGGCACCACCGGCCGCCCCAAGGGCTGCGCGCTCACGCACGGCAACTTCCTCGCGGAGGTCGACAACGCGATCGAACTCCTCTACCCCGTCTTCAAGGCCCGCACCGACGCGGAGCCCTCCACCCTTCTCTTCCTCCCCCTCTCGCACGTCTTCGGCCGCATGGTGTCGGTGGCCTGCGTCCGCGCGCGGGTGCGGATCGGTCACGCGCCCAGCCTGAAGTCGGAGGACCTGTTGGTCGACCTGGCGAGCTTCCGGCCGACCTTCCTCATCGCCATCCCGTACATGCTGGAGAAGATCTACAACAACGCGCGCGCGACGGCCGAACGGGGCGGCAAGGCCCCCGCCTTCGACCGTGCGGCGAAGGTGGCACGCCGCTACGGCGAGGCGGCGGAAGCCCGGGCGAGCGGCACCGGCCCCGGCCCCGGCGCCTCCCTCAAGGCGGCCCGCGCCCTCTACGACACCCTCGTCTACCGCCGGATCCGCAACGCGCTGGGCGGCAGGGTCCGTTACGTCATCTGCGGAGGCTCGCCCCTGGGCCGCGACCTGGCCGCGTTCTACGCGGGCGCGGGCATCGACGTCTACGAGGGCTACGGCCTGACCGAGACGACCGGTGCGGCGACCGTGACGCCACCGCTCAAACCCCGCCTCGGCACGGTCGGCTGGCCCCTGCCCGGTACACGCGTCCGTATCGCCGCGGACGGCGAGGTGCTCCTCGCCGGCGGTCAGGTCTTCCGCGGCTACTGGGACCCGTACGCGGGCGGCGTCGTCCCGGCAACACCCGACGGCTGGTTCCCGACCGGCGACATCGGCCGGCTGGACGACGAGGGCTACCTCACCATCACCGGCCGGAAGAAGGAGATCCTGATCACGGCGGGCGGCAAGAACGTGGCACCGGCCCCGCTGGAGAACTGGCTGCGCTCGCACCCCCTGATCTCCCAGTGCATCGTCCTGGGCGACCGCCGCCCCTACGTCACCGCCCTGATCACCCTCGACACCGACGGCATCACCCACTGGCGCCAGATGAACGGCAAGCACCCCGTACCGCCGGAACTCCTCGTGACCGACGACGAGTTGCACGCGGTGTTGCAGCGTGCGGTGGACGAGGCCAACAAGCTGGTGTCCCGCCCGGAGTCCATCCGCCGCTTCGCCGTCCTCCCCGTCGACTTCACCGAGGCCGCCGGCCATCTGACCCCGTCGATGAAGCTGCGCCGGGAGGCGATCCTGCGGGACTTCGCCGGGGAGGTGGAGGCGCTGTACGGAGCCGACCGGGCTCACGGCTGAGCAGTGGGCGGCGAGGTGAGCTCCGCCACCGTGTCCGCGAACGCGCGGGCCGGCGGCGTGAGCGCGTCCCAGTGCCGGACGGCCCACCCCACCGTCAGCGGCCGCAGCGCGGGCAACGGCACCAGACGCAGATCACCCCCGTTACCGCCCGCCCGCAGCCCCGGCAACGCGGGCACCACGGCCCGGCCCAGCCCCAACTCGGCCAGCAGCAGGGCCGTGTCCCAGTCGGCGACACTCGTGTCGTAGCCGAAACGCACGCCCAACTCGGCGCAGGCCGCGTCGAGATGGGCGGCGGACGTGGAGTTCGGGGGCAGCCGGATCAGCCGGAGGCCGGCCAGGTCGGAGACGTCGGCGTGCGTGCGGTCGGCGAGCGGGTCGCCGGCCCGTACCGCCAGCACCCACGGCAGGTCGACCACCGGCCGCTGCTCGATGCCGCGCACCGGCGGCCCGAGCGTGACCCAGGCCAGATCCAGCTCGCTGTCGGCCAGCGCGCCGAAGCAGGCGCGGCTCGAACTCTCGGTACGGAACTCGAGGTTGACCTTGGGATGCCGCTGCCGGAACGCCACCACGGCGTCCGCCATGAAGTGCCGTACGGTCGTCGCCCCGGTGGCCACCCGTACCGACCCGCTCTCCCCGTCGACGAGGTCCCGCAGCCGCCGCAACGCCAGATCCAGCCCGGCGATGCCCTCGGCCGCAGCGGCCTCCAGCACCCGCCCGGCCTGCGTCGGCACGACCCCGCGCGGCCGCCGCTCCAGCAGACCGACCCCCGTCTCCCGCTCCAGCCGCTTCACGTGCTGGCTGACCGCCGACTGCGTACACCCCAGATCACGGGCCACCGCACTGAGGCTCCCGGCCCGGCAGACGGCCACGAACACGCGCAGATCCTCTAGGGTCACAACCTCCAAGCTATCACTAGGGTTTGGCGACTGATCCTTAGGATTGACTGGCCCCCACGGGGTGTACGACGATCTCCACAGGGCCCGGGCGGCAACCCGCTCCGCGCCTCCGCGGGAGTCCGGACCGACAGCGGGGGGGGGGGGGGGGGGTGGGAGCGGGTGCCGACCCACACTCCTGATTCTCGCGGCGAAGGGATGCCCGTGCCGACCTCCACCGACCAAGCCCTGGCGTTACTACGGCAGTTGGGTGCCGAGTCCATGGCCCACCCGGGCGGCACCCTCCTCACTCACCTCGACCGCGTACGCCTACGACTGGCCGGCTGGGGCGCCCGCCCCGCCCTCCAGCTGGCCGGCCTCTGCCACGCCTGCTACGGCACCGACGGCTTCCCCGAACCTCTCCTCCCCCTGGACCGCCGTACCGACCTGGCGACCGCGATCGGCGCGGAGGCCGAGGCGACCGTGTACCTCTACGCCGCCTGCGACCGCACGGCGACGTACCCGACCCTCGCCGACCCCGCCGCCCCCTTCCACGACCGCTTCACCGGTGCCGCCCACACACCGTCCCCCGGCCTGCGCCGGGACTTCGCCGAACTCACCGCCGCGAACGAGCTCGACCTTGCGGACCATGACGCGGCGTTCCGTGAGCGGTGGGGAGCCGAGCTGCTGGCCCTGTTCACGCGAATCCGGCCGCTGCTGAGCGAGGCGGCCTGGGACGACTGCCGCACGGTGCTCGGCGACGGCTAGGACAGGTGCTGGTGACTAGGGTCGGCTGCGGGCGATCAGATACGCCTGCGCGGTCGACTCCCCGAGTTCCTCCTCCGCCTCCCGCACCGTCCGCGACCGGATCTCGAAACCGGCCCCGGCCAGCAGCTCGGCGATCCGATCCGGCTGTCGGCGTTCGAAATCCAGGGACACCGGGTGGCCGAAGGGCCGGTCGATGCGGAGTGGGTGGTCGCCGACCTGGAAGGCGAGGAGCAGATGGCCGCCCGGGGTCAGGACACGGGCGAACTCCGCGAAAAGGTCGGGCAGCCGGTCCACAGGGGTGTGGATGGACGAGTAGTAGGACACGACACCCGCGAGGTGACCGTCGGGCAGGTCCAGGTCCAGCATCGAACCCTGCTCGAAGCGCAGGCCGGGATTCTCACGCCGGGCGATCGCGAGCATCGACGCCGACAGGTCGAGCCCGAACACCGACAGGCCGAGCGAGGCGAGGTACGCCGTCACCTCCCCCGGTCCGCACCCCAGGTCGACCACCTCACCGCCACCGCCCACGAGTTCCGCGTAGGCGGCCAGCAGGGCCCGGTCCACCGGCCTGGCCGCCAGCCCGTCCCGGAACCGGTCGGCGTAGTCCTCGGCAACGGCGTCGTAGAAGTCCTGGGTGGTGGTCAGGAAGTCGCTGTCAGTCATGGGCGGCGACCCTATCCACTCCCACTGACAACCGGCTGCGCGCCTGAGGCCACTCCCGTCAAAGGAGTGTGGGGGGAGTGCGGGGGAAGGAATTCTCGGAGAATTCACCTCGGGATACTCGGGACACTCGGGAAAAGGCAGGAGCCCCGTCGCCGAAGGCGTGGGGCTCCTTGGGTACTGCGCTCGATCCGGATCGGAGGATCAGATCATCAGATCAGACCGGGGTGACGTTCTCCGCCTGCGGGCCCTTCGGGCCCTGGGTGACGTCGAAGGACACCTGCTGGTTCTCCTCGAGGGAGCGGAAGCCGCTCGCGTTGATCGCGGAGTAGTGGACGAAGACGTCGGGGCCGCCGCCTTCCTGGGCGATGAAACCAAAGCCCTTTTCGGCGTTGAACCACTTCACGGTTCCGGTAGCCATAAGCCCTCCTTGGGCTCAAAGGGTTGCCCTGCTCCAGAACCAGCAAGTGTGAAGATCGAGATTCTGCACAACTGCACCCGTCTGAGAACGACGAGAGCCCGCGGTCACATGCTCCGCAGGCTCTGTACTGCAAGGGAAACCAAACTGCAACTTGCGGCGAGCCTAGCACGCGGGAAGCCGAAAGCAATAGAGGTCAAGATCACGTCACCCGAACGTTTGACATCCATGACTCCAGATGGCGGAGGGGCCCAGACTCGCACGTCACCCCGCAGGGTCAGCGCCCGCCCGGCGGACGCTAGCCTCCGGATGTGGACATTCCTCGCACCCGGCCGCGCGTCGGCCACATCCAGTTCCTGAACTGCCTGCCCCTGTACTGGGGGCTCGCGAGAACGGGCACGCTCCTCGACTTCGAGCTGACCAAGGACACCCCGGAGAAGCTCAGCGAGCAGCTGGTGCAGGGCGACCTCGACATCGGGCCGATCACCCTCGTCGAGTTCCTGCGCAACGCCGACGACCTGGTCGCCTTCCCTGACATCGCGGTCGGCTGCGACGGGCCGGTGATGTCCTGCGTGATCGTCTCGCAGGTCCCGCTGGAGCGGCTGGACGGCGCCCGGGTCGCCCTCGGCTCCACCTCGCGCACCTCCGTACGCCTCGCGCAGCTGCTGCTCGCGGACCGTTTCGGCGTACGGCCCGACTACTACACGTGCCCGCCCGACCTCAGCCTGATGATGCAGGAGGCAGAGGCGGCGGTGCTGATCGGGGACGCGGCGCTGCGGGCCAACCTGCTCGACGGGCCGCGCTTCGGGCTGGAGGTGCACGACCTCGGCGCGCTGTGGAAGGAGTGGACCGGACTGCCGTTCGTCTTCGCCGTCTGGGCGGCCCGCCGCGACTACCTGGAGCGCGAGCCCGTGATCACCCGCAAGGTGCACGAGGCCTTCCTCGCCTCCCGCAACCTCTCCCTGGAGGAGGTCGGCAAGGTCGCCGAGCAGGCCGCCCGCTGGGAGGCCTTCGACGAGCAGGTTCTGGAGCAGTACTTCACCACCCTCGACTTCCGCCTCGGCGAGCCCCAGCTGGCGGCGGTCGCGGAGTTCGCGCGCAGGGTCGGCCCGACGACCGGCTTCCCGGCGGACGTGAAGGTCGATCTGCTCCAGCCGTAGGGGACCTGCTCCAGCCGTGGGGATCTGGAGCGGGCGGCGGGACTATACGCTGCGGGACAGTGGAGGCGTACGGGGGAAGGGGGCGCGCCATGCAGCCGCTCGGAGTCGACGAGCCCGCGAGCGTGGGGCCCTACCGGCTGCTCGGCCGGCTCGGTTCGGGCGGCATGGGCCGGGTGTATCTCGGCCGCAGCGCAGGGGGCCGTACCGTCGCGGTGAAGGTCGTGCACCCGCACTTCGCGCTCGACGAGGAGTTCCGCGCCCGGTTCCGCCGCGAGGTCGACGCCGCGCGGCGGGTGGGCGGCGCCTGGACCGCGCCGGTGCTCGACGCGGACCCGGAGGCGCCGGTGCCGTGGGTCGCCACGGCGTACGCGGCGGGCCCGTCGTTGACCGCGGCGGTCACGGACGGCGGTCCGCTGCCCACGCATTCCGTACGAGTGCTGGGTGCGGGCCTCGCCGAGGCGCTCGCGGCGGTGCACGAACTGGGCCTGGTGCACCGGGACGTGAAACCGTCCAACGTCCTGCTGACGCTGGACGGCCCTCTGCTGATCGACTTCGGCATCGCCCGCGCCACGGACGGCACGGCCTCCCTGACCTCCACCGGCGTCTCGGTCGGCTCGCCCGGCTACATGGCGCCCGAGCAGATCCTGGGCAAAGGGGTCACCGGAGCCGCCGACGTCTTCTCGCTGGGCGCGGTACTGGCGTACGCGGCGACCGGAGAGCCGCCCTTCTCCGGGGATTCCTCGGCCGCGCTGCTCTACAAGGTCGTCCACGAGGAGCCGCAGCTCGACGCCCTGGAGGGCGGGTTGTTGCGGGAGATCGTCGAGGCGTGCCTGGCGAAGGAGCCGGGTGGGCGGCCGACCCCGGCGGAGGTGATCCGGCGGCTCGCGCCCGAGGGGACGGCGCGGCTGGTCGCGGGCGGGTGGCTGCCGGGAGCGCTGGTGGAGCAGGTCAGCCGTAGTGCCGTACGGCTGCTGAATCTGGAGACGGGGACGGACGTGGCTCCTTCGGGGCCGGTGGAGTTCGGCAAGCCGGCCGTGGAGGAGACGCCGCCGGGGCCGGTGGGGTTCGGCAGCCCGGCGGTGAGTCCGCCGTCGGCCGTGGGGGAGTTCGGGCCGCCGCCCGTGATGCCGGGGGCGCCGCCGCCGGTGATGCCGGGGGCGCCACCCGCCGTACCCGGGCCGCGTCCGGCGGAGCCGGAGGACACGGCACCGGCGTCGGGCCAGCGGCCCGGCAAGCTCTCCGTCACGTTCGCCGCGACGGCGGCACCGGAAGCCGACGGACGGGGCCGCCGGCTGAGCTGCACGGTGGCGCTGGCGGTCGCCGGGGCGCTGGCGGCGGTGACGGTGGGGTCGGTGTTCGTGTTCGACCTGCTGCCCGACAACCGCCGGGACACCTCGGGAGACGCCGCCGCGCCCCCGACCGCCGAACCCGGCGCCTCGGCCTCCGGCACCGGCATCCCCGCCCGCTACCTCGGCACCTGGGAGGGCCAGGGCACCGCCGTCGACGGCACCCTGCCCCTCGGGACGTTCCGCATCACCGTCCGGGACGCGGAGGCCGGTGAGGAACTGGGGCGACTCCGGCAGACCGACCCTCTGGGCGGCGTCTGTGTCGACGTACTGACCCTGAAGCAGGTGACGGAGAAGCAGATCGTCGCGACGTCCGTCGGTGCGAAGGAGAACCACAGCGGGTGCAATCCGGCGGCGACGACCGTGCGGCTGATTCCGACGGGGGATGACCTGATGTACGAGTCGGACAGCAAGGAGTCCGGGAACCCTGAGGCTCGGATGTCGCGGGCCGAGTAGCAAGGCGGTTACTACTGGTGGGAGGGACAGTGTGCTCGGTCAGGCCTCGTCCGCGAACAGGTCCTCGGCCGTTTCGACGTGCACGGCCCGGATGACCCAGGCGCGGAGCGTTTCGAGATTCGTGCAGGTCGTGATCCGCTCCCGAGCGGCCTCTGGGATCTCGATGCCGCGTGATTCAAGGATCAGAAGGATGTCCTCGGCGTGGCCCTCGGAGCGGCCTTCGGCCCGTAGGCGTTGGGAGGTCTCGAAGCGGAAGAAGGACAGGTCGACAGACATCAGTTGCCTTCAGATCTCGGCCGCGGGGGCGATGCGTGAGGAGGGTCCCGCTGTGGCTTTTCGGGCTCAGGCGGCTCTACCGTCTTGATCGGGTTGATCGAGCCATTCGTAGGGTTGGGTCGCCCAGGGGTGCTGGGTGTGGCTATCAGGCGGCTGCCGTC
>NZ_JBHXVG010000044.1:0-53844 GCF_042672405.1 Streptomyces sp. NPDC127197 | reverse complement strand
GACGGCACACAGCTCGTGCTGTGGGACTGCAACGGCGGCTCCAACCAGAAGTGGACCACTCTGACCACCGGATGAACCCCGAGCCCGGGATCTGAGCCCTCTCCGGGCTCAGACCCCGGGAGAACACCGGTGCCCGGTCGCGCTGGGGACGGCACCGGCTGCGGTCGGCTCATACATGGCAGGACAGCGAGGACGAGCATCCTACGACTGTGCGCTGAGTCGATCTCGGCGTGCTTGACCAGGTAGGCGTCGACTCTCTTCCAGGCGCAGTCGGCCCGGGGACCTCGACGGTCAAGGCGGTGTTGAGCGGAACGTCTCCGGGCCGTTCGCGACGCGGGGCCCATCCGAGTTGCTCCCCGACGGCTCGCCATGAGTGTCGTTCCGCTTCGGGCCCACTGTCCTCGCGGCCCAGGGCGTCCTACAACAACCTGGTCGAACTCTGCCTGGTCGGCGTCCACCAACTCGCCATGAATCGACTGGCGTTCGTACTGGGTCGCCGCGTCCGTCGCGAACGACGGCGTTTCGAGGAGAAGGTGGAGTTTCGGGCTGGAGACATCCAGGTCAGAAGCCACATGGGTGCACAAGGTCCGTCGCTTCCCAAGCTGAGAGCGCGAGTTCGATTCTCGTCACCCGCTCCCACATGAACCCCCAGGTCATGGACCCGGGGGTTGTCTATTGTCCAGACCCGGGGGCGGAGGGCGCGCACCACAACGGGCCATGAGGCCGCTGCTTGCGGCCTGTGGGTGTCGGAGTGCTGAGGGATGCCTGCTCGTAGGACCGGCCTAGGCGGACCATCGTGTCACTGAGGGCGCGCGCGAGTGGGTCGTCAGGGTGTGTCCGGTGTGACGAAGTTTCGTAGAAGCGGAAGCCGTCCGGGAGGGCGAAGGAGGTGCGCCGAAAGGGCACCCTCTCGCAGAGGAAGACCAGTGCGCCGGGCTCCTCCTCGGCGGACCAGGCGCATATCGGCACTGGCCGTCACGGTCGTGGGAGCAGGCGCACGCCTCGGGAAAGTGAGGTCGAGCACCTGTGTGCAGCGCCGGTCGGCAGGGGGCCCGGCCGCATGGTGCGGCGTCGGGGAGGGGGTGGAGGCGCTACTGGGAGAACGAGAAGTACAGGGTTCGACCGTAGTCGCCCGTCGCCGTGGTGGGGCCGCCGCTGGGGCCGAGCGCGGACGGTGCGTCGAACTTGGTGCCGATGGCCGGGATGGCGTCGAGGAACGACAGGTCTCCCTTCGGGAAGGGCGGCGCGGTATGGCGGGGGTCGGGTCCGAACCGGGGGGTGAAGAGGCGGAGGTAGAGGTTCTCGTCCTCGGAGATCATGGTGATGCGTCCGGCGGTGGTGTGCAGGGACGCCCAGCGGACGCCCGCGTGATAGCCCTTGAACTCCGGGTACACCCAGCCGTCGGCACCGGTCGCGGTGTCGTTGTACTGCTTCGTCCAGACGTCCGTCGCGACGCCGCGCAGCCGGTTCTTCCACACCCTGTGAGGTCCGTGGCCGAGCCATGTCACGCCGGTCACCTGCGATTCGGGGTGGTCGAAGCCGACGCCGAAGAGGTCGTGCTCGCCGGTGAGGTGGTAGCGGTAGTCCAACTGCAGCCAGCCGCTGGGGTGCAGATGCCACCGGACGTGGCGCAGGACGCCGGAGTACTCGGCCTGCACCGTGTAGCCGTTGCCGTCGGACCCGTGCGTCAGGCGGGTGAGGTCGGCCGTTCCGGTGGTGGGCAGCGGGCCGCGGGACAGCGCGAAGTCCGTCCCTCGGTGGGTGACGCCGGCCAGCATGCCCGTCGTGGCGTCGAGCGTGACCGTGGTGTGGCGGGATGCGAGGGTGAGCCTGTCGTCCGCGAGCCGGCCGCGTACGGCTGGTCCCGGGCCCGTCCGTACCAGCCGTCGGGCCTGGTCGGCGGCGGAGGCGATGGTCCATGTCCAGCGGCGGATCTCGTGGCCGTCGGCGTCGGTGACGGTGAGCGCCAGGGCGTCGGCGCGTCGCCGGCCGGACGGCAGGGGCAGGCGCAGCACTCCTTGCGCGCCGGGTTCGATGTCCGGCGCGGAGGCGGTGCCTTGGGCGCGCACGGTGTGGCCGTCCCGCCGCTGCGAGGGGGTGCGGAAGTTCAGGAGCCGCCAAGTGAAGCGGCAGGTACGGGTGTTGGTGAAGGCGTAGTGGTTGGTGAGGGCGATCCGGCCGTCGAAGTCGTCCGGCAAGCCGGAGGTGAACCGCTCCGGCTCGGCGAGTTGTACGGGAGACCAGATGTCCTTGATCGTGTAGAAGCTGGCCTCCTTCTCGCGGAAGGGGCCGAGGATGCCGTCGGGTGCGGCGTTGCCCGCCACATCGATGGCGCCGCCGAGGTCGTCCCGCACGATGCCCTCGTCGACCAGTGACCACAGGAAGCCTCCGGCGCAGAGCCGTTCACGGCCCATCAGCTTCCAGTAGTCGTCGAGCCCCGCGCCGGCGCCGCCGTCGTAGAGGCCGTGGAGGAACTCGGTGGGCATGAAGACGTCGCCGCGTTCCTGGAGGATGCGGCGTGTGCTGTCGTACGTCTCGTAGTGGTCGGTGTTGATGCCGCCGAAGGTGGCCCAGGGGTGGAGGACGGTGCGCTGCTGGGGGTCGTGGCGGGCGTAGTCGTCGTCGAGGGCGGTGTTCCAGCCGCCTTCGTTGCCGTTGCACCAGAACAGGATCGACGGGTGGTTGACATCACGGGTGACCATTGAGGCGACGAGGGGTCTGCCTGCCGCTTCGTCGTAGGACTTCTGCCAGCCGGCCAGTTCGTCGAGTACATACAGCCCGAGTTCGTCGGCGAGGTCGAGGAAGTGCGTGTCCGGCGGGTAGTGGGACATGCGGACCGCGTTCATGTTCATCTCCCGCATCAGGAGGATGTCCTTGCGGCTGATGCGCGCGCTGGTCGCCCGGCCGGACGTGGGCCAGATGGTGTGCCGGTTGGCTCCTTTGAGGAGGATCTTGACGCCGTTGACGTACACGCCGTCGCCGGGGCGCACCTCGACGGTGCGGAAGCCGAATCTCTCGTCGACGCGGTGGACGGTGCGGCGGTCGCCGGCGCGGAGCGCGACCTCGACGCGGTAGAGGTGCGGAGTCTCCGCCGTCCACTGCCGGGGGGAGTCGACAGCGGCCCTGAGTGTCACCGTCGTGTCGCCGGGAGCGACGGCCGCGGTGAACGGGGCACCGACCGGGCGCCCGGAGAGGTCCGTGACCCGGGCGACGAGACGGTCGGCGGAACCGGTACCCGACAGATGGGCGTCGATCCGCAGTGTGCCGTCGGCGCGGGCGTCGACGGCGATGCGTTCGATGTGCTGGAGCGGGAACGCCTCGAGATGGACGGGGCGGTAGATGCCGCCGAAGTTCCAGTAGTCCCCGAGGCGTTCGGCCCGGTTGACGGAGTCGTCGGTGGACTCCTTGCTGACGGTCACCTCCAGGAGGTTGTCCTGGCCCGGACGCAGCTTTCCGGTCACCTCGTGCCGGAACCGGTAGAAGCCGCCGCGGTGGACGGGCCCGGCCGACTCGCCGTTGATCCACGCCTCGGTCTCGGTCATCGACCCTTCGAAGACGAGGAAGACGCGTCTGTCACGCCAGTGGGCGGGCGGCGTGAAGGTGTGCCGGTAGCGGCCCTTTTCCTCCGGGCGCAGATTCCACCCGTAGTTGTACGTGCCGTATCCCTGGAACTCCCAGTTGGACGGCACCGGGATGCTGCCCCAACTGCCGCTGCGCCGCCCGCTGGTGCACAGGAAGTCCCAGTCGACCGGGTTGTCGGCGTCCTCGCCGGACAGATACAGGCGCTCGGTGCGCGTGGAAGCGTCCGTTCCGTCGGCCGTCTCGGCCTCGGCCGCCCGGGCCGAGCCCGTGGGAAGGCCTCCGGCGAGGGCCGCGCCGGCTGCGCCCAGGATCAGAACGCCACGGCGTGACAATTGCATGACATCTCCAGCCTTCAGAAACCATCGGGAGGGAACGGCGGGGACGTGCGCGTAGTCGACGGGTCCGCTCGGCGCACGGTCGTCGAAGCGCTTGCGTCGGCAACCCCGCAGATCAGGGCACATCCGCAGGGGCGATGACGACATTAGGAGTCGAATGAATCGAACACAAGGTGGCAGCAGCCGGCAGGTGCCTCGGAACCGCATGGTCAGCGTCGGCACTGCAAGCCTTGGCGCGGCGAGCTTCAAGGGCGGCCCCGTGCCAGATCCTGCCGGAACCACGGGTAACACCGGGGACCCAGTCGACCGCACGCCAGGCACCGACGGCTCCACCGCAGGTCAGCTCCCGAGCGACCCCGCATGCACATGGCAGCCGCCCATGGATCAGGGCCGCCCCCCTGTCTACTGGCTGATCCTGAGCGAGCCGAGCGCGACGTGGTCCAGGAGGCCGACGACGGCCACACCATCACCGCGGAAGCCCTCGGAGGCCCTCGCTCATGAGGCCACCCGTGCCTCTCGGCATCCTTCGACGTGTCCTCGGCGTCACACCCACTTCTGCCCCGACGCTTCTCGGCGTCGGAGGCGGGAGCCTTGTCGCAATCGACCCCGCTATGCCGACGTGACCGGCGGACACACACCGATACGTGGAGGATCGGTGTGCGGCCGATTCGCTCGGCGAGATGGCAGAGGCCGGGGGGTTGTCCGGTGCCTCCACAAGATCGGGTAGAGGCCCCGTGGAAGGGGACCAGCGTCCGCACCTTGGCCGAGAGGTACGGGGCCCAGGGCTGCGTCCCGCGTCGTGGTGTAGGGGATCAAGGGTTACGCGTTCCGGTACGAGGCCCTTGGCGATCTCCTCACACACGGCAGCCCACGAGGCGCCCTGCTGAGGCGAGTTGAGCCCGGGAGTCGGCGGAACCACCGCCCCGACCTGTGGATTCCGGTGCCTTGATCGGCTACACCACCCGGCGGGAGATCATCGGGCCCAGGGCGCGTTCCGCGAAGCGGCGCCGATCTGCGTCGGGCGGGTTGTGCTCAGGCGGGGCGGGTGGAGGCCCGTAGTTGGATCTCGCATCCGCCCGGTGGGGTGGGTTCGGCGGTGAGGGTGCCGTTGAGCAGTTCGGCGCGTCCTTCGAGCACGTTCTTGAGGGAGTTGCCGTCGGTCCCGCTCAGCGACCGCGGCCAGGAACCACACCAGCCACCTGCGCCGGCGCGGCCTCGCGGGGCTCGTTCGCGAACTCACCTGTTCCATATGCGGACTTCACTCTGCCCACCCATGTCGTACTCACTCCTTGGCCGGACCCGACTGGTGGAGCCTGCCCCGTGTCGACGCGGGCCCGCTGGGCGGGGAGCACGCTTCGACGGTTATTCGATCACTCGCGGTCTGGACCGTAGCCGCTCGGGGTCACGCCGAGCAGTGAGGCCCCGTCAGCGGCACTGGCGCGCCGTCTCGATGGGGCTTTCGTGCGGGCCTCGGCCATCCAGCCCCGCCGGGGCAGCCGCACGTACGTCGCGCGGGCTCGCGCCGAGTTCACGGCGGCAGGCCTTGTTGAAGGCCTGGAGGTCGGCGATGCCCACAGCCGCGGCGACGGCGGTGATGGACAGGGTGGAGGACAGCAGAAGGTGACGGGCGCGCTGAAGGCGTCGGTGCCGGATGTACGACACGACCGTGAGGCCGGTTTCTGCACGGAACACGCGTGTCAGGTGTGTGTGGGAGATTCCGACGGCGCGAGCGACGTCCGGTACGGACAGCGGGCCTGCCAGGTGTTCCTCGACGTAGGCCTGGGCTGCGGCCACGAAGGGGTGGCGGCGCCCGGCTCCCTCGCCCCTCGGCAGCTCGGCGATGCGCCACAGAGCGGTCCAGACCTCGGCCGTGGCTCGTGGGGGAGAGGTCGGCATGGCCGTCACGGCGTGTCGGAGCAGGTCGGCCAGGCGGGTGCTCTCGGCCGCGGCGTCCTGCATCACCGGCACCACCCGCGCGGTTCCGCCGTCGTGCAGCCGCAGGTGGACGTAGAAATGTTCCGACCTGCCCCGGTAGTGAAAGTGCACCTCCGTGTTCGGCGGCACGAGGCTGACGTGGCCGGGACGTATGGGGTGGACCGACTGCCCGAGGGACAGAGCACCCTCGTAGTGGTAGAGGTGCAGCTGCCACAGATCAGGCAGCCGGAAGACATCGTGGGCGGTGGAGACGCCGTGTACCCCGATGCCGGCGTCAACCACGGTGGGCGCCTCGTCGAGCCGCAGCGTTACGTGTTTCACGAGGACGGAAAATTACCAGCACTGGACGATTTCAGCCCACGACCGAGCCGGACTGGGCACGTACGTTCGTCGCATGTCAACCAGCAAGCAACTCCTGACATCGGTTCAGGTGGCGCGCTTCGTAGCGCAGGGATTCCTGCGCCTGGACGGGGTGGTGCCGCAGGAGATCAATGAACGGGCCATCGCGGCCTTGACCGAGGGCCTGCCGGAAGTGTCCTACGGCACTCCGCTGGGCGGGGCGTTCGCGCAGGACACCTTCGTCCACGAGCTGCTCGCCCTGCCGGTCGTCGCGGGCGCTGTCGAGAGCCTGGTCGGCCCCGAGCCGACCGTCGACCACCATGCGGTTCATGTGCGCGAGCCGCACGAGGGACAGGCGCAGCCGCTCCACGGGGACGCGATCATCGACGTGCGGCCGGACGCGTTCGACATCCAGCTCATGTACTACCCGCACGAGGTGACCGCCGAGATGGGCGGCACCCTCAGCGTGCCCGGAAGCCATCTGCGCAGGATCAACGAGACGGACGTCGGCCGCGTCCAGAACCTCCGGGGACAGACCCGTCTGACCTGCCCGGCGGGCACGGTCGTTCTCGTGCATCACGGCATCTGGCACAGTGGCCGCCGCAACGACACCGCGGGCCGGCGCTACATGTACAAACTCCGCCTCAACCCGACCGTGCCGCAGGTGCGTCTGTGGGACGTCTCCGACCTGCACGACCCCGCGGTGACCGCGGAACTCAACACGTACTTCCCCTGGTACGAGTGGGCCACGGGCCGACTGGAGATCTACAACCGGGTCCTGCTGTGGCGGGCCCTGACCGGAGACGACTCGTTCGACGTCGACTACTGGGTCACGCGCGTCAGCAACCGGCCGGCCCTGAGGAGTCACGCATGAGGCAGCAGGTTCTGGTCCTCTATCTCGCGACGTCGGCGCTGGACTCCCCCGTCGTGGGCTGGTCCCGCTACGACGGGACCGGCCGGACCCGTCCGACGACCGGTGACAGCGACGAGCCGCCCTATTCCACCGGGCTTGGCGCGTTGCAGGACGGGTGGCGCCTGTTCCAGGCCTCCCAACTGCTGCCCCCGCAGCCCGGTCACGAGTACGACGTCTCCTTCCTCAAACACGAGTTCTTCTTCGAGAAGCTGGAGGACGGCTCTCGCCCCTGACCCGGCGCTGGAACCGCCGCTCCTGTCCGGTGGGTGGCGTAGCTGTGGCGGGCGTTGAGTTTCTGTCGACGGCGTTTTTGCAGGCGACTCGGGGCTGCTCCGCAGCACCGAGCCGAGCGCGCTCCTCACCGCGCTCGTGCTCCGGCCGGGGCGTGCGGTGCCTCCCTACACCCTGACGGACGGCCTGTGGGTGGGTGAACCGCCCCACTCAGCCGTCGACGACCTGCGCTCGTACGCCCATCTCCTGCGCCGCCGCCTCCCGGTGCCCATTCCCTTGACCAGCCATCAGGACGGATACGCGCTTCTGGCCGACTCGGGCACGCTGTTCTCGATGACGGTGTCGGTACTCGCGGCCTACGGCCTGTCCCGGCCGGGCAGTCTGGGGCACCGGTTCTTCCTGATGACCATGATGGCGACCATGTTCTTCGGGGCCGGGCTCATTCCGACGTACCTGCTGGTGCAGTCGCTGGGCCTCACCGACACCTACCTGGCGCTGATCCTGCCGAGCGCGGTCAGCGTCTTCAACATCCTCGTCCTGCGGGCCTTCTTCATGGGGATCACGCCCGAACTCACCGAGTCAGCGCGTATCGACGGGGCAAGTGATCTGCGCATCCTGATGACCATCATCATGCCGCTGTCCCGCGCCGTGCTGGCCGTCATCTCCCTGTTCTACGCGGTCGGGTACTGGAGCGCCTGGTTCAACGCGTCCATCTATCTCACCGACCAGCAGATGATGCCGCTGCAGAACGTGCTCATCCAGCTGGTGCAGAAGAACACCGAGGCGCCGACGGGGCTTCAGCAGGCGGTGCGTACGGGGCAGCTCTCCGCACTGGGACTGCAAATGGCCGTCATGGTCCTCGCACTGATCCCCGTCGCGGTCGCCTCCCCGTTCGTCCAGCGGCATTTCAAAAAAGGGCATGCTCACCGGCGCGATCAAGGGGTGACGCCCTTGACCCGCCCCGGGTCGTAGAGCCGTCGGTCCTAGGTCCGCGACTTCGTTGTGGCTGGTCGCGCCCACGCGGCGGAGCCCCCACAGCGATACCGCCCCGCGCCCCTGAGGGCGTCACCTTCCCCTTTGTCCCGCGGAAGAAGAGGAAAGCCACGCCGCACACACCCTGGGCTTCGACAAGGCCGCCAGGGGTGCTTCCTACCCGGCGATCTACATGGTCGGTGCCGTCGACAGCTTCAACGCCGTCTACCGCTCCGACGACGAGGCGAAGACCTGGACGCGGATCAACGACGACCAGCACCAGTGGGGCTGGACCGGAGCCGCCATCACCGGCGACCCGCGCGTGTACGGCCGGGTCTACGTCTCCACCAACGGACGCGGAGTGCAGTACGGGGAGCCCGCCTGATGCCCGACCTGGGCGATGCGACCCGGGGCCGCCTCCTCTTCGGCGGCGACTACAACCCCGAGCAGTGGCCGGAGGAGACCTGGCAAGAGGACGACAACGGCATCCGCGTCGTCCTCGCCACCCCGACCTCCTCGCCCCTGCCTGCCGACTCTGATCTTGCAGGTGGAGTTCACCCCCGGCGGTTGATCAGTTCCTTGCGGCTGACGCCCGTCCCCCTTCCGCATCGCCGGTGCGGAGACGCACGGTGAGAGTCGCCGAGTGGGGGTGAAGACGGTGCTGCGGAAGGGCGTCCGGGCCGCAGGAGGCACTGCCGAGCCCGTGGTGGGCTGTGTCGAGGGTGAGCCAGAGGGTGCCGTCCGGGACGAGATCGCTGGTGTGCCGTGCCGCGTCCATCGCCTCGGCCGTCCACGGCCGCAGAGACAGGTCGACGCCGGTGGGTGCGGAAAGGTGCAGCACCTGGCCGTCGGCCCAGCGGATCGCCGCTTCGCGTACGCCGCTGCGGTTGCCGTTCTCCTGAGGCCGAACGTAGGGGGTCTGCAGCTCCTCCACGGTGGCGTGGAACCTGCCGAGGCGGGCGGCCCGCCTGCTGTCGCGGTAGGACTCGCCGGGCCCGTACCCGTACCAGTCGAGGCTCGCCGCGCCGCCCGGCAGACCGAGCCGGATCCCGAGTTTCGGCAGGGTGGCCGACCGCGGCCCGGCTCCGTGGCGGGGACCCCCGAGGCCGGTGTCGAGCTGGCCGACCGGGGTGAGGTCCAGCTTCAGCTCCAGGGCATCGGAGTCGTACGCGGTCCACGTCCAGCGTCCCTGTATACCTCCGTCTTGACCGGCGGCCCGGCTGACGGTGTCGACGACCAACTGCTCGCCGTGGGCGGCGCAGCCGACGGTGCGGTGCACAAGCCGGTTAAGGCCCAGTTCCCTCCACACCCGTGCCTGTCCGTTGCCGCCCCGGTCGTTGTCAGTGGGGGCTCGCCACAGGTCGAGTCGGGGGCTGACCAGTGCCAGGTCGCCGAGCTGGACGAGTGCACCGAGCGCGTTGAAGGTCGCCTCGCCCAGTGTCCATCCTCCTGCCGTGCGCTGCGGGCGCAGGGCGACCGGCTCCCGGCGCGGTTCCTCGGGCGTCGTAAGGATCAGCTGCGTGAAGGCGATCTCGTGTCCGGCCGGGACCCCGCCGTAGTCCTTGGCCAGTACGGCGCGCACCGTCAGGGCCTGCTCGCCGCCGGCCTGCGGGGCTGTTGTGACGGTTTCGTCGAGGAGCACCTCATGGCTCGCGCGGGCCGGGACCGGTGGCAGGTCCAGGACGCCGTCCGCCAGCGGGACGCCGTCTGCTTCCAGGCGCCAGTCGAAGGCGAGGAGGGAGGTGTCGAGGAAGTCGAAGCCGTTGCGGATCCGCAGCGTCAGCCCATTCGACGCGTGCTCCAGTCGCATGCGTACGGGGGCGATGACGGCCTTGTACTCGATGAGGCCGGGCGAGGGCGTGCGATCGGGAAACACCAGTCCGTCGGCGATGAAGTTGCCGTCGTGGACCGTCTCACCGAAGTCGCCTCCGTAGGCGTAGAAGGGCCGGCCGGCGTCCGGGCCCTCGGTGGTCTTCTGCAGGATGCCGTGGTCGATCCACTCCCACACGAAGCCGCCGTGGAGCCGGGGATACCGGTCGAACAGCTCCTCGTACTCGGACAGGCCGCCCGGGCCGTTGCCCATCGCGTGCGCGTACTCGCAGAGGATGAACGGCAGCCGTCGGCGGTGCGAGTCGGCCGCGGCGTCCGCGGTGCGGGGCTCGGCGTGCATCCCGATGAGGGCGACCTCGTCGGGGCTCGCGTACATCCTGCTGTACACGTCCACGTAGGGGCTGTCGTAGTCGCCCTCGTAGTGGACGAGGCGGTCCGGGTCGCGGCGGCGGGTCCACTCGGCCATCGCCCGGATGTTGTCACCCTCGCCGGCTTCGTTGCCCATCGACCACATGACGACGCTGGGGTGGTTCTTGTCGCGTTCGACCATCCGCTGGACACGGTCCACGCAGGCGTCACGCCAGCGGACGTCCGCGGACGGGTTGTTCTTCCAGCCGAGCGCGCCGAACCCGTGCGTCTCCAGGTCGCATTCGTCGATCACCCACAGGCCGTACTCGTCGCACAGGTCGAGGAACCGGGAGTCGGGCGGGTAGTGGCTGGTACGGACCGCGTTGATGTTGTGCCTCTTCATCAGCACAACGTCGGCACGCATGGTCTCCAGATCGAGGGTGCGGCCGGTCTCCGGGTGCCATTCGTGCCGGTTGACGCCCCGGAAGCGGATGGGCGAGCCGTTGACAGTGATGGTCCCGTCGACGATCCGGACGGTGCGGAATCCGACGGCGAGGGTGAGGGTCTCACCCTCGGACCGGAGTGTGCCCGCGTACAGCCGGGGCGTCTCGGCCGTCCAGGGCTCGACGTGCGCGATCCTGTGCCGCTCGCCCGCGGGCAGGCCGGTGATGCCGAGCTCGGGGAGGTCCACCACGGCGGGAACGTCGCACTCGACGAGGAGCAGGCCCTCGCCGGTGCGGTGGTCGAAGTCCGCGTGCACGAAGTGGTCGCCGATCGCCCCCGCGGGCCGCTCGATCAGGCGGACGGAGCGGAAGATGCCGGAGAGCCACCACATGTCCTGGTCCTCGAGGTAGCTCCCGGCGGAGAACTGGTGGACCCGGACGGCCAGCACGTTGCGGCCCGCCCGAAGCGCCTCGGTGGCGTCGAACTCGGCGGGCAGCCGGCTGCCGGTCGCCCAGCCGAGTTCCGTGCCGTTCAGCCAGACCGTGAAGTGCGAGTCCACCCCCTCGAACCGCAGCACCCATCGTGCACCGGGAGCAACGGAGTCGAGAACGAACTCCCGGCGGTACTCGCCGGTGGGGTTGTCCTCCGGCGGGTGCGGCGGATCCACCGGGAAGGGGTAGACCACGTTGGTGTAGGCGGGCAGGCCGAAGCGACCCCGGCCCGCGTTCAGGAGGTCTCCGTGCTCGTCACGCAGGCCTTCCATCTGCCACAGGCCGGGAACACGCACGTGGTCCCACACCGAGTCGTCGAACCCTGACTCCTGGAAGCCTTCGGTCATCTCGAGCACCGACGGACTGAGCCGGAACCGCCAGCGACCGTCCAGATCGATCGTCCGGGCGTCGCTGCGGGCGCTCGCCCTGGGGGTCAGACGGCCCTCGCCCGGGCTGAACGAGGCAAGCTGCCTGCTCGTCGGGGTGCGCGGGGTCATGGAACGCCCTCCGTAGCGGGGTTGCAGGGGTTGGGGTGAGGGTATGCGCGCGTGCGGGCCGTCGAATCACGCGTCGTGCCTGATGTCGCCGTAGATTTCAACCTCGGAGAGGTTGCCGTACCAGCTCGTGGCGTTGTAGATCCGCAGGTACCGGTAGTGGTCTCCGCCCGAGGTGGGCTGGTCGCTCCACGTGTTTGCGACGGCCCCGGTGAGTGGCTTGGTGAGGTCGGTCCAGGTCTGGCCGTCGTTCGACCCCTGCACGAGCGTGCGGTTGGCCCGCTGCGGGTGGCTGGCCCGCGGCAGCATCAGAACCAGCTCGGGCCGCACGGCCGCGTCCGCGCCGAAGTCGATGTGGTAGTACGCGCCTGGTCCGGTGTTCAGGTCGCCGTATGTGCCGGGGTCGCCGTCGAAGAGCAGGTAGCCGACCTCGTCGGCGCCCAGTCCGTTGCCCGGATACTGCTTGTCGGAGGCGGTGACGGTGGCCAGCCCGGCCACGTCGATGAGGCGCGCGGGGTCCACGATGTAGAGCTTCGATCCGTCGGTGGTGCCGTAGAAGGTCGGTCCGGCCTTGCCGTCGGAGCCGGTGTAGTCGACCGTGAGGGTGACCGGGCCGGCCTCGACGTCGTCGAGGGCGACCGAAGCGTTCCAGTTGACGCCGTCGTCCGAAGCGGCCGCGGTCGATGTGCCCATCACATCGACGGTGAGAGAGTCGAGCGGCTCCTTCGCGGTGACTGAGACGTCGACGGTGTCGCCCATCGCGATCCTGCCCGCGACGGCCTGGTCGGAGGTGATCGAGGTCGCCTTGATCAGGTTGCCGATCTCGTGGCGTTCGCCGTAGATGTGGAACTCGGTCATCTCGAACACGCCCCGCACGATCCCGTAGAGGACGTCCGGCTGCTGTTCGAGCATCTGGACCTTGATGTATCGGAACTGCTCGTCCTGGAAGTCCTTGGCGACGTCCAGGGTGTTGAAGTCCTGGGTGAACTCCGTGACCCCCGGGGTGAGCCGGGTCCAGTTGGCGCCGTCGTTGGAGCCGAACACCGTCGAGTTGGCGAGGCGGTCGGCGAAGATGTTGCTCTGGAATCCGAACTTCGTGGCCGAGACCCTGAAATCGGGGCCGAAGTCGAAGGTGTGCGACATGTTGACGGCCTGGGGGTAGACGGTGCCGGTCTGTTCGTCGCCATCGACCATGTTGACGATGCGGTCCCCGGTGGTGGAGGAGGCGACGAGCCCCGGGTAGTCGAGGCTGCCGTCCAGATCGGTCGTCGGCGAGAGCAGGCGCAGTCCGTCGACGGCGGCGACGAGGTCGGCCAGCGCTGCCAGGTATTCGGCGTCGGAGCCGTGCTTGCGCAGATCCCGGGCGGTGTCGTCGGCGTCGGTGTAGGCGGCCTCGGTCGCGGACTCGTACATGGCCTTGCGGTCGTACCCGTCCTCGGCGAGCTCCAAGGCGCCCTTGCGGTCGTCGGCGGCGGCCAGGGTGAGCTGGCGGGCGGCGGCGTTGGTGCCGTCGTCGGCGGCGACGGTGACCGTCCAGAAGCCGGCCTCGGCCGGAGTCCAGGTCAGGATGCCGGTGTCCGGGTCGAGTTCGGCGCTGTCGGGGAGCCCGGTCGCGGTGTAGGCCGTGCCCTCGGCGGCGGTCGCGGCGAGGTCGACGGTGACGTCGGCGCCGGCCCAGCCGACGATCCGGTCGGTCGCGTCCTCGGGGAAGACCGGCCCGGTGAGCTCGGCTTCGGCGTTGATGTTGATGTGGTCGAGGTCGACGGTGGCGCCTTCGGTCTCGATGAACAGGATGTCGTCCATGGGTCCGTCGACCGTGACATAACGCCATTCGCCGCCGGTGTCCGGCACGATCATGGGGTAGTCGCGTTCCATGCTGTGGCCGTGTCTGGCGGTGCGCAGGTTGATCACGGCTTCGCTTTCGGTGCGGACGAGGAAGCCGAGCCGCGGGCGGTTGGCCTGGCCGCTGAGGTAGGCGATCTTCGAGCCGTCGGTCATGCGCACGTAGCCGTCGCCGGTCTCGACGTCCCCGGCCAGGTGTGTGTAGCGTTCCTCGACCTCGTAGATATTGGGGTTGTCGCCCAGCGGCGGGGTCGACGCCCCGGCCGCCTCGGCGGGCGCGAACAGCCACGAGTCACCGCCGCCGTCACCGCCATCCCAGGGGTTGTTCACCGTTCCGCCGCGGTGGTACAGCGGGCCGGGGCGTTTGGCGTAGGCCTCGGCGAAGTAGGGGGCCATCGCCTCGACGTCCTTGCCGAGCGTGAACTTGTAGTAGTAGTAGATCTCCCAGAAGCTCGCGGTCGAGTATCGGCCGCGGTAGCCGTCGGCGATGTGGTTGTAGGTGTCGCGGATCGTGCCGTCCGGCGAGATCGCGTAGCCGACCGGCGTCCACTCGGTGTCGTAGCCGAGCATGAACTGCCAGAAGTAGTCGGCGGCATGCAGGATACGGTCGTCCAGGAACTCGTACGGCCCCACCGCGTCCTCGGCGGTCGAGACCGTGCCGTCGACCGGGTCCACCTTGGTGTCCTGGGCGAGCAGCATGCGGGCCAGGACCGCGAAGTTCGTGAGATTGCCGCCGGCGTGCGCCTGATCGCGGCCCATCTCGACCAGTTGCACGTGTGGGTCGTCGATCGGCTCGCCGGTCTTGTCATTCTTGTCGACCCAGCGGAGCAGCCGCGCGATGGAACCGTTGAAACCCTCGTCCTTGGCGGTTGAGTTGACGGTGAACCACTCGACCTTCTCCTCGTACAGGGCGGTGTCGTCCATGAAGATCGCCCCGGCCATGGAGCCCATCAGCGGGTAGTTGTGCTGGTTCATGAAATGGTCCGGAGAGGACATGAACGTCTCGATGGACGGCACGATGAGGTTCTCAGTGAGGGCCTGGGTGTCGGCCTCGGTCCACGGGTAGGCCTCGTCCTCGCCGCAGCTGGTGTAGCGCAGCAGCTCGGCGGCGGAGACCATGCGGAAGAGCGGGACGCCGGTGTAGATGTGCGAGTCAGCGTGGTACTCGTACTTGGCGGGGTCCATCTGGGCCCAGATGCGGAGGATGCCCAGGGCGTTCTTGCGGTGGACCTCCTTCCCGGTGAGCACGTACATGACCGCCTGCGTGTAGGCCTTCAGGCCGTCGGCGACGAAACGCCCTTTCATGCCCGCGTTGAACGCGTCGGAGGCAGGCTTGGTCGGGTCGGACCCGGCATTGGACGATCTCACGTTCTCGCCGGCCGCGGCGGACCGCCTCATGGCCTCGAACGAGGAGGTCCACGGCTCAGCGCCCGCGGCGATCTGCCGGCGCGCATTCTCCAGGATCGGCTCGGTCAGGCCGACGCCGGGGTGGGCGAACCCCCGCTCGCTGACGGTCGACTGGAACGTCACGTCGCACGTGCCGAGATCCTGCCCGGTGGCTGGCCGGCCTGCCGCGAGGAGGAGTCCGGTGACGAGCACGAGCACTGCGGCGAACGCACCGACTCGTCGGCCGTGGCCGCCTGCGACGGCAGCAGTCTGATCCACAGAAGGCACCTTCTTCGTTGAAGTGGACGAATCGAGTACGTGTGGCGATAACGTGATGCGGCAACCGCGGTGCGGGCTTGAAGTTCTTGAGCGCCACCACCAGGCCGAGTCGCCGGAGGCCGCGGACGTTCGTGAGGCGTACGAGGGCGTGCGGGGTGAGGGCGGTCGCCCGCCCGGCGGGCGTCCGCGGTCACTTCAGGCTGCCGAGGCTCACGCCCGTGCGCCAGAAGCGCTGCATCGAGATCATCAGCACCACCATCGGGATGAGCGAGATGATCGAGCCGACCACGACCATGCCGGTGAGGTCGACGGACTGGTCGGTCTTTACCTTCAGCCAGGAGTAGAGGCCCAGCATGACGGTCCACTTCTCGCTGCTGCGCAGGAAGACGAGGGGGCCGAAGAAGGAGTTCCACATCCCGACGAATCCGAGGAGGAAGATGGTGGCCGCCCCTGTGGACATCAGGCGGGCGCCGATCTGGAAGAAGATGCGGTACTCGCCGGCGCCGTCGATGCGGGCCGCTTCCAGTAGCTCGTGGGGAATGGCCCCCTCGGCGTACACCTTGGCGAGGTAGACCGAGAAGGCGTTGAAGAAGCTGGGGACGATGATCGCGGTCGGCGTGTCGACGATGCGCAGGTCGGTGTAGAGCAGGAAGGAGGGAATGGTGAGCAGGGCGCCGGGCACGAGGAAGGAGCCGACGATGCAGCCCATCAGGAAGCCGCGTCCCCGGAAGCTGTACATCGCCAGGCCGTATCCGCAGGCGACGGAGATCAGTGTCATGCCCGCCGTGCCGGCGATGCCGTAGAAGAGTGTGTTCCACATCCACGTCACGAAGATCCCGTCCTGGTAGGTGAAGAGATCTTCGAGGTTCTGCATGAGGTTGAACTCGGCGAACCACAGGCCGTTGGAGGTGTACAGGTCCCGCTGCGACTTGGTCGCGGAAACGATCAGCCACCAGACGGGCGCCAGGGAGTAGAGGGTGAACAGGACCAGGCCCGTGATGATCAGGGCCCGGGTCCGCCGGGTGGTCCGGGGTCCGTCCGTCGCCGTCCCGCGCGCGGTGCGGCGGCGGATGCGGGTTTTCTCCGGCGGTCTGGTCGATGGTGTGGTCGGCTCCGGCGGGGTGGCCTTCGAGTGGGTGGCGGTGGTCATGAGGTGGGCGCCTTGTTCGTGAGCCGGTAGAAGAGGGCCGAGACGGTGCCCACCACGAGGGCCAGGATGATCGACAGGGCGGAGGCGTAGTTGAGCTCGCCCTGCGCGAAGGCCCAGTCGTAGATGGCCATGATCGGCGTGAAGTCGCGGGTGACCGTCTCCGGGGTCATCGAGCGGAACAGCACGGGGTCGCTGAAGATCTGGAGCGTTCCGATGATGGCGAGCATGGTGGTGAGCACCAGGGTGCGGCGGATCATGGGAATCTTGATCGACCACGCGACGCGCCATTCCGACGCACCGTCGACGTACGCGCTGTCGTAGATCTCACGGGGAACGGACCGCAACGAGGCGTAGATGATCAACATGTTGAAGCCGATCGCGTTCCACGCCATGAGATTCCCGATCGAGACCCAGATCATCTCGCCGCTGTAGAAGTTGGCGTCGATGCCGACGGTGGCGAACATCGGCGTGAGCGGGCCGACGTCCGGGCTGTAGACGTAGACCCAGATCAGCGTGGCGACGATGCCTGGAATCATGTACGGAATGAGCAGCGGCAGCCGGAAGAGGTTCGCGGCGCGCTGCGTGGCGGAGTCGAGCAGCAGCGCCAGGAGCACGCTGAGGATCTGGATCGCGGGAATGCAGACCAGCGCGAACAGCGCCACCCGCAGCATCGACGCCCAGAACCGGTCGTCCTCGAATCCCTCGATGAAGTTGTCGAGGCCGACGAACTCCACCGTCTCCCCGCCGAAGCCGAGGCCCGAGCTCTGGGCCCGGTAGAAGCTCTCCCGCAGCGCCATCACCAGGGGAACGACGGTGAAGACCACGAATCCGAGGAAGAACGGCAGGGTGAACGACGCGCCCTTGAGCGCCACCAGCCGGTGCCAGCGCGGCAACCGGCTGGTGGGCGGCTTTCGCTGATCGGCGGAAACGGCCACGGTTTGAGCCTCAGCTTCCGACGACGTCGATGTTCTTGGAGCGCAGATCCTTCACCGTGAAGTCCTGCATCCGCTCCAGCAGCTCCACCATGGTGATCTCGCCCTTGACGGCCTTGGCCCACTGGTCCTGCAGCTCGGCGAAGACGCCGGTGTAGTTGGGCCCGACCACCCACGGGTCCCGGCCGGCCTCGACCGCCTTCATGATCACGTTGCGGGCCTCGTCGCGGCGCTCGCCGAAGAGGCGTTCGGGGACGGCGGAGTCGACCCACGGGGACGGGTCGGGCACGGCGCCCGGCCAGGCGTACGCGCCGGTCTTCGGGTCGAGCGTGGCGTTGATCGCCTCCTTGTTCGTGGCCTTCCACACGGAGACCTCGACCGCCTCCTTCACGTGCTGGCAGCCCTTGGGCACGAGCTCGGCGCCGCCGTGCGCGGGCGTGACGAACTCCTCGGCGTCCGAGAACTGCGGCAGGTCGATGGGCTGCCAGTCGCCGGTCGAGTGCTGGAAGTCGATCTCGTATTTGGTCAGCTGCCAGGTCGAGGTCGGCAGGGAGACCATCCGGCCCGAGTCGAAGTACTTGATCAGCGCGGGCCGGTCGAGGTAGGTCTGGTGGGCGACCAGGTCCTTGTCGATGAGCTGCTGCACGATGTCGGCGGCCTTGCGGGACGCCTCGGAGAGGAAGTCGACGCGCCAGGCGTCGCCCTCGATCTCGTACCAGGAGCCGCCGGCCTGCTGCACCAGGTTGACGAGGGTGGACGGGTCCTCGCCGGCGAGGTTCATGACGTAGACGCCGTGCGGGCGCAGCTTCTCGCCCGCCGCGATGAGCTCGTCCCAGGTGGTGGGGACCTCGATGCCGTACTTGTCGTACACGGCGCGGTTGATCATCATGAAGTTGGGGTTGAAGCCGGAGGGCACGCCGTAGTAGCGGTCGCCGACCTTGGCGCCGCTCAGCGCCGCCTCGTTGAAGAGGCCGTCGTCGAGGTAGGGCTGGAGCGCGTCGGTGACGTCGGTCAGGAGGCCCTCGGAGGTGAGGGCGGGCACCTCGCCGACGCTCTGCACCAGGCAGGGGACGTCCTCGCCGGAGGCGACGGCGTTGCGGAGATTGGCGGCGGCACCGGGGAGGTCTACCTGCTTCACGAGTTTCAGCTGGATGTCGTCGTGGGTGGCGTTGAACTTGTCGACGATCGGTTTCATGGCGCGTTCCTCGTTCCAGGACCACATCTCGATCACGACCGGGCCGTCGCCCTGATCGCCCTCGGCGCCGCCGCACGCCGTCGCCAGCAGGGACAGCGTGACGGCGACCGCGGACGACAGCGCGATTCTCGTGAGCTGCATAGGACACTCCGGGATGGTGATGGGCCGTTAGGCGCGGCAGTGCTGCTATGGCTTAGTTATCGTTTTCTATCGCCTGTGCATGGTCGAGCAACGTAGGCGCGGGGGTGGATCGCGTCAACCGTCTGGGCAAAGGTTTTCTGTCCTCGCCAACCACTCACCCGACGCGTTCCATGACCGGCAGGACGAGCGGCGCAGCCCGCTGACCGTCTCCGCCCGGCAACGGGCCCCAGCGGACGGCACGTCCCTCCTCCCTCTATGCCGGACGTGCCGTCCGCCCACCCCATTACACTGAGGCCCGTGACAAACGATTACCGCGAGGGGGCGGACAGCACGCGCCGTGGACGCGCCACGTTGAAGGACGTCGCCCGTCGGGCCGGGGTCTCGGTGCCGACCGTCTCCCGCGTCATCGCCGGCAACTATCCGGTCGCGCTGGGCACCAAGCGACGGGTGGAGAAGGCGCTGCGCGAGCTGGACTACGTCGCCAACACCCACGCCCGCGCGCTGCGCGGGCACGGCGCGGGGACCGTGGCGTTCGTCCTTAACGACGTGCGGGGCGAGGCGTTCGCGCAGTTCGCGCACGGCATCGAGGAGGAGGCGTCCCGCCGCGGCCGGCTGTGCCTGCTGTGCGTCAGCGGCGGCGACCCCGACCGGGAGCTGCGGGCCCTGCACCTCATGCGCCAGCAGGGCGCCGAGGTCGTCATCGTCATCGGCGGCGTCGTGGACGACGAGGCGTACCGGCGGCGGATGTCGGAGATCGCGCGCTCCCTGGACCAGGCCGGTTCCCGGCTGGTGCTGTGCGGCCGCCCACCGCTGGGCGAGGGCGTGCCCGTGACGGTCGTGGAGTACGACAACGAAGGCGGCGCGTACGCCGTCACCAGCCGTCTGCTGGCGGCCGGCCACCGCCGCATCCTGCTGTTCGGCGGCGACGTCGCGCACACCACCAGCGCCCAGCGCTTCGCCGGTTACCGCAGGGCGCTGACCGACTACGGCGTCCCGTACGAGAAGGACCTGGTCGTCAAGGCCGCCTTCGACCGCGGCGACGCGTACCTGCGGATGCGGGAACGGCTCGCCGCCGCGCGCGACTTCACCGGCGTCTTCGCCCTCACCGACGTCATCGCGGCCGGCGCGCTTCGGGCCCTGACCGATGCCGGCCTTCAGGTGCCCGGGGACGTCTCCCTCGTCGGGTACGACGACGTGCCGCCGGCCACGGACCTCAGGCCGCTGCTGACCACCGTGCACGTGCCGTACGAGGAGATGGGCCGCGCCGCGGTCCGGCTCGCGCTCGACCACCGGGGCGGCGGCGGCCGGCTCGGGGGCGAGGACCACTTGCTGCTCGGCACCCACGTGGTGGTCCGCGACTCCGTCGCGCCCCCGCCGCCGGCCGGCACGGCCTGAGCTCTGCGCACGCTCCGCCCGGGCCCGCCTGGCGTGCGGTTGACCGGGGCGAGGCACGCGCTTACCGTAGAGAACGATTTCTACATGATCGGAAGGGACTTCCGCCCTATGCCTGAGCGACCCTCGGTGTTGTTCGCCCTCGAGTCCCGTCACATCCCCCTGCTCTTCCCGCCGGAGGTCATGGCGCGGCTCACCGCCCTCGCCGACGTCGATCCGGGCACCGTCGTCGACCTGCGGCATCCGGGCACCGTCGCCGCCCGGCGGCTGCTGGCCGACACGGAGGCGCTGATCACCGGCTGGGGCTGCCCGACGCTCACCGTGGACGTCCTCGACGCCGCGCCCAAGCTGCGCGCGGTGCTCCACACCGGTGGCTCCGTCAAGCACCTGCTGCCGCCGGAGGGCTGGGAGCGGGGCGTGCTGGTCTCCTCCGCCGCCGCCGCGAACGCGCTGCCGGTGGCGGAGTACACGCTCGGCATGATCCTGCTGGCCGGCAAGGGCGTGTTCGAGCTGCGCGAGCGCCTGCGGGCCGAGCGCGGCTTCGTCCTGGGCGAGATCCACCCGCACGTCGGGAACGTCGGCCGCCGCGTCGGCCTCGTCGGTGCCTCCAAGATCGGCCGGCGGGTGATCGAGTTGCTCCGGCCGTTCGATTTCGAGGTGCTGCTCCACGACCCGTACGTGGACCGGGCCGAGGCGGCGCGGCTGGGCGTGCGGCAGGTCCCGCTGGTGACGCTGCTCGCGACCAGCGACATCGTCAGCGTCCACGCCCCCGCCACCCCCGCGACCCGCCACCTGATCGACCGCGCCGGGTTGGCGTCGATGCGCGACGGCGCGGTCCTGGTCAACACCGCGCGCGGCAGCCTCATCGACCACGACGCGCTCGCCGCCGAGCTCGTCTCCGGGCGGCTGTCGGCCGTCCTGGACGTCACCGAACCCGAGCCGCTGCCCGCCTCCTCACCCCTGTATGAGCTGCCCAACGTGCTGCTCACCCCGCACATCGCCGGCTCCCACGGCAACGAGCTGCGCCGCCTGGGCCTGATCGCCGTCGAGGAGCTGGAACGGCTGCTGGCGGGGCACGCCCTGCGGCACCGGGTCGACCACGGCGACCTCCACCGCGTCGCCTGACCGGACCCGGGGTCGGCGGCGCGGCGCAGGCAGCGCTGGACCCGATGACCGGCGCGCAGTCGGCGGCCACCACACGCCGGAAGCACGGCGGTGGAAGCGGAGCGTGCGGCGATGCGCTTGGGCAGCGATGCCGCTTGCGGAGCCGGACAGCTTCTGACCTGGAGATACGCCCTCTGGCGTGGCACCCGGCGGTGCGGGTTCGCACCGCTGATGACCGTGGTTGACCGGTCTTGCGGGTACGCCGTGGGCAGGGTGGCGGCCGGTGAGTCTACTGCTGACACGATGCGACCCCTGGCGCCTGGTGGGCAACATGCGCTGTTCTGTCCCCCCGGTGGGGCCCTGGTCTGGGCCGACGGAGGTTACACCGGCTCCCTCGTCGAGTACTGCCTGGCCGCGGTTGCCCTGGTGCTGACGATCGTCAAGCGCAGCGACGACCAGAAGGGCTTCGTGGTGCTGCCCAACGGTGGATCGTCGAGCGGCTCTTCGCTCACCTGATGCGAAGTCGCCGCCTGGCACCCGACTTCGAACGCCGCACCAGCGCAGAGGCGATGATCTATTGGTCGATGACCATGGTCATGACTCGCCGCCTGGCCCGCTCACGCCCTGCATGAGTGCGAACCGGCCCAGCACGGGCTCGGCCAGCCAGCCGCGGGCCACCAGCCGTTTCGCCTTCGACCGCAGTGCCTCCACCCGCGTCGGCACCACGTCCATACCGAACTGAGCGGCCATCTCCTGACAGGTCAGCGGCCCTTGGCCGAGCCGGACACGGTCCGCGAGCGCCTTGACGATGCGCCGGTAGTCCGCTGACAGCACCGACCAGGCCAGCTCCTGGCGCTACACCGGCACTTGCAACTTCGGCTTCGCCGCACCCCCAGGCGCTGACTGCGCGTCCGCATCCCGCGGCTTCGAGGTGACCTCCGCGTCGACGGTGCTGCCGTCCGAAGCCAGCACCGTATCGACCCCCCTGCGGGCGATCGTCCACTCCTGCCATTTCAGCTCGGCCGCGGCCAACTCGGCCCGGATGCGATCGGCCTCCTCACGCAGCCCGTCGACTCGACGCCGAGCAGCGAGCTGGTGCTGTTCCAGTAGTCCGACGACCGACGGCATTCGCGACCTCCCGGGAGCGACGACCCGACAGGCCACCACTCCCACGGAACCATCGCTCCTACTCCTGACCAGCGGAAACGCGGCGATCATGTCCGGAAAGACGACAGCTTCTCAGCCTTGGCGGGGCCGCCGGCCGTTGTGGCTGCGGCCCCGCTCGGGTGTGTGGGTCAGG
Source organism: Streptomyces sp. NPDC127197 (assembly GCF_042672405.1). NCBI lineage: Bacteria > Bacillati > Actinomycetota > Actinomycetes > Kitasatosporales > Streptomycetaceae > Streptomyces > Streptomyces sp. NPDC127197. The sequence continues at coordinate 31,209 of NZ_JBHXVG010000044.1, read as the reverse complement.
ACGGGTCGCCGTACTGGAGGCCGCGTCCGTTGGTGCCGACGTAGACGCGGCCGTAGGTGTCGGGGTCGCCGGTGATGACGCCGACGCCGCCGATGGCGCCCCACTGGTGGGCCTTGTCGTTGACGCGGAGCCAGGTGGCACCCTTGTCGGTGGAGCGGAAGACTCCGGTGACGTCCTTGACGGTGCCGATCAGGTATAGGGCCTGGTAGCTGGTGCCCGGCTTGGCCTTGCCGAAGCCGAGGGCGGAGGCGGACTGCACCGACCTGAGCGTGGTGAAGGTCCGGCCGCCGTCGGTGGAGTGCAGCAGCCCCTTGGTGCTGCCGGCGATCCACAGGTCTCCGGCGATGCCGGGGACGGCCTTGAGCCGGCCGTCGGGCAGGTTGCCGGCGCGGGCGGTGAAGGTCGCGCCGCCGTCGGTGCTGGCGTAGAGCGTGCCGCCCGACAGCGAGTAGAACGTCCTGGCCGAGGAGCGGTCGGCGACGACCACCGCGCCGGTGCCCAGGCCGCCGACCCTCGACCAGCTCGCGCCCTTGTCGGTCGAGCGGTACGGGGCCTGACCGGCCTGGGTCCAGACGATGGTGGAGCCGTCCGCCGCGAGCGCGACATGCCCGTCCTGGGCACCGGCCACCGGCTCTGCCTTGAAGCCGTTCCAGCTGAGGCCGCCGTCGGTGGAGTAGGCGCCGTCCTGCGCGCCGCCACGGCCGACGCGGACCATCACCGAGGGCTTGGACTGGGCGAAGTCGATGTCGGTGCTGTTGGTCATCATCGGGTTCTTCAACCGGCCGGAGGGCACCTTGGTCAGGGAGTCGTGCCGGAAGCCGCCCTGGTCGCCCATGGAGGTGATGACGGTGGCGCCGCCGGGAGGGGCGATCGCGTCCAGCAGCGAGGTCTCCTCCAGCCCTCGGGCCCCCATGCTCCAGTGGCTGGTGCCGCCGCTGTCGGAGGCGTTGGCGTTCTTGCTGCGCAGGATGCCGTTGCCGGTGCCGTACAGCACGTGCCCGGAGTTGAAGGGATCGATGGCCAGGGCGGTCATCCAGTGCCCGGTGTGAGTGCCGACGTAGGGAGCGGCGGAGGCGTTGCGCTTGGACCTGTCGGCCAGGGCCTTCCAGGTGGTGCCGCCGTCGGTGCTCCGGTAGATCTCGTCCTCGGGCCACCAGCGGCCGAGGGTGGTGACCATCACCGTGGAGGGCTTGCGCGGGTCGACGGCCAGACCGGAGAACCCGTAGTTGCCCTGGGAGGGGGAGATGTTCTTCCACGCCCCGCGGTTCGGCGTGTACTTCCACACCGAGCCCGCCGTCACGCCGTTGGGTCCGAGGTTGTTGGTGTACGTCAGGTACAGCGAGCCGTCACCGGAGAGCACCCCGTGCTGCGGCAGCTGGCCGGTGGGCTGCCCGGAGACGGCCTTCCAGGTGCTGCCGCCGTCGGTGGAGCGGTACAGGGAGGTGGACCTGTCGTTGACGCCGACGTAGATCGTCCTGCTGCCAGCCGGGCCGTACGTCACGAAGGAGATGCCCGCGCCGCTGCTCGCCCCGTCCTTGACGGGGAACGAGGAGACCTGCCGCCATGTCACGCCGTAGTCGGTGCTGCGCCACAGGCCGTTCTTGCGGGTGCCCAGCAGCAGGGTGCCGTTGTCGGCGGGGTTGATCGCGAGCCGTTCGCCCGCGCCGCGGCCGTCCTCGTTGGCGCCCAGCTTGAAGGGCAGATCGGTGCGCTGGAAGGTGCGGCCCCGGTCGGTGGAGCGCAGGATCGCGCCGTTGCCCGCCCACTCGTTGGTGTAGGTGCCCGCCCCGAGGTAGAGCCGCTTGGGGTCGACGGGGTCGGTGGCCACCGAGTCGATGCCCAGCAGGTTCCAGTCCTGCTCGCCGATCCAGTCGGTCAGCGGGATCCACTGCTCGGCCCCGGTGTCCCAGCGGTACGCGCCGCCCATGTCGGTGCGCGCGTACAGCAGGCCCTTCTCGCGCGGGTTGAACACCAGCCCGGTGACGTAACCGCCGCCCACCACCTGGGCGTTCTTCCACACATACGGTCCGGCCGCGGCCGTGGTCTGCCCGCTGCCGGCCCCGGCCGCCCGGGTCTCGCCCACCTTCACCAGCTTCCACTGCTGGTTGGTGGTGCCCCGGCTCGGATACTGGATGAGCGCCGCGCCCTGGGCCGTGGAGCCCCCGGAGACGTCCAGGACCTGGCCGCTCCTGCGGGAGGTGAAGGTGACGGCGTCGGAACCGCTCACATCGTCGATCCGCCACTCCTGCGAGGTGGCGGAACTGTTGGTCTGCTGCTCGGCGGCGGCCCCCTGCGCGGTGGAATTGCCTGCTATGCCCAGCACTTTGCCGCTGTTGCGGTTCACCAGCTCGTAGTAGCCGTCCCCGGTGGGCTTCAGCTTCCACTGCTGGTTGGCGGTGTTCTGGTCGGTGTATTGCTGGATACGGGTGCCGTCGGCGGTGGAGAAGCTGCTGACGTCCAGCACCTTGCCGCTGCGCACGGAAACCAGCCGGTAGTAGGCGTCGCCGTCGACCGTCGCGGCCTGCGAGTCGTCCTGCGCGTACAGGAGATACGGCACGAGGACGGCGGGCACGCCGAGCAGTAGACCGGTGGCGGTCCAGCGGCGGCGGTGACGCCCGCGGCGCCCGCCGTTCGTGGGGTTGTTCATGGGGAGGCGTTCTCCTTGCATACTGTTCAACAGTGGAAAGCAGGATCCCGGCCCCGGAACTGGCCGGATCCGCTTCCTTGTCGTCACAGGTTCCGCACAGGTTGCCGCGAGCCGGGAACTTTTTCAGATCACCTCGTGGCGCGGTAGGCGCTGATCAGCGTCTGGGTGACGCTGTTCCGGGAGTTGGCGGTGTGCTCCTCTTGGCCACGCCGCCTCCTTCTGATCAGCCGGCTGGAGGAAGGCTCTCGCCCCTGATCCGGTGCCTGAACCGCGCCCGAGCGGCCCCGGATCAGTAGCCGTAGATCATCTTGTAGGCGACCTCCGGGAGGAACTGGCCGGCCGAGGAGCCGGCTCCCACGCCGCAGTTGCCGTCGGACTCGCCCGGAACCTTGATCCACAAGAGCATCTCGGCGCCTCCGCCCAGCTGGCTGGGGGTGCCGATACGGCGGCCTGAAGGGTTGCACCACTGGCCGTTGGAGCCGTTGCCGTTGCGGCTGGTGTCCACGACGAACGGCTTGGTGTAGCCGTACCGGGCGCCGAGTTCCCTGTTGACGGCGTTGCCGTACGCGGTGTTCTCGGCCGTGGTCAGGTAGTTGGAGACGTTGAGCGAGAAACCGTGGGCCTGCCGCAGGCCGGCTTCGTGAAGGCGTCGGGCCATGACCGCCGCGCTCGCCCAGGCCGGGTTGCCTGCGTCGAGGTAGACCCAGGTGTTGGGAGCCTGACGGTTGAACTCGGCGAGCGCTCCGGTCAGCATGCTCTCGCGTTCGTCGATCTGCGCCTGGGTCATGCAGCCGTAGTCTCCGAGGGAGTCCGGTTCGAGGACGACGACGGCCGGGCGGCCTGCGATCCCGCCCGCGAACTGGGCGATCCAGTTCGCGTAGGCGGACGGCGAGGAGGCTCCTCCCGCGGAGTGCCCGCCGCAGTAGTCGCGGTTGTAGATGTTGTAGGCGACGAGGACGGGCAGCTTGTCCCGGGCGTCCGCGGCGCCCACGTACGCGCCGGTGGCGGTGCCGATGGTGCCGCTCCAGGAGCCGAACCAGCGGGCCGTCGGTGTGTTGGCGATGGAGGCGTTGATTGCTTGTGCCCGGCCGTCACCGGGGTTGGCGGCGACCCATCGCTTCGCGCTGGAGTCGGGGTCCACGTAGAACCCGTTGGTCATGGTCGTCGGGTCGGCCGCGTGGGTGGACGGCGCGGCGGCGAGCGTCAGCGGCAGCGAGGAGAGCGCTGCCACCAGGGCGAGGAGTTTGCGGCGCATGACGGGTACCTCGGCTTTCCGGCAGGGGTGCGTCCGAAGGTTGGCGGTGAGGATGGGGAGCGCTCCCACCGGAAGCGCTCCCCATCGCACAGTCGGTCAGCAGGTCGAGTTGGTCTGGGTCAGGAGGCCGAGCCGCCACGGGAGGAGGTTGTAGTCACCGCCCGCGTCGGGGCTCATGCCCTGGTAGACGTACTGGAGCCGGCAGGCGGGAATGGTCAGTGTCTGGTCGTGGCCGGCACGGATCATCTCGCCATGACTGATGTCCCGGGTCCAGGCGCCCGAGGGGAAGGTGACGTTGTTGGCCCGAGCGAACGGGTTGCTCTCGGACGCGGCCAGGGGAGTCCAGGAGCCGGCGAGGCTGCCTGAGGTCCAGGAGCGGAAGTAGCGTCGGCCGTCCGATCCGATGGCCTCGACGAGCAGCAGGTACTGGTTACTGCCCTGCACTTTGTACACGTTGCTCGCTTCGAACAAGGCGTATTTGGAGTCCTGGGCCGCGATGACGGTGTTGCTGAACCCGTTCGGAAACTGGCCGACGGTCGTCTGCGAGCGGTACAGGTGTCCGTTGTCGTCGGAGGAGAACAGGTAGCAGTTGGCGCTGTCGCAGATCACCCACATGTCGACCCAGTGGCCGTTGCCGATGTTCTGCTTGATGATGTCGGGCATCGACGAGTAGAAGTGGCGCGGCGCGCTCCACCCGTTGGGGTTGCTGATGTCGGGGTTGGTGGAGTACGAGGCGTTGCCGGTCTGGTACACGAGGTACCACAGGCGTTGCGGCGCGTAGTAGAAGACCTGCGGAGCGGCGCGGTAGCCGCGACCGATGGCGCTGCGGTCCAGATAGTGGTGCGTGGCCGAGCCGGCCTGGGACCAGTCACTGAAGTTCAGGTACGCCAGGTTGTACCCGGAGGAGCTGGCGACGCTCGCGAACACGTGGTACTTGCCGTTGTACTGGACGACCGTCGGGTCCTTGATCCCGGCGATGTTGTGGGTGGCGTCCGACTTCGGCGAGATCAGAGGGCCGCTGGAGCTCCACGAGTAACGGCTGGGCAGAGCAGCGGCGTTGGTGGCGCTCCGCGTAGCGGCGGGCGTGCTGCGGGTGGCGGCGGGCGTGCCGCCCATCGTCGTCAGAACCGCGTTGTACGCAGGTTTCTTGTTGCCGCTGCGGTCGAACAGCAGCGGGTTCTCCGAGGCCCGCCAGGAGTCGCTGTCGCGGATGCCCCAGACCGTGATGCCGGTGCAGCGTGCGACGTTCATGCAGGCCCTGACCGTGTTTGCGAACGCGGTCGGCGACGCCTGTGCGATGTCCAGTTCGGTGATCTGGACGTCCACGCCGAGGGCGGCGAAGTTCGACAGTGTGGTCTGGAAACTGGCGGGCGGGCCGCCGGTGCCGAAGTGGGCCTGGAGGCCGACGCAGTCGATGGGAACGCCGCGCGCCTTGAAGTCGCGGACCAAGCGGTAGACGCCCTGGGTCTTGGCGTCGCTCCAGTTCTCGATGTTGTAGTCGTTGTAGCAGAGCTTGGCCGCCGGGTCGGCGGAGCGTGCGGTGCGGAACGCCTGCTCGATGAAGCCGTTGCCCAGCACGTCCCGGAAGACAGAGCTGCGGAGCTGGCCGCTGGGCCCGTCGGCGAAGGCCTCGTTGACCACGTCCCAGGAGTGGACCCGGCCCTTGTAGCGGTTCATCACGGTGGTGATGTGGTTGTTCATCACGCCGCGCAGTGCGTTCGCGTCCCTGATCGAGCTGACCCAGCCGGGAAGTTGGGAGTGCCAGACCAGGGTGTGGCCACGCAGGCGCTGACCGCGGGCCTGCGCACGGTTCGCGATCTGGTCGGCGGGGCCGAAGTTGAACGAGCCGCGGGACGGCTCGGTCGTGTCCCACTTCATCTCGTTCTCGGCCGTGACCGAGTTGAACTCACGGTCCAGGATGCCGGTGTACGTGCCGTCGCCGAGCCGGCCCGCGGCCACGGCGGTTCCGAAGTACCGTCCGGACTGGGCCGCCTGGGCGCCCAGGGTGGAGGCTTTCACGGCGTCGGGCGCGCCGGTCGCGGTCCCAGGGGTCGCCAGGACGGTCGCGGCCAGCAGGGTGAGGACCGAGGCTCGGCGACAGCCGAGCCGTTTCAGTGGGTTCATGGTTCTCCTCGTGGGGTGGTGGGGGGTTGCGTGGTGCGGTCGGTGGGCCACTTCAGGGCGTGGACAGCTCGAACCGCGTGACGCGGACCGCGCCGCCGAGTGCCTGCGTGGCGTGGTTGAAGAGGGCGAATCGGTAGCCCATGAAGAACCGCCAGTCGTTGCCCAGGGGAAAGGCGGGGCCGAGGCGGGTGAAGGTGGTGCCGTCCGTGCTGTAGGAGAAGGTGGCGGGGCGAGCCGTGCCGGGGCGGATGTCCGCGCTCGCCCGCAACCAGACACGGCTGCCCGACACGGCCGCCCTCGCGACCTCCGTGCCGATGCCGGTCGTGTTCCAACTGCCGTCCATGGTCAGCCCGTTGACCATCACCACCCGCGCCGCGCCGCTGTCACGGCTCATGCCGATCCAGGCGGAGGAGTCACGCAGCAGTGCCAGTCCGGCCCGGTCGCCGTCGCGCATCGCGGAGTGGTCGAGCTGGACCGTGGCGGTGGAGACGGGGCCCTGGATGCGGTGCGTCAGAGTGTTGCGGGCCCAGTAGAGGTCGTTGGTGACGGTCGCTGTGCGCAGGGTCAACCCGTTGCCGACCGACCACTTGGTGTTGTCCGGGTTGTGGTTCCACTCCCATCGCGGCTTCAGGGTCGAGCCGTCGAAGGTGTCGACGCCGGTCATGGGGGTCACTGGGCGAGGCGGAGGGGGCACGGCCGGGCTGGGATACGAGGTGCCCCATGAGCCGTCGACGAGCTGCACGACCGGCCAGCCGTCCGAGGTCCACGTCACGGGCGCCAGGGCGGGCATCCGGCCACCGGGGTAGGCGTCGACGAAGGCCATGTAGTGCCAGGCGCCGTTCTGCGTCTGTACCAGCCCGCCCTGGTGCGGGACACCACCGCCGGGGATCGGCCCGCGCAGGTCGAGGAGGACCTGCCGCATCGTGTACGGACCGAAGGGGCCGCGCGAGGACTTCAGGATGTACTGGCCGTTCGCGGGGCGGGTCAGGAAGATGTAGTACTGCCCGTTGATCTTGTAGAAGCGAGAGCCTTCGAGGGTGCCGACGCTCGACGGTGTCGTGAACACCTGCTGGGTGCGGACCTGGGTGCGGCCGTCGGGCGAGAGCTGGGCCACGCTGATGGTCGTGTTGCCGTACGCCACGTAGAGGGTGTCGTCGCTGTCGACGAGCAGTCCCGCGTCGTAGTAGGGCGTGCTGATCGTCGTCAGCCTGTTCCATGGCCCCTCGGCGGCGGTGGCGGTGTAGACGTACGTCCGGGCGAAGTCGATCTGGCCGAGCCAGTAGAAGGTCCGGTTGCTCGGACGGTAGGCCAGTGACGACGCCCAGATCCCTCTGACGTAGCCACGGGCATCGTTCAGGTCGTACTTGGCGCCGAAGTCGAGAACGGGCACCGAGTGACCGGCGACCTCCCAGTTCACCAGGTCGTACGACCGAAGGACGGGCGCGCCCGGCGAGTAGTGCATCGTCGAGGCCGAGGCATAGAAGGTGTCACCGACGCGGATGACGTCGATGTCCGCGAAGTCCTGCCAGATCACCGGGTTCGTGTAGGCCGCCGCGGTCGCGAGGTCCGGCCCCTGGGCAGCGGCGGAAGCGATGCCGGGGACCGCGGCCGGATGAAGCAGGGCACCGGCGGTCAGGCGGGTGGCGGTCGTCAGGGCGCGGCGGCGGGACAGGGCTTGATGAGGGCATGACATATCCATGGTGGCGTTCTCCCTGTGCGGCTCGGCCGTTGCGTGGTGGCGCTGCCTGGAAGTGCCTTGTTTGCCCGCGTGGAGCGACTGCATCCCGGTCCGGCATTTCGAACGCAGATTGATGCGCCGGGCATCCAGGATGATAGGGAGCCCGTGAGCGCCGTCAATACCTCTCGCATTATTCGGTTGAATGGTCGAAACATTCGGTGCCGCAGGATGGGTCGCTGCGCAGGTCAATGGCGCACACGAGATGGATGCTCGTGATGTTGACATGCCCTGACGTCCCTCTGTCATCCGTGGCGCTGGGAGTTTCCGAATGGTATGCGAAATTTCGGACCCGATTTCTCTCCCGTGCGATGTCACGGAAGCACCGTGGAACCGGGCACCACCAACGGCACCCCGGTCATCACCTGGCCCTGCAACGGCCAGAACAACCGGACGTGAACCGGCGTGTGAACAACCGCAGCTTCAGAAGGGAAGTTGCACGATGATGAGGACAAGATCCCTCTTAGCCGTTGCCAGGCCGAGCACACTCCGCTCACGGCCTCCGGCACGGCTGCCGCACCCGTCGGCACTGCTGCCGCGACCCTCGGATGCGGCAAACCCCCCACCCTGACGAGCGGTACTCACACGATCCAGAGCGGCGGCAAGAACCGGAGCTTCATCCTGCGAATCTCGGACGGCTACGACCGGAACCGCGCCCACCGGCTGGTCTTCGGGTTCCACTGGCTGGGCGGCAGCGCCACCGACGTCGCCACGGGCCGCACCGTGGAAACGGGCACCTGGGCCTACTACGGGCTGCAAAGACTGGCCGGCAACAGCGCCGTCTTCGTCGCACCCCAAGGCCTCAACAACGGCTGGGCCAATGCCGACGGGGAGGACGTCACCTTCGTCGACGACATGATCAGGCGGATCGAGGCCGACCTGTGCGTCGACACGACACAGCGCTTCGCCACGGACTTCAGCTACGGCGGCGCCATGTCGTACGCGCTCGCGTGCTCCCGGGCGACGGTCTTCCGCGCGGTCGCGGTCCTGGGCGGCGGACAGCTCAGCGGATGCGGCGGCGGCACCCAGCCGATCGCCTACCTCGGCGTGCACGGCCTCAGGGACGGCGTCCTCGGTATCTCCGGCGGACGGGCGATGCGGGACAGGTTCGTCAGGAACAACGGCTGCACCCCTCAGAACCCGCCGGAGCCGGCGCAGGGCAGCCTGACGCACCGGGTCACCACCTACTCGGGGTGCTCGGCCGGATATCCGGTCGCCTGGGCCGCGTTCGACGAAGGACACATCGCCGCTCCGCAGGACGGGGCCCCCGGTGACAGCGGTTCCCGGACCTGGGTGCCGCAAGAGGTCTGGAAGTTCTTCACGCAGTTCCAGACCTCCAACCCACCGCCGGGGACGGCGACCTGTCGGGTCACCAGCACCGTCAGCGCCTGGAACACGGGGCTGACGTCGAACATCACCATCGCCAACACCGGCACGACCGCGATCGACGGCTGGTCCCTTGTCTTCACCCTGCCCGACGGTCAGACCGTCACCTCCGGCTGGAACGCGGACTATTCTCCCGCCTCCGGCCGGGTGACGGCCAGGAACGCTTCACACAACGCCACCATCGCTCCCGGCGCTTCGGTCGACATCGGATTCCAGGCAGCCCAGCCCACAACGGCAATTTGGCGCCCCCGAGCTCCTACACCCTCAACGGCACTGCCTGCGCCGCCACGGGAAGCGCACCCAAGTGACCAGGTGGTTCGGCCGGAGACAGCGGATCCGGGAGAGCCGTCGGCTGTTTGGCCAACCCGCCCGGCGCGGCGAAGGAGCCGCTGCGGGTGCCCTGGAATCCGAACGTCCGGCGGCCGCCGGGGGAGATGCTGCTCGGCGCGCTGGATATGCGGGCGAGTTGCGCGGGAGTGCCGCGATGGGACCCGCTTCGCCTGCCCTGGTTGCCGGGGACGGGCAACCAGGGTGAGGGCGGGGCGGTCGGTCAGGAGGCGGGTGTGACGCGAATGCCGGTGACCGAGTCTCCGGACTTCTTGACGTGATACATGAGCTTTTCGCCGCTGTAGAAGTGGAAGGTCAGTGTCACCAGTTCGCCGTCGCGCAGCGCGTCCAGGAATTCGGGGGTCAGGATGATCGTGTCGTTCGGGTAGTCCGGCTTGAAGGACTTGTTGAACTCCTGGTACGGAGTCCAGTCGGTCTGGCCGGCGTTGCTGCCGTCGCCGTACCTGGCCTCCATGGTTGCCAGCACGTCACCCTTGTACTGGGTGGGGATGGTGAACGCGTCGGTCTTGCCCGTGGCGTCGGACAGCACCGGTTCGTCGGAGGTGACCACCTCGATCTGCCAGGGCAGTCCGCGGGAGAACCGGGCCTGGAGCGTGGCGTTCACTCCGTACTCGCGGTCGCCCGTCAGCCGGGTCAGCGCGCCGGCCGTGAGGACGAGCCGCGTCTTGTCCCACAGGGTGTAATCGCGTCCCTCGACGAGCTCCGTCTTGCCGTGCCACAGCCCCCGGAACTTGGTCCCGTTCAGATTCAGGGTGACCCCCTTGGCCGTGATCGGTTCCGACTTCGGCACGAAGACCTTGTCGAAGGAGGCCGTTCCCGAACGGGTGGTCCAGCCGGCCTTGATCCAGGCGATCAGGGCCGGGTCCGTCCACTTCAGGGTCTCCCGGTTCAGGTAGGCCCAAGTTCCGGGGTCCCACAGCGCGGTGGTGACTCCGGCGAGGCGTGCCGAGTGTCCGAAGTGCTCGTAGTACTTCAGCGCCTCGCCCCGCTCGACACGGGAAGGATGGTTGTGGTCGGGGTAGCCGAGCAGGCCGTACTCACCGAGGTAGACGGGGATGTCCCTGGCGACGAAGGTGTCGCGCATGCGGGCGAAGGCGTCGTTGAGGTCGTTGCGGGCGACCTCGTCGTAGTGGGTGCCGCCCGCGATGTTGATGCTGAACGGGTACCAGCTGTAGTAGTGCACGGTGGCGACCAGATTGCGGTCGTTCAGCGACTTGATCGTGGTGTACAGCTCGTCCATGAAGTTCTGGGAGGGCGTGCACCCGTCCGTGGGCAGCACGAGCAGGCGGTCGGTGTTCCCGCCGCCCGAGGAGCGGACGATCTTGTGGAAGGAAGTGTTCAGCTCGTTCAGGAGCCTGGCCTTCTGCTCGGCCGTGGCGTTCTCGAACTGCGGCTCGTTGACGCTCTCGAAGAGCAGGGTGCGCGGCTCGTCGCGGAACGTCCTGGAGATCTGGGTCCAGGTGGAGTTGAAGCGGGCCAGCACTCCGTCGTGGTCGGCGGGCATCTTCTTGATCCACTGCCACGAGTCGTGGTGGACGTTGAGCACGACGTACAGGCCCTCGTCGAGCGCCCAGTCGACGACCTGCTTGACGCGGCTCATGAACGCGGCGTCGACGGTGTAGGGGGCGGTGGCGGACTGGTGGTCGGTCCAGGTCACCGGGATCCGGACGCTGCGGAAACCTTCCTCGCGGATGGTGGTGAACAGTTCCCTGGTGACCTTCGGGTTGCCCCAGTTCGTCTCGTCCGGAATGGCGTCCAGGGTGTTGCCCAGGTTCCAGCTGGGCTGCATCGCGGCGACGGCGTCCATGGCGCGGGCCGGAACTCTGATGGCGGACCGTGTCGGCTCTGCCGTGTGGTCGGTCGCGGCGGTCGAAGTGCCGCCGGCCAGACCCAGCATGACGGCGAGGACCAGGAACAAGGGGGCCAGGCGGCTGGTGCCGCGGCTGCGGTGGTGCGCGGGTTGCCGTAGGTCCTGCATGTGTGGGCCCTTTCGGTTGGTCGTGCCCTTCGGTCGGTTCAGCCTTCGAGGGGCTCGTAGTCGAACCAGTCGAAGTGGACGGTGCCTGCAGCCGCGTACATGCCGATGACGCGGCCGGTGAAGCCGCCGGCGACCTCGGTCGACAGGTAGCGGCCGTCGAGGGCCGCGAGTTCGGTGAACGCGCCGTCGGGTTGCTCGATGCCGAGGGAGACGATGTCGGGTCCGGTGCACGGCCCGTGCGGAGGCGGTGGGTCCGACACGGTGAGGGCGAGGACCAGTGGCCCGGCGGGTACGGCTTGTTCGGCCACGACCGTGCGCAGGGAGCCGACGCGCGCGATCACCCGTACCTCCGTCCCGGACGCCTCGATCGCGTAGTGGTGCCGCTCGTCGAGGCGGACAGCGAGGCCGCCGCGACCCTGCTCGGGGTCGACCAGGGTGCGGGCCCGGCAGGTGAGGTGCTGCTGGCGGCGGCCGGTGAACACCGCGTCGGGCTCGTCCAGGGAGCCGCCCCGCGCGTGGAGCGTCAGCCATCCGGGGCGCTCCTTGGTGGTGCAGAGCTCGGTGGGGCGGTCCCGCACGGAGATCCAGGTCGGCCCGAGTGCGCTGAGCTCGAAGTCGTCGCGCCCTTCCTCGGTGGGGACGGGGGAGAGCGGCCAGGGGAGCGTGGAGAGGTCCGTGGTGACCTCGCCGACGACCGGCCAGCCGTCCTCCCAGGTCACGGGAGCCAGGAAGGTCTCCCGGCCGAGCACGTGCCAGCCGGGGGTGCCGCCGCGCGGCCGTACGCCGAGGAAGACCATCCACCACGAGCCGTCGGGGCCCTGGACCAGGTCGGCGTGGCCGGTGTTCTGGATGGGGTGGTCGGTGCCGCGGTGGGTGAGGACCGGGTTGGCCGGGCACGGCTCGAACGGGCCGGTCGGCGTACGGCCGCGGGCGATGGACACGCCGTGGCCGCGTTCGGTGCCGCCCTCGGCGATGAGCAGGTACCAGTGGTCGCCGATCCGGTACAGGTGCGGCGCCTCCGGGGCCTTCGCGCCGGGGCCGCCGGACCAGAGCCTGTGCGGTGTGCCGTACGTCTGCCCGGTGGACGGGTCGAGGCGGACCTGTGCGACCCCGGCGACGGTGCACCAGCAGGTGCCGTCCTCGTCCCAGGCCAGGTCGGGATCGATGCCGGGTACGCCGGGTGCGGGGATCGGATCCGACCACGGTCCGGCGGGGTCGGTGGCGGTGACGATCAGGTTGCCGCCGCCCTCGCTGCAGTTGGTGACGATCAGCCAGAATCGGCCGTCGTGGTGGCGCAGGGTGGGGGCGTAGATGCCGCCCGAGGACGGCATGGAGGCCGGCAGGCGCAACTGCTCCGGCCGGTCCAGGGCGTTGCCGATCTGCCGCCAGTGCACGAGGTCGCGGCTGTGGAAGAGGGGTACGCCGGGGAAGTACTCGAAGCTGGAGCAGGCGAGGTAGTAGTCGTCGCCGACCCGGCAGATGCTCGGGTCGGGGTGGAACCCGGGGAGCACGGGGTTGGTGGCGCGGGCCGGCTGGTTCTGGGCGGGCACCCTGGTCGTCCTTTCGTCGGGTGGGCAGCAGGGACGGCGCTCAGGGAGCGTCCGGCTCCGTGCGGGTGATGCGCAGCAGCGCCGCGGAGGGCGCGGTGGGCAGGGTCACGGTGAGGTCGGCCGTGTCCGAGTTCCAGACGGCAACGGCCTGACCTGCGGCGGGGTACAGCACCTCGGCACGGGCCGCGCCGCCCGCCTGTTCGGGCAGCCGGAGGGTGGTGGTGGCCGGACCGCCCGGTCGGCGCCAGACAGTGAGGTAAGTGGTGGCGGGGGTGTGCAGGGCGAGAGCGATCCAGGGGTCGTCCCAAGCGGGAAGGCCAAGTGGCCAGGAGGGCACTGCCCGGGGCAGGTCGGCGCGGATGGCCTTGTACACGGCGACCGCCTCGTAAACCAGGGCGCGGGCCTCGGGCCCCAGCTCCGGCAGGCGGCCGGAGAGGTGGATGCGGCCGAGGAGGCCGCTCGCCATGGTGAAGGCGACCTCGTCGAGGGAGTCCTCCGGCTGCGGATAGGCCCACACGGCGCCTTGCTCGGGAGTGACGGCGGTCGGCGCGGAGGCCGCGATGGGCGCGTAGAGCTGCAGGTTCTGCTGGTCGCTGGTGGACTGCAGTTGCAGCCGCGACAGCAGGGCGTGGTCCCAGCGCATGCCGCCCGAGGAGCAGTTCTCCACCACCAGGTGCGGGTAGCGGTCCAGGATGCCGTCGAGCCAGTCGAGGTGCGCCCGGTTGTGGCCGAGCAGGCCGGCGCCCGGGGTCTCGCCGGGGTGGGCGCTGGTGCCGGAGCCGGGGTCGATGTTGTGGTCGAGCTTGAGGTAGCCGACGCCCCACTCGCCGACCAGGCGGTCCACGACCTGGTCCAGGTGGCCACGGGCGGCGGGGTGGCGCAGGTCCAGGTGGTGCCGGCCGGACTCCGTGACGCGGACGCCGTCGCGGCGGAAGAACGCCTCGTCGGGCAGGGACTTGGCCATGGGGCTGTCGACGCCGATGACTTCCGGCTCCAGCCACAGCCCGGGGACCATGCCGCGTTCGCGGATACGGTCCAGTACCTCGTGGATCCCCTTCTCGCCCGGGAAGCGGGAGGCGGATGGTTCCCAGGCACCGACGCTGGTCCACCAGCCGTCACTGTCGTCGTACCAGCCCGCGTCGATGACGAAGTACTCGGCGCCGGCCTCGGCCGCCGCGTCGATCAGCGGCAGCAGTTTGTCGGTGGTGGGGTCTCCCATCAGGCAGTTCATGTAGTCGTTGAAGATGACGGGCAGACCCCGGTGGTCGGGATGCGGGCGGCGGTGGGCGCGGCGGTAGCGGGTCAGCGCGGCGAACGCGGCGTCGGGGCCGCCGTCGGCGCTGAAGGACAGGGCCACGGGTACGGTGCGGAAGGCGGCGCCGGGTTCCAGGGGGTGCCGCCAGCCGTGGTGGGTGTCGGTGGGACCGAACAGTGCCGCGTAGGCAGAGTTGTCGTGCTCTTGGCACTCCCAGCGCCAGCCCCCTCCGTTGTGCTCGATCTGCCACACCCAGGTGCGGCCGGTGTGCCGGTCCGTCAGTCCGCCCATGGGCAGGTGTCCACAGCTGGACCAGGTGCCCTGGCCGTTCAGGGCGAAGCCGGCCTTGCCGTGCCCGTACTTCACGCGTCCGCTGGGGTCGGGTGTGGTCCGGCGCATCGGCTGCCGCTGCCAGCGGCACTCGGCGAGCCAGTCGTTGTCCGCCCACAGCAGGTCGGCGGCGTCGACGGCCGCCGGGTCCTGCGGGGTGAGGCAGCCCACCGTGAGTGAGCTGACCGACTCCAGGTGCAGTGTGGTCCGCCCTTCGTTGCGCAGGATCACTTCGCTGCGGAGCACGGGGATGCCGTCCGGCGACCGGTAGGTCACCTCCGCGGCCAACCCGGTTTCCGGGTCGTGGAGATGCACGGTCAGCGTGTGCCAGTCGCCGTCGCGGGCCGCGCGGTGGGCCCGGTGGCGCAGCCGCCCGCCGAGAGCGGTCCCGATCAAGCGGCTGCCCGACCAGCCGCGCCCGTGACCCGCGGCCGTCACCTCCACCAGAGGCAGGGACGCACGGGGGTCGCTGCCCGCTTCGCCGGGCAGTCCGAGATGCGTCAGGCGGGCGCTGCCGTCGTCGCCGAGGACGAACTCGAGATGCAGGGCGTCGTGACCCCAGCGGAAGCTCCGCTGTTCGTTCTCCATGATGTCCTTTCCAGGTCAGTGGCCGCACGGGACCGCGCAGCCACCGGGCGGCAGTTCGTGTGCTGTGGGGCCGGTGTCTCGGTTCAGGCCGTGCTCGCCGACGAACTCGACGGCGAGCACGGTGGTGTGCGGCGCGGTGACGCACAAGGGCAGCGCGGCGTCAGAAGCCCACGGCGCCCCAGGAGTGAGCCGTATAGTCGCCCGGCCCGAATTCCCAGCCGGCCATGACGCTGTTGAGGTAGTGGTCGTTGGTGTAGAAGCCCCTGTTCAGGTCGTAGTTGAAGAACGGGGTGAGGCTGCTGCCGGACCACCAGCCGGACTTGCTCCTGTCCAAGCCGCTGGCCGACGCACGGCAGGGCCACGTCGGTCTCCCTTCGGGACGGCGGGTGCGGAGCGGGGCGGCCGGGAGCCGAACCTCACTTCGGGTCGCCGTAGATGACTCCGCGTCCGTTCGTCCCGAAGTAGACGCGACCGTAGATCCGGGGGTCTCCGGTCATGGTGTTGCCGGTCCAGGCGTACTGGTGCCGGTCGTCGTTGATGCGGATCCAGTTCCGGCCCGCGTCGTCGGACCGGAAGATGCCGCGGACGCCGTGGATCTTGGAGCTGGTGTAGACGGCGGGGTACGGGGCGCCGGGTGCGGCCTTGCCGAATCCGACGACGTCGCCCTGGTCCACCACTTCGAACCTGGTGAAGGACGATCCGGAGTCGGTCGACCGCCACAGCCCGTAGGGTGTGGGGGTGGTGGGCTTGGTGGTGCCGCCGGCCAGCCAGATGTCGCCTTCATGGCCCGGTACCGGTTTGAACCGGACGTTCCCCGCGGTGGGCAGACCGGTCGCCGCCGTGGCCTCGAAGCTCTTGCCGCCGTCCGTGCTGAGGTAGAAGACGCCGGAGTCGTAGGCGTAGAACTTCGCCGGGTTCACCCGGTCGGAGCGCACCGAAACCCCGGTCGGCAGCCCCTTCGAGGCCGTCCAGGTCGCTCCGTGGTCGTCGGACCAGCTGACCGGCGCTCCGGCCGGGGACCAGACGATCCGTCTGCCGTCGGCGCTGATGGCGACGGCCTGGTCCTCGACTCCGGGCCCGGTGACACCGGCCGGCTCACTGCGCGACGGCGTCCAGGTGTCGCCGCTGTCGGTGGAGATGGCGAAGTGCTGGGTCCAGCCGCTGGTGGGGTGGCCGACCCGCACGATCGTGTGGGGCGCCAGCTCCGCGTAGTCCAGGGCCGGGGTGCCGCCGAAGGTCGGGCTGTCGTACATCTTCGGCGCCTTGCGGAAATCCGTGTGCCGGAAGCCGCCGACATCGCCGACGCCGGAGAAGAGGTGCGCGCGACCGGCGGGCGGGCTGATCAGGCACAGGACCGCGGTCTCCTCCAGGCCCTGGGCCCGCACGGACAGATGTACCGTGCCGCCGCTGTCCCAGTCCGTGAGGTTGTCGGCGCCGTAGATCGTCGCCCCGGTTCCGTACATGAAGTGGTCGGAGTCGAAGGGGTCGATCTGAACGGACTCCATCATCCAGCCCAGCTTGGGGGCCATCTCGGGCAGCGACGGCGAGGCGTTCCAGGTCAGCCAGGGGGCGGCGGAGATGTCGATGTCGTAGCGCAGGGTGCGCTCGGCATTCGGGCCCAGGTCCCACGCGCGGGTCCAGCTCGCGCCGCCGTCGGTGGAGCGGAAGAGGATGCAGTCGGGATACCACTTGACCTGGGTGGACACCATCAGGGTGTCCGGGTTCTGCCGGTCGATGGTCAGGCCGCTGTAACCCCACTTGTTGTCGTCGCTGGTGGACGGGACCGGGCTGATGCGGGTCCAGGTGTCGGTGGCGGTGTCCAGCTTCCACACGTCGCCCTTGGAGCCGTCGTACGGGCCGGCGGTGTCGCTGGTCGCCAGGTACAGGTAGCCGCCGACGTGGTCGAAGACCGCGTGGTGCGGGATGAAGCCGGTGGGCTGCCCGGGTACGCGTTCCCAGGTCGCTCCCGCGTCGGTGGACCGGTACAGGATGTTGTCCTTGTCGGCGACGGTGACATAGAGGGTCCGGGTGGCCTTCCCCGCTCTGCCGGTGCGCTTGTCGAAGACGACCTGCAGCACACCCAGGTTGTCGCCGTTGTAGCCGTCGGGGTCGGTGGGGTCGGGCACGAAGTTGCCGACGTTGGGGAAGTTGGTCACCTTCGCGAAGGTCTTGCCGTGGTCGGTGCTGCGCCACAGCCCGTGGCCCCCGCGCACTCCCAGGTAGAGGATCCTGTTGCGGTTGGGGTCGATCACCAGCCGCTCGCCGATGCCCCGGCCGGGCATGTTGCCGCCCAGCCGGAACGGCAGAGGGGTGGTCTTCCAGGTGCGGCCGCGGTCGGTCGAGCGCAGGATCGCCGCCATGCTCGGGTCCCAGTCGGGGAGGGTGTAGGTGCCCGCCGCCAGGTAGACGCGGTCGGGGTCGACCTCGTCGGTGGCGATGCTGATGATGCCGGTGTGTCCGTACTCGTCCCAGCCGATCCAGTCGGTGAGGGGGATCCACCGCCGGGACGCCGTGTCGAGGCGGTAGGCGCCGCCGATGTCGGTGCGCGCGTACACCAGTCCGGGCTCGCTCTGGTTGAAGACGATGCCGGTGACGAAGCCGCCGCCGACTATCTCGGCGTTGCGGAAGGTGTAGGGCGTGTGCCGGACCTTCCCGGCCACGCGGGCGGATGTGGCGGATGTGACGGGTGCGGCGGAGGCACCGGAGGGGGCGAGCAGGGGGAGTGCGGCCGTGGCCGCGCCTGCGGCCAGCAGGCCTCGGCGGGAGAGGTGCGGGGCATGGGTCATGACGGGTCCTTGCCTTTCGGGTGCGGGTCCGTACGGGGCCTGCGCACAAGCCGCGGTCCGGCCGGCCGGCTCCAGAGGGCGATTCCGCAGGCCTCGTCCGGCGCGCCGAGGGTGCCGGACGTGCCGTAGGTGTTCCCGCCGGCGGGCTGCATGTTGATCGTGGTGCCCAGCGCCCGGGACACGGCCTGGTAGTCCTCGTTGCCGGCGGGCGGCAGCGGTGAGAGGGAGGCGGCGCCCGCCACGCCGGCGGCTGTTCGCAGGACGACTCGGCGGTTCATCTCACTGCTCATGTCGTTGCGGCCCTTCGCTTGCGTCGATCCGACCGGCGGGCGGGCAGACGCTGCGTCGTCCGGTGGTCTCATGTCCGGAGGGCGGCAGCCAACCGAGTCGACGCGCTTCGACGTTTCGGTGAGACTAAGGCCGTGTTTCCGGGGGCGGCAACGGGCCGCCAAGGTCACTTTTCGATAACAGGCACGGTCGGGGGTGAGAGCACGCACCGCCCTCCATGCGGCTTTTCCCCAGGTGAGCTGGCCTTCTGGGTGAACTCTCAAAGAGGAACACCGACGCCGGAAGAACGGCTCGCGACGGCTGGGCGACCTGTGATTGACACACGACTCAGCGTCATGTCAACGTCGAAGCGCTTCGACTCACGACAGTGCGATCGACAAAAGCCGTACGCCGCCCGGCTCCGCAGCCGCCCACGCTTCCCACGCCTTCTCCGTCGACCTCCTGCAAGGGACTTCTCAGGTGAGTACCGCCGCCACATCCCCCGAGCCGCCCACCACCGACCTGCCGTTCCGTGACCCCGCGCTACCCCTCGCCCGGCGAGTCGACGACCTGATCTCCCGGCTGACGCTCGACGAGCGCATCGAGCTGCTCTACCAGTACTCACCAGGAGTCCCGCGCCTCGGACTGGCCCCCTTCAAGACCGGTACCGAAGGGCTGCACGGCGTGGCCTGGCTGGGGCCGGCCACCGTGTTCCCGCAGGCGGTAGGCCTGGGAGCCACCTGGCACGAGGAGCTGCTGCACGAGGTCGCCACGGCCGTCGGCACCGAGGCCCGCGCCTTCCACCAGCGCCCCGCCGCCGACGGCGACCGGCACAGCCTTCAGGTCTGGGCCCCCGTGGTGAACCTGCTGCGCGACCCCCGCTGGGGCCGCAACGAGGAGGGGTACGCGGAGGATCCGCTGCTCACCGGCCGGCTCTCTGTCAGCTTCTGCCGCGGGCTGGCCGGGGACCACCCGGCCTATCTGCGCACTGCACCGCTCCTGAAGCACTTCCTCGCCTACAACAACGAGGACGAGCGCGACATCACCTCCTCCGTGGTACCGCCCAGGGTGCTGCACGAATACGACCTCGCCGCCTTCCGCCCGGCGATCGCGTCCGGCGCCGCCACCGGCGTCATGCCGGCCTACAACCTCATCAACGGCCGCCCCTGCCATGTCAGTCCACTGCTCGAGACCGAGGTACGGCGCTGGGCCGAGCCCACCGGCCACGAGCTGTTCGTCTGCAGCGACGCCGGAGCGGTGACCAACCTCGCCGAATCGGAGCACTACTTCGACGACCACCCCACCTCCCACGCGGCTGCGGTACGCGCCGGCGTCGACAGCATCACCGAACTGGACGAGGACGGCAGCATCACCCTCGACCGGCTTCGCACGGCGGTCGACCGCGGGCTGCTCACCGAGGACGACATCGACCGCGCCGCGCGACGCCACCTGTCGATACGCTTCCGCCTCGGCGAGTTCGATCCGGACCTCGACCCCTACGCCGGCATCCGCGACGACGTCGTGGACAGCCCCGCCCACCGGGCGCTCGCCTTGCGCGCCGCCACGGAGTCGGTGGTGCTGCTGAAGAACGACGGCGCACTGCCGCTGTCACCGGCCCCCGGCGGGCGCGTCGCGCTCGTCGGTCCGTTGGCGGACACCCTCTTCGAGGACTGGTACAGCGGCACCATGCCGTACCGGATCACCATTGCCACCGGCCTGGAGGCGGCCCTCAAGGAGCGCGGGGTCGAAGCGGTCCGCGCGGAGGGAGTCGACCGGATCACGCTGCGCGCCGCCTCCACCGGAGGCCTCCTGCGCGTGCCGACGCTCGACACCGGCGGGCCCATGGTGGCCGGTGCTCACTCGGACGAGCAGGAAGCGGGCGACAGCGCCTGCCACGACCTGTTCGACTGGGGTGAAGGTGTGCTGACCCTCCGCAACGCCTGCACGGAACGCTACGTCACCCTCAAGGACGGCGACCTCACTCTCGCCGCCGACCAGACGCAGCCGAACGGCTGGTTCGTCCACGAGACCTTCCGGCTGGAACCCCAGCCGGACGGTACGGAACTGCTGCGCAACATCAGCAACGGCCGCTACGCCGCCGTGGACCCCGCCACCGGCCGCGTCACCCTCTCTGCCCAAGCCACCGAGCAGGCGGAACGCTGGACCCGAACGGTCGTCAGGGACGGAATCGCCGAAGCCGTCGCGGCCGCTGCCTCGGCGGACGTCGCCGTGTTCGTCCTCGGAAACGACCCGCACATCAACGGCCGCGAGACCGAGGACCGTGCGGGCATCTCACTGCCGCCCGCGCAGGAGGCCCTGCTGTGCGCCGTCGCCACCGAGCGTCCCGAGTCGGTACTGGTCGTGATGAGCAGCTACCCGTACGCCGTCGACTGGGCGGACGAGTACCTGCCCGCCGTGGTGTGGACCTCCCACGGCGGGCAGGAGACGGGCCGGGCACTCGCCGCGATCCTGCTTGGCGAGGCCGAACCCTCCAGACGGCTCCCGCAGACCTGGTACCGCGGCGACGACCCGCTGCCCGGCCGCCTCGACTACGACATCATCAGCGTCGGCTGGACGTACCAGTACCACGACGCCGCACCGCTGTACCCCTTCGGGCACGGCCTGTCCTACACCAGCTTCGCCTACTCCGGCCTGCGGCTGTCCGCCCGGGAAGCGGCGCAGGACGACACCCTGGCCGTGAGCGTCGAGCTCACCAACACCGGGACGCGCACGGGCACCGAGACCGTGCAGCTCTACACCCGCGCGCTCGCCGCCCGCCACCGCGCGCCCAGGCGCAGACTGACGGACTTCCGCAAGGTCTCCCTCACCCCCGGTGAACGGCGGCGGCTGGAGTTCGACCTGCCCGTCGCGGCCCTGGCCCACTGGTCCGTCTCGGCCGGCGCCCTCGCCGTGGACCCGGGGCCGTACGAGATCCTGATCGGGCACTCGGCCGAAGCCATCGCCCTGACAGCGCCCCTCACCGTGACGGGGCCGGCGCTCCCTGCCCGCACTCTCCTCGGCGGACGACTGGAGGCCGTCGACTTCGACGAGTGCGAGGGCGGCACGCTCGTCGACGCCACCCGGGAGAAGGGGGAGGCGGTCACCCCGGCGACCGGTGACATCCACTGCGCACTGCGCTACGGCTCAGTCGACCTGGGCAGCCCGGCAGACGGGCCGCGGGTCATCACGGCCGAGGTGTCGTGCGCGACGGAGGAGGACGCGACCGTCGAGATCTACGCTGACGGCGCTCCCGGTGCCGGAACCTTGCTCGCCGTCCTCCGTGTCACCACCGGCACCGACGGCCGGTACGACTGGCGCACGGTCAGCGCGCGGATGCCGGAGGAGGTGACCGGGGTGCACGATCTGCATCTCGTTCTGCGGGGCGGTGTCCACCTGGCCGCGATCGCCGGCGGGACGTGGTGAGGAGCGGTGGGACGCGGCAAGAAGACAGTCCGCCGCCGCGTTCCACACTCTCCGACCATTGACGCACGCGGCCCGCGCGGATCTATCCTCTGCCTGAACAGGGGGGCGCCCGCGCTCCGGCCGCGGCGTCGTACCGCCGGACGGTGTGGAGGATCGGGGTCCGTACCGGAGGAGGGCCGGGGCGGGTATGCGACAGACCGCACGCCATGACGTCGTCTTCGTCGCCGGCACCGCCGGAGAGCATGAACTGACCTGGTCGCAGAAGGCCCATGAACGCGAAGGATGCCACCCCCATCTCCACGGACCCCGCAACAGGAACGTACGGATGGGGCGGGCGCTGGACGGCCGGCCTGACATGTCCGCGGTGCTGCATGCCTTCGCCGCGGTCATGGCTCACTTCGAGGCGCTGCGCACGCTCTATCCACGTGACGCGGACGGGCACCCGCGCGCGGTCGTCGTGGCTTCCGGCGTGCTCCAGATCGACGAGTACGCCTCCGACGCCCCGCCGACCTACGACGAGCTGAGCGCCTTCACGCTCCGACTGGCCGAGCCCGGATTCGCCCCGGACGACCTGCCGTTGCGGGCCGCCGTCATCACCGTGGAGGGCAGACCCATCCACATCGCGCTGTCCTTGCACCACTTCTCGGCGGACACGACGAGCGCCCGGATCGCGGCCGAACACATAGCCCGACTGGCCGCCGATCCGGGCGCCGACGTCGGCTCGGGGTGGCAGCCGCGGCAGATCGCGAGCTTCGAAGCCAGTCCCTCGGGGCGGCGGCACGCCCATCGTGTCGACACCCATGACCGGGCCATGCTCCGTCGGTCCGCCATGCCCGAACTCCAGGCGCCCCCGGGCCACAGGGCCGCCGTCTACAACTTCGTATGCCTCGACTCCGCGGCGGTCGCCCTCGCGGCGGCCGGTCTGGCGAAGCAGTACCGGACATCCGCGGCCGCCGTCCTGCAAGCCGCATACGCGTGCACGCTCGCCGAGCACCTCGGCATCGGCACCTGCGTGTTCAACACCGTGATGCCCAACCGGCAAACCACCTTCGCCCGCGAGGCGGTGGCCCATATCGCCGGCAGGGCCCTCGTCCCGGTCGACACGTCCCTGGGCGGCGACCGGTTCCCGGCGCTGTGCCGAGCCGTCGACGCGGCACTCGTCAGATCCTCCTCCGTCAGCCTGCGAGAGCCCGACCGCTACGCCAGATCCCTGGACGAGGTCTCCGCCGAACTGGGCCGCTCCGCACACAACCCGTACGTGGTCAACATCCGCCCCATAGCGCCCCGCACGCTGATCCGGGCTCGCGCGGACAGGGCACCGCAGGACCTCGACCGAGCCATGGCATCCAGCCGTTACCGACGATTCCCCAAACTCGTCGACGCGTACTCCGGAAACCTCTCCTTCGATGTGTGGGGCATGTCCGAGACGGCCGGAATCAGTCTCGGGACGGATGCGACGTCGTTCGACGCGACGGATCTCGAACAGATACTGCGGTCCTTCGAGAGCCGGCTGGTCGGAGCCGCGATCGGCGGTCACGCCGCAAGGAGCGGCTCCTTCGCCGGCGCATAGAGCGCGGCGGAGCGCGGATGGTCGGCGTCGAGATCACTCACGACGCCGGGTGTGCTGCCTGATGCGAGCGGCCTGCCTCTCTGACTGAGCATTTGGTGCGGTTTTCCGGGCAACGGTGCCGCCGTCGGTGCAATGCGTCCCACTTTCGGATGGTCGGAGTCCGGCCTGTCGGCGGGGGTGGTCCCGCTGGTCGGGGGCGTGAGCGGCTTCGGGCGCCGCGATGGGATGGAGGTGCAGGTCAAGGCCGAGAGGAGCGGGTGAATGAGTACAGTCGGGCCCAAGACGGCGCCTGCATTGGCGAGAGCCCTGGCAGTCGTCTCCGGCGCGGTGCCGGCCGCCGTGGCCGCCGACACCCGGGGCGTACGGGCGGACATTCGCGCCGATGTGAACCGGGACGGGGCGGTCGACGTCACCGGGGATTCCGATGTCGCGGGCAAGGCGGCGTGGAACAGCGGGCGAGGTGCGATCTTCCTGCCCAACCTCGATGACACGCACCGGCGTTGCAAGACCAGGACGCCGGACGGCCGCCGGCTGTCCCATGCCCGGCTCCAGGCCTGCAACGACGCCCAGGGCAACGTCGTACGGACGCCGGAATACCTGGCACCCTGCGCACGGTCCCGGGCCTGGACGGGCGGGACGTCATACGGGAGGGCTGGGACGGCCGGATCACCGTACGGTTCACCGTCACCGACGGCGGCCGCACCTCCACGGACGAGGTGATGCTGTGTGCCGCCCCGGTCCTGACGCAGCACCATCTTCAGCGCGTCGAGCAGGCGATGATCGTGGACCGCGGCCGGCAGGATCCCGACCAGCGCAGATTTGCCGAGCAGTCCTCGACCAGCCGGTAGTAGCCGCCTGAGACCGGCTCCGCGTGCCACTGCAGGTTGCTGCTGCCGTCCCAGGTCCACTGCTTGAGGTTGGACCCGGAGGCAACGTTGCCGCCGCTGTCCAGGGCGAGGCCGTTGGTGACGTTGCTGATCCGGAAGTACATGGCCGGGTTGAACTGGAACCTCAGCGAGGTGATCCGGTCGTTGTTGCCGGTGACCCTGAGGTCGGGGTTGTCGGCGGTGGAGGTCCAGGAAGTGCCGGTGAAGTTGTCTCCGGAGTAGCCGATCCCACGACCCCCAACTGCGCTGGCCCGGACCGGAGAAGGGCGCCATCCACATGGCCACGGGGGCGGTCGTCAATGCCGCCTGGGACCTGGCGGCCAAGCGTGCGGGCAAGCCCGTATGGCGCTTCCTCGGCGAGATGTCCCCGGAGGACCTGGTCGCACAGGTCGATTTCCGCTGGCTGTCCGACGCCCTCACCCCCGAGGAGGCCTTGGAGATCCTGCGCCGCCCGAGCCCGGCCGCGAGGAGCGCATCTCCCGCCTGCTGGAGAGTGGTTACCCCGCCTACACCACCACCCCCGGCTGGCTGGGCTACTCCGACGAGAAGCTGGCCCGCCTCGCCCGCGAGGCCGTCGCCGACGGCTTCACCCAGATCAAGCTGAAGGTCGGCGCGTCCCTGGAGGACGAGGTACGGCGCTTGCGCACCGCCCGTGAGACGGTCGGTGACGGCATCCGCATCGCAGTGGACGCCAACCAGAGATGGGACGTCCAGGACGTGATCGACTGGATGCGCGCCCTGGCCCCGTACCAGCCGTACTGGATCGAGGAGCCCACCTCACCCGACGACATCCTCGGCCACGTCGCCGTGCGCAAGGCCGTCAGCCCCATCAAAGTGGCCACCGGCGAACACGTCGCCAACCGGGTCGTCTTCAAGCAGCTGCTGCAGGCGGGCGCGGTGGACATCGTGCAGATTGACTCCGCGCGGGTCGGCGGCGTCAACGAGAACATCGCGATCCTGCTGCTCGCCGCGAAGTTCGGCGTGCCGGTCTGCCCGCACGCGGGCGGCGTCGGCCTGTGCGAAATGGTGCAGCACCTGTCGATGTTCGACTACGTCGCCGTCTCCGGCACGACCGAGGACCGCGTCATCAAGTACGTCGACCACCCGCACGAGCACTTCGTCGACCCGGTCCGCATCGCCGACGGCCACTACCAGGCGCCGACGCTGCCCGGACTGAGCGCGCACATGCACACCGAGTCCCTCCAGGAGTACGCCCCTACCCCGACGGCCGCGTCTGGACCGCTCGTGTCTGACGCCCAGGCCCTCGTCGACGCCCACCACCACGTGTGGAACCTGAACGTCCGGCCACAGCCCTGGCTGGACGAGCCCGGGCACGAGCCGATCCGCCGCAGCTTCGGCACGCACGCCCTGCGATCGGCGGCGACCCGGCCGATCGCCGGACAGCGGCTGACCAGCGGTGGTCGTCCAGTGCATCGCCTCCGTGCCCGGGACCCGGGACCTCCTGGCTCTGGCCGGCAGCGACCCGCTGATCGGCGCCGTCGTCGGCTGGGCGGATCTGACGTCCCCCGCGATCGGCGACGTGCTCGACGATCTGCGGACCGGACCCGCGGGCCGGTACCTGCGGGCCGTACGGCACGTCGTGCAGGGCGAGCCCGATCCGCAGTGGCTTCAACAGCCGGACGTCGAGCTGGGGTTGCGAGCGGTGGGGGAGCGCGGGCTCGGATACGACGTGCTGGTCCGCAGCCACCAGCTCCCGCAGGCGATCCGCCTCGCGGAACGGCTGCCGGAGCCGCCACTCGTCCTGGACCACGCCGGCAAGCCCCCCATCGCGCGGCGGGAACTGACCGACAGGGCACAGCAGTTGCGGATGCTGGCCCGGCATCCCCAGGTTCACTGCAAGGTGTCGGGTCTGGTCACCGAGGCCGACCACGAGAAGTGGGCGGTCGACGACATCCGCCCGGTGTGGGACGTCCTGCTCTCCGCCTTCGGTCCCGACCGGCTGATGTTCGGCTCCGACTGGCCCGTCTGCGTCCTCGCGGGGGGCTGGAACCGCTGGGCCGCAGCCGTCGAGGAACTCCTGGACGGCTGCTCCGCGACCGAGATCCGCGCGCTGCTCGCCGGCACCGCGACCGCCTTCTACCACCTGACCCCTGCCCCCACTCCGACGAAGGAAGGGACGCCGTGCTCCTGACCGAACTGCTCCATCCCGGCATCCTCGAATCCCTGGCCGGAGCCGGCCACGGCGCCCGCGTACTGCTGGCCGACGGCCACTACCCCGCCAGCACCGCCACCGGCGAGCGCGCCAGAACCGTCCACCTCAACCTGGCGCCCGGCCTGCTCGACGTCACCACCGTGCTCGACGTCCTGCTGCGCGCCCTGCCCGTCGAGGCGGCCCACGTGATGGTGCCGCCCGAGGGCGAACCGGAGCCGCCCGCCATCGCCGAGTACCGCTCGATGCTGGCACCCGCCCCGGTCGGCACGCTCGGCCGCTTCGAGTTCTACGACGCCGCCCGCTCGCCGGACCTGGCCCTGGCGATCGTCACCGCCGACACCCGTACGTACGCCAACCTGCTGCTGACCATCGGCGTCCGCGCTGAAGGGACCCTGACGACACGATGACACTCGCCGTCCGTTACACCTCCGCCCGTACCTTGGACACGGCGCCCGCACTCAGGCCCTGGCCTACGGCACCGCCCACGGCGCGCTCACCATGACCACGCTTGGAGACGTCTCCATGGCCTCGCTCGCCTAGGTCGAGGCGCTCATCGCGGGCGAAACGGCCCACGTCAGACGCTGACCGGCGCCCCCACCCCCGTATCCCAGGAGCACGCCTTGCACCAGCGGAAGATCCAGAACACGCCCGTCGCCCTCACCGAGCTGGGCTTCGGGGCGTCCGTGATCGGCAACCTCTACCGCGTCACCCCGGCCGACGACGCGGCAGCCGCCGTGGACGCGGCCTGGGAAGCCGGCCTGCGGTACTTCGACACCGCACCGCACTACGGCCTCGGTCTCTCCGAGCGCCGTCTGGGTGCCGCCCTGCGAGGCCGCCAGCGTGACGAGTACGTCATCTCCTCGAAGGTGGGCAGGCTACTGGTGCCCAACAAGGAGCCACGCGGCGTCGACACCGAGGCCGGACGACCACTGGCGGCAGGCGGCCGAGGAGGCCATGCCCATGCTGGCGGAGTTGCGCGACCAGGGTGTGATCGGCGCGGTCGGCGCCGGCATGAACCAGTCTGCGATGCTCGCCCGCTTCCTGCGCGAGACCGCCGCCGACGTGGTGATGCCGGCCGGGCGCTACACACTCCTGGACCAGTCGGCGCTGGACGACGTCCTGCCCGCCGCCCGGGAACTGGGCAAGAGCGTGGTGGCGGTGGGCGTGTTCAACTCCGGACTCCTCTCCCGCGACCGGCCCGCCGAGGGCATGAAGTACGACTACCAGGACGCCCCGCCTGCCCTGGTCCGCGCTCGGCGATCGCCGAGGTCTGCGAGGCGCACGGGACCGCCCTGCCCGCTGCCGCGATCGCCTTCCCGTACACGCCAGTATCATCAACGTCACCCTCGGACTGCGGACTGCGGACTGCGGAACAGGCCGGACGAAACGTGCAACTCCATGATCAGCGTGTCCCCACGGCCTCTGGGACGATCTCCGTGCTCAGGGGCTGATCAGGTCGGACGTGCTCGCGGGCACGGTGGGGGAGGGACGCGCGGTGTCTCTGACGGACAAGGCCATCGAGCATATCCGTGAGCTGATCCGGAACGGTGCGCTGCCGCCCGGCTCGAGGCTCCCGCCGGAGCCGGACCTGGCCGCCCAGCTGGGACTGTCCCGCAACCTCGCCCGGGAAGCGGTCAAGGCACTGGCCGTCGCGCGGGTCCTGGAGGTCCGGCGGGGCGACGGCACCTATGTGACCAGCCTGCAGCCGAGCCTGCTCCTGGAGGGACTCGGGGGCGCGGTGGAGCTGCTCCAAGGTGACTCGGTCGCCCTTCAGGACCTCATGGAAGTACGGCGGCTCCTCGAACCGATGGCTGCGGCCCTTGCCGCCACCCGGATCTCCGACGCCCAGCTGGCCGAAGTGAAACGGCACCTGGACGCCATGCGCGAGGCCCGCGACGACGTGGAACAGCTCAACGCCCATGACGCCGCCTCCCACCGCGCCGTCGTCTCGGCCACGGGCAACGAGACCCTCCTCACTCTCCTGGAAGGGATCTCCGGCCGCACTCTGCGCGCCCGCATCTGGCGCGGTCTGGTCGACGACAAGGCCGCCGGCCGCACCCTGGCCGAACACGAGGCGATCTTCAACGCGCTGTCCACCCGGGATGCCGCCCTCAGCCAGGCCGCCGCACTGCTGCACGTGAGCAACACCGAGCAGTGGCTGAGGGAGCACCTGCGCTCGGCCGAGCCCCTCCCCGTCCGGACGACAGAGCGGAAGTGACGGGCGGGCGGCGCCGGCTCACTGGGTGTAGAAGGTGGCGTCCGCCCGGTCGGTCGTCGTACTGAGAGCCTGGACGTACAGCAGGTAGTTGTAGTGGCGGATGTAGCGGCCCGGGAAGTTGTACGACTCGTACGAGACCCCGGCGGAGTCGGAGAGGCCGGCCCGGGCCGTGAAGGAGGCGTCAGCGGCGAACAGCGACGTCCCGTCGTTCTTCTCCACCCACACCTCATTGTTCTTGTGGCGCAGGAAGTAGCCGGGGAAGTTCGCCGACTCCAGGGAGACGGTGCCCGTGCCGGCGAGACCGGCGACGATGCGGAACTGCGAGTCGGCGAGCGGGGAGACGTTCGGCTCGATCTTGGCGCGGTACTCCCAGTGCCGGATGAACCGGTCGGGGAAGTTGTACGAGGAGAGCCGGATCGGCGTGAGGCCGTCGGCGACCGGGATGCCGAAGTCGGGTGTGCCGTCGGCCTTCCAGTAGATCTTCTGCACGCGGGTGCGGCGGTTGGGGTCGTTGAGCGGGGAACCGCTGATGTCCTTGTAGCTGCGGTCGTGATAGACGAGGATGTCCGACTTGCCGTCCTCGGAGACCGTGAACTGGTTGTGCCCGGGGCCGTACTGGCTGGTGGCGGCGTAGCTGGCGAAGACCGGGCCTGTGCTCTTGGCCCACGACGACGCGCTCAGCAGGTCGGCCGAGGCGGACGCGGTCAGCATGCCCATGCAGTAGTTGGCGTCGGTGGCACTGGCCGAGAAGGTCATGAAGACCTTGCCGCCCCGCTGGATCACGGCCGGGCCCTCGTTGACCGTCTCCCCTCCGGCGGTCTCCCACGCGGCGGTCGGTCGGCTGATCATGACCGGTGCGCCGGTGATGGTCCACGGGCTGGACATCCGCGCCAGGTAGATGTTGGTGCCGCGGCCGACGGCCGGGTCGTTCTGCGCCCAGGCCAGGTAGCGGGTGCCGTTGACGACGAAGGTCGTCGCGTCCAGGGAGAAGGTGTCCAGCGGCAGGGCGATACGGCCCTTCTCCGTCCAGGTGCCCGTGATCGGGTTCGCGGCCGTGCACTCCAGGACGTAGGGCCGGATCCTCCAGATGTCGTTGGCGGCGCCCGCGGCGAAGTAGATGTACCACTTGCCGTCGATGAAGTGGATCTCCGGAGCCCAGATGTGGGCGCCCATCTCACCGGTGGAGTGCTTCGTCCAGATGGTCGTCTCGGCGGCCGACGTGAGCCCCTGGATCGTGGTGGCCCGGCGCAGCACGATCCGGTCGTACGCCGGGACCGTGGCGGTGAAGTAGTAGAAACCGTCCGTGTGCTTGAAGATGTGCGGGTCGGCCCGCTGCTCGGCGATGGTGTTCGTGTACGTCACACCGGGGGAGGCGGGCACGGCGGCGTGGGCGGTACCGGCCGAGACACCGGTGACGGTAGCGGCGGCCGAGCCGGCGATCATGCCGAGGACCGTTCGACGGGTGAGCGCAGGTCTCACGGAGTACTCCCTCTGGTTGCTGGTGGTGCGGTGGACGCCTCTTCACACCGGGTCGATATATCGAACACTGTTCGTAAGGTCGGCCAGAAGATAAGTTCTGCACCTCTCTCCGTCAACACTTGTCACACAAGTATCCGGAGCGTCTTCCCGCCGCCGAAGTGAGGCTCGCGCTGCTCCGTGTCGGATGTATTGACGCGCCCTGTTTGCCCCCTTAGTGTCTGCCCACTTTTGCGAACGCTGTTCGATATCACGTACGGGACCGTCTTTCGCCCAGTGATGGCATCTGCAGACCGACAGGAGATGTACATGTGCACGCTTCGCGCCCGGCTGACGGTGATACTGCTCGCCGTATGCCTCCTCTTCACAGGCCAAGTCCAGACCACACCGGACCGGGCGGCCGCCGCCGAACCCGGCTACCTGATGGTGCACTTCACCGGGGAGGGGGCGACCAACCAGCAGATGTACCTGTCCCACAGCACGGACGGTTTGCACTGGAACGACCTCAATGGCGGCGGCATGGTCCTGCGCTCCACGGTCGGTACGAAGGGGGTGCGCGACCCCGCATTCGTGAGATCCCCGACGGCAGCAAGTACTGGATCATCGCCACCGACCTGTGCTGGGGCTGCGGGTCGACCGTGGACGGCTCCATCAACAACGGCAGCCGCAGCATCGTGGTGTGGGAGTCGACAGACCTGGTCACCTGGTCGCAGCCGTGGCTGCTCAACGTCGCCGGCGCGATCCCCGACGGACGCAACGCATGGGCGCCCGAGGCGATCTGGGACCCCGAGACCAACGACTACGTCCTGTACTGGGCGACGAACGTGCCCTTCAACGGCGCGACGAAGCACCGCATCTTCTACGCCCGCACCAGCGACTTCCGCACCATCACCACCCCGCAGCTCTACATCGACCGCCCCGGCACCCAGGAGATCATCGACACCCAGATCATCGAGATGCCCTCCGGCGTCGGCAACTACCGCTACGTGCGGGCCTCCGGCGACGGGCAGATCACCCTCGAAGGCAGCAACTCGATCCTCGGCACCTGGACCAGGCTCGGTGACCTCTCCGGCATCGGCCTCACCGGCTCCCAGGTCGAGGGCCCGATGTGGATGAAGTGAACCGCCCCGGGTTCGTTGGAGATCTCAGTTGGTGGCTGTGAGCTGGGGTTTCGTGATTGCTCGGTAGTAGTTGGCTTCGTATTCCGCGGGCG